>NZ_CP058409.1:3070414-3391997 GCF_015239775.1 Trichlorobacter lovleyi
ACCTTCTGGGGTCGACGGGTACGCTATCGCTCAGCCCGCTCCGTGGCGGAGGAGATGCGCTACCTCCGGGATCACTATGGCCTGCTGTACCTTTCCCTGCGTGATGACACCTTTACGGCAGACCGCCGCAGAACGGTCGCGCTTTGTCGTGAACTGATTGACAGGCGGGTCAACATCTTCTGGAACTGCCAGTCACGGGTCGAGGCGATTGATCGTGAAACCCTGACATGGATGCGGCAGGCGGGCTGTGAATGCGTCCAGCTGGGGGTAGAATCAGGTTCGCCAGCCATGCTGAAACTGCTGGGCAAACGGATCATGCCGGACCAGGTTGTCAAGGCGGCTGAGCTGATCCGGCAGAGCGGCATGCAGCTTTCAGTCTACCTGATCAGCGGCATCCCCGAAGAATCTGATGCCGACCGGCAGCAGACCATCAACCTGATCAAACGGATCCGGCCCGACGACCTGCAGGTGGCGCCACTGGCCTACTACCCCGGCACAGCACTGTTTGAGGCGGCTGTCAGAGCGGGGAAGGTCGCGGAGACCCTGTTTGAGACCAGCAGGGACGAGGCCGTACTGGCGGCCCCGAACGGCCAGCAGCAGGTCAGGCGTCTGCTTACCCGCACCGCTCAGTACCACAACCGCTGCAGCATGCAACAGCTGCTTGCCATCCAGGCTGATGCCGGTTACAGCGCAGTAACGGCCATGCAGGCCGGTGACCGGTATGCTGCGGATGGCGACCCGCACCAGGCTGAACAGCAGTACTGCCAAATCACCCGGAATGAACCGGACCACCCCTGGGGCTGGTTTCTGCTTGCAGAGCTGTACGAGCAGCATGATCAGCTCAAACTGGCTGCAGACTGCTACCGGCAGCTCCTGAAGCTGGTGCCCCGGCACAGGCCTGCGGCAGAGGCACTACTGCGCCTGGGGCACTAAAAAAGGCGGCTGAACGAAAGTTCAGCCGCCTTTTTTACGCCTTCAACATCAAGCCGGTTTACTTTACGACCTCTACCGCCTGGGTCAGAACCAGGGCATCAAAGGTGCGCTTCAGGCTCTTGCTGGGGAAGTTCGGCAGAGCCGGTGCATCCGCATACTTGACCTTGTCACCCTTGGCAACCTTCATCGGCAGGGCGGCAACCCAGATCTTCTTGCCATCATCATGCTGTACCTGCATATAGATATACTGGCCGCCATCAAGAACTTCCAGCACCTTGCCGGACTTGGTGGGGACACCTTGCGGAATGGCGGTCGGCTTCAGACCGGCATGGGGATCGCCCTTTTCAGCCCCGCCAGGCATGGCAGCCTTACCATCCTGAGCTGGCGGCATGCCGCCAACCGGTGGATGGCCGGCAGGTAGAGCGCCCGCAGCCTGCTGGTTAGTTGGTGCTTCAGTCTTGGGCTTGTCCTGGCAACCCGCTAATGCAAGTGCAGCGATCATCAATGTTACGATAGTTGCTTTCACTGTTTCCTCCTGTTTGTTGGTACACATCGTTTTTGAATCATAGCATAACAGTCTGGAACTGGACAAAGAAAAAAGCGCTCCCGCTTGCCCCGGACAGATTGTGTGGTATACAGCCTTCAGATGCAGACCGGGAGGTGCCGCCATGTTCGAATCAGCTGAGCTCGGCCACAAAATCAGCAAGGAAGTCTATAAGAAAGAGCTGCCCAACCTGCGGGAGGCTCTTCTGGATGCCCAGCTTGACCTGCTGCAGTCAGCCCGTTTCCCGGTCATCATCCTGCTGGCCGGAGTTGACTGTGCGGGCAAGGGTGAAACCATGAACCTGCTGCACGAGTGGATGGACCCCCGTCACATTGAGTCCCACGCCCAGCGGGAGCTGACCGACGAAGAGCGGGAGCGGCCACCGATGTGGCGCTACTGGCGCGACCTGCCCCCCAAGGGAAAAATCGGCATCTTCATCGGTTCCTGGTACTCGGCCCCGCTGGTTGATAACGTCCATGGACGGACAAAGAATGCCGAACTGGATCAGCAACTGGACCGGATCATCCGCTTCGAGACCATGCTCTGCAACGAAGGGGCATTAATCCTCAAATTCTGGCTGCATCTCTCGGAAGACCAACAGAAAAAGCGGCTCAGGAAATTGGAAAAAGACCCCAAAACCAGCTGGCGGATCAAGGAGAGCGACTGGAAAAACTACAAGCAGTATGACCGCTTCCGGCTGGTTTCGGAACGGATGCTACGGACAACCAGCACACCGGAAGCACCCTGGATTATTGTGGAAGGCGCCGATGACCGCTACCGTTCGCTCTCCATCGGCAAGGCCCTGCTTGATGCACTGCGCCGGCGCCTTGATGCGCCGGAGACACCCCAGGCCAGCGAGCCGCTGCCCCCCCTTTTCAGCTCCATTGACGGGCTTCAGATTCTGCAGACCCTGGATATGACCAAAAAGGTCATCAAGAAGAAATATGATGATGAGCTTGAAATCCTGCAAGGCCGCCTGAACCTGCTTTCCCGTCATAAGGATTTTGACAGGATTTCGGTGGTGGTGTTGTTTGAGGGAAACGATGCCGCCGGCAAGGGTGGCAGTATCCGCCGGATAACCCAGGCCCTTGACGCCAGGGCCTACCGGATCATTCCGATTGCCGCCCCCAGTGAAGAAGAACGGGCACAGCCCTATCTGTGGCGTTTCTGGCGCCACCTCCCCCGCCGGGGACGTTTTGCGATCTTTGATCGCTCCTGGTATGGCCGGGTACTGGTTGAGCGGGTGGAGGGTTTTTGCTCCCAGACCGACTGGATGCGGGCCTATAGCGAGATCAACGACTTTGAGGAACAGATGGTGCGCAATCACACGGTAGTAGCCAAGTTCTGGCTGGCCATTACCCAGGATGAACAGCTGAAACGGTTCAAGGAACGGGAGAAAATCGGATTCAAGCGGTTCAAGATAACGGAGGAGGATTGGCGCAATCGTGAAAAGTGGCCGCTGTATGAACAGGCGGTCTGCGACATGATCGACCGTACCAGCACCGAGATCGCCCCCTGGACCCTGGTGGAGGCCAACGACAAGAATCATGCACGGATCAAGGTGTTAAAGACACTTTGCAGCCAGATTGAACAGGCACTTGCAAAACTTTAGATACCGCTGTATACCATGAATTCAATCGTTTTAGCAGATTGCAGCAGAAAAAGGATTGTCCTATGCCGATTCCAGTCGAGGTGCTGGCAGCCCTCAACACAACCCCCGAAGCGCTGGCCAAAAATCTGATAGACGACACGCGCAGTGTTTATTCAACCATGCTGGGCCTTGATCTGATGCATCTGCCCCTGGAAGTCGACCCGATGGAACACTTCCAGGACTGCGTATCGGCCATGGTCGGGCTGGCCGGCACCTACAACGGGCTGATCTCGATCCATCAGCCGACCTCGCTGGCCATGAAACTGACCGAGGCCATGCTTGACATGGAAGTCAACGAAATCGATCAGGATGTCTTTGACGCCCTGGGAGAGATCGCCAACATGGTGGCAGGCAATGTCAAGCAGCACCTTTCAAAGGGTGGGCTGGATGTCAGGCTATCAACGCCGTCAGTGGCAACCGGAAGCGACTACATCATTTGCACCAAACAGGCCAACTCAATGAACCTGCTGTTTGACCTGGATGAGGAATGGATTCTGGTCAGCGTAGTGCTGGAGATGGACTGAGCCGGTCCCGGCTCAGGGCACTAAGCGCACAAACAGCCGTTCACACCGCCTGAGCAGCATGAAAAACAGCTCTTTAGCAGGATGAGACGAAAACGAGCAATAGGGATTACGGATATACAAAGGACGGGCACCGGCCAGCAGGGCAGACAGACAGCCGGTCAGCAGACGATCATCAACCATCAGAATCGATGACAGGGGAACTGAAGCCAGTTCCCCTGTTTTTTTCAGGCCATCCGGATACGGTTTTTTACGCACACCGGAGACAAAACGCAGGCCGGGAAACTGGCTGGCAAACCAGTCCACCCGGGGACCAAAGGGACGATTTGAAAGGATACAGACCCGCTCTACACCGAACACCGCCACCGCGCGCCTCAACCAGTCGGTCACTTCAGGCAGCGGCTGGTCGGCAGCGTGGGGAGCCAGCACCCCGTCAAAATCAAGGGCCAGCGCCCTGACACCCTGTTCTGACAGCACTGACGGTTCCTGATCCAGCAGCATGCGGGACGCCGGTGTCTGTGCAACCAGATCCCGCAGCCGACCGCGATACTGCCAGCCGCCGGTTATTCCCTCCAGAATATGGCCGATGACGCTACTCCTTTTCCTTGAAGGGACACTTCTGGGCCTTGCTGACCAGGAAGTAGACAATTCCCAGCACCAGCAGGGTCACGGTCAGAAAGGCCTGGGTCTTCAGGTCGTCATGCCGCAGGGTCGAAATCAGGATCTCCCGCACCATGGCCACAATGATCACTCCCACAAAGACCAGGATGTTGAAACTCCCCCCCTTCAGGTTCTTGATCTCGTTATCCAGCAGCTCGATCATCATCCAGAGGATCAACATGGCCCCCAAGGCTGACAGAATCCCCTTTTCGACATCACCTTGAAATATCTTCATGATGTCACTGACAAACAGGCCCACCACACCGATTGAGACCCCGGCCAGGGCCAATACCAGCACCAGATTCAGGCCATAGGTAAACCGCTCCGACAGATGGATCAGACCCGACTCCAGCGAACGGGACACAAAGACCTTGCGCATTTCTTCATCTCGATAGGAAGAGGTCATCACCGCCAGGTTCATATCCAGAATCTTGTCCACCGATTCTCGGTACAGACGGCGCTGGTCGCGGTCCTCAAAGGTATCGTGAATCATATGCTGAATGGCATGGCGCACATGGTTCATGGCAGCATTGACATAGTGAACCGGCAGGCCGACCCGCACATGGGCCTGCCCGATCCGCTTCAGTGAACGCAGGTACTCATCGTCATAGGTCCCCTGAAAAAGGGTGCGAAACCAGTGCCGATGGAATGCTTCAAGCCGATCCCGGCTGGAATTGCCGGCAATGATCTTCTGTGCTTCGGGGATATCGGTCAGATATTGCATGAAGTGGTCAGACAACCCGTTAAGATACTCCTCTGCCACCGGCATCAGATCCAGCAGGTTGCCGGCATCCTCAGCGGTAAATCTATATTCTTCCCTCAGTTTGGCCATACTTTCCATCGGAGTGCTCCCTCGTCCTCGTAAGTAAATCGGATTATTCAGGACAACCATAGCGCCAGGCAGCGGCGCAACTTCCCTCGCTGGAGACCATGCAGGCCCCCACCGGCGTCTCGGGACTGCAGACAGAGCCAAACAACGGACAGTCCTTGGGGGCGATCCGGCCGGTCAGGACTTCACCACAGCGGCAGCCGGCCGGTTCACGGGCAGGCGGCAGCTCCACCGGCAACATACGGGCTGCATCATAGCCGGCATAGGCGGCACGCAGAACCAGACCACTGTCCGGCAGGACACCTAGACCACGCCAAACGGCATCAGCCGGTTCAAAGACACGCCTGATCAGCTCTTGAGCCTTCGCATTGCCCTGGTTCGATACCGCGCGGCTGTACTGATTCTCAACTGCGGCACGACCTGCGCGGCATTGTTGCACCAGCATCAGCACTCCCTGCAGCACATCTGCCGGCTCAAAACCGGTCACCACACAGGGGATGCCGAATTTTTCAGCCAGGGGCCGATAGGCATCAGCGCCGATCACGGTGCTGACATGGGCCGGACAGAGGTAGCCGCGGATCTGTAGTTGCGGGTCTGCCGACAGGGCCTGCATCGGGCCCGGCATGGTCTTGTGGCTGGTCAGCACAAAGAAGTTTGTACATCCCTGTTGTTCTGCTGAAAGGATGGCGGCTGCCACCGTAGGGGTGGTGGTTTCAAATCCCACCCCCAGGAACACCACCCGTTTGTGCGGCAGTTCAAGGGCCAGCTTGACCGCATCAAGCGCGGAATAGACGATCCTGATATCAGCCCCTTTGGCCCGCTCGGCCATCAGGGATGAATTGGAGCCGGGCACCCGCAACAGATCACCAAAGGTGGTGACAACCGTATCCGGCAGACCGGAAAGGGCAATGGCATGGTCAATATAACTGACCGGCGTCACGCAGACCGGACAACCGGGACCCGACACCAGTTTCACCGGCTCCGGCAGTAACGACTTCAGGCCAAAGCGGGCAATGGCCATGGTATGGGTACCGCAGACCTCCATCAGCCGCACCGGCTCCGGCAACTGCCGGGCCTCCTCTGCTATGGCGGCAGCCAGCCCCTGCACCAGTTCACGATCACGGTATTCATCCTGAAACTTCACGCCATATCCTCAGGGTTGAAGATCTCCCGCATGATCCGCAGGGTTTCCTCCGCCTCAGCCGGATCGATCCGCGAGATGGCAAACCCGGCATGTACGATCACATAATCCCCCACCGCAACCGGATCGCCCAACATCATAAGACTGGCCTCACGCTGTACGCCGTCGATCTCGGCCAGCACCATATCGTCATTGATTTCAAGAATCTGCATCGGCACGCCAAGACACATTCTGCCTACCTCCTTGCTGCTATTGCGGCCTGCCCCAGGGCTATCCCCCCGTCATTGGGCGGCACCAGCCGGTGTATAAAGACGGAAAAATTTGATTTTGCCAAGAAAGTATACACCAACTCGCTCAAAAGGCGATTCTGAAACACACCACCGGACAGCACCACACGGTCAAGCCCGGTCTCCTGGCGGATCAGGTCGCACCCATCCACCACCGCCGCAGCCAGACCGGCATGGAAGGCCCGGGCCAGCGACGCAGAGGATTCGCCTGCCTGGAGCCGCTGCAGCAGCCCCAGCAACAGCGGTGCCGGGTCAAGCTGAAACGGCGTCCCCGGCTGCAAGCGGTACAGCAGCAGCTCTGGTGCGGCTGCGGCCTCTGCCAACGCCTCCAGCGCCATGCCGGCCTGCCCGTCAAAGCTGTTGCGGGTTGCCGCCCCCACCAGGAATGCAGCCGCATCAAACAACCGCCCCATGCTTGAGGTAAGCGGTGCATTGATCCCCCGCTCCAGCACGGCCTGCAGTAATTGCCTGTCAGTGGCAGCAAGCACCGGCATGCCGGGTAGCTGCCAGATCCCGTCACCAAGCGGCTCCCACAGCCAGGCAGCAGCCATCCGCCACGGTTCACGGGCAGCAAGATCGCCGCCAGGCAGGCGCACCTGCTTCAGATGACCGGCCCGCTCCACTGCGCCATAGCCTCCCACCAGAAACTCACCGCCCCAGACCGTTCCATCATCCCCCAGACCGGTGCCGTCAAAGATCACACCGATCAGGTCGCCATCCAGGCCGTTTTCAGCCATGCAGGAGGCCATGTGGGCGTGATGGTGCTGGACCCGTACCAGCGGCAGTCCCAGCTCTTCGGCATAGCGGGTGGAGAGATAATCGGGGTGCCGGTCACAGGCCACCAGTTCAGGCTTGATCTCCATGATCGTGCCGAGATGGTCAATCGTCCGGCAAAAGGTGTCCAGCGTGGCCTCATTCTTCAGGTCACCGATATGCTGGCTGAGAAAGGCCTCCCTGCCGCGGGTCAGACAGACCGTGTTCTTCAGTTCCGCCCCCACCGCCAGGATCTTCCCGGCATCAAACGGCAGCGGCACCGGCCGCGGCACATAGCCCCGTGAGCGGCGATAGAAGAGCGGCCTGCCCTGAAAGACCCGCAGTACGGAATCGTCGGTGCGCACCTGTATCACACGGTTATGGGTCAGAATGGCATCGGCAATGCCTGCCAACTGTTCCGCAGCCTCAGCATCATCACTGAGCATCGGCTCGTCAGAGGCATTGGCGCTGGTCATCACCAACGCCTTCAGCCCGGTATCGGCAAACAGCAACTGGTGCAGCGGCGTATAGGCCAGCATCAGACCGATCCAGCGGCTGTCCGGCGCAACCAGCTCAGCAACCGGCGTAGCAGTTCTGCTGCGTACAATCACCACCGGCGCCTCAGGAGCGGCCAACAGCCGCTCCTCCAACTCCTCAAGTTCAGCCAGCTGCCTGGCCGTTACAAGATCCGGCACCATCACCGCAAACGGTTTTTCATCCCGTTGCTTACGCTGCCGCAGACGTGCCACCGCCTGATTGTTACAGGCATCCACCGCCAGGTGATAGCCGCCCAGTCCTTTGATTGCCACAATCAGCCCCTGCTGCAACAGGGCAATGGCCTGCCCCAGCGGATCGGCATGACCGGGCACCAAAGACAGCCGGGGACCGCAATCCGGGCAGGCGATCGGCTGGGCATGGAAGCGACGGTCAAGGGGATTGCGGTATTCCGCTTCACAATCCGGACAAAGGGGGAAAGCGGCCATGGTGGTCAGGGGACGGTCATAGGGGATGCCGGTCACAATGGTCCAGCGGGGACCGCAGTTGGTACAGGTGATAAAGGGATGCCGGTAACGGCGGTCAGCAGGATCAGACAGCTCCCTCAGACAGTCGACACACAGCGCGCTGTCCGGGGCAATCTGTGGTTCACGCCTGCCGTCGCTGCTGGCAAGAATCACAAAGCCGGTCTCATCGTGTAATAGCAGGAGGTCACGGAATTCAAGCGAGCTGATCACTGCCAGCGGCGGCAGTTCTGCCTGCAGGCGCTGACGAAAGCCGGCAAGCTGTTCTGCCCTGCCCTGCAGTTCCAGCTCAACCCCGGCCGGGCTGTTGCGGACCCAACCGGTCAGTCCCAACTCCGCTGCCAGGCGAAAGACAAAGGGGCGGAACCCCACCCCTTGTACAATCCCGGCTATGCGCACCCCCTGACGGATTATCTCCCCAGCTCCTGCTGCAGCCAGCCATACCAGGCATCCAGCCCCTGTCCGCTGGTGGCGGAGAGTTCAAGGATTGCCAGATCATGGCTGACCCGGCCCGCATACTCTTTGCACTGGGCCACGTCAAAGGAGAGGTGCGGCAGCAGGTCCACCTTGTTCAGCAGCATCAGGTCAGAGTTATGGAACATCTGGGGGTACTTCAGCGGCTTGTCCTCCCCTTCGGTCACCGACAGCACCACCACCTTGTGGGCCTCGCCAAGATCAAAGGCAGCCGGGCAGACCAGGTTGCCGACGTTCTCGATAAACAGGATATCCAGCTGATCCAGATCAAAGGCCTCAGTGGCATGCATCACCATATGGGCATCCAGATGGCAGCCGGCACCGGTATTGATCTGCTTGACCGGCACGCCGGTGGCGGCGATCCGGCGGGCATCGTTGTCGGTCTGCTGGTCACCCTCGATCACCGCGCAGCGGTAACGACCGGACAGATCTCGCAGGGTACGCTCCAGCAGGGTGGTCTTACCGGAACCCGGTGAAGAGACCAGATTCAGCACCAGTATCCCCTTTTCTCTGAACAGGGCTCGGTTGAAAGAGGCCAGCCGGTTGTTCTTGGCCAGGATATCCTCCTCAATGCTGATCCTTTTGCTGCGATGGGCCTCGTCATGGCTGTGCTGATGGGGCTGGCCGTCGTCGTGCAGATGATCATGGTGGTGATGCTGCTCGGCATGGTCATGATCATGACTGTGGGGGTGGGGATGACTATGGCTCAGGTCACCGTGGGTATGTTCATGCTCGTGGGTATGTTCGTGGTCATGATGATGGCCGGAAACAGGTCCGCAGCCGCAGGTGGTACACATGGGGAAACCTCCCGAATAGGGTTAATGTCTCAGTCTTACCGAGGCGGGTAGCGTTGGTCAAGCGCTAAAAGCAGGCGATCTTGTATACTCAATCGGCGCCGCAATCAAACTGCAGACAGTACAGGCGGGCATACTCGCCGTTCAGGCTCAGCAGCTGATCGTGGCGCCCCTCCTCCACCACCCGTCCCCGGTTGATCACCACGATCCGATCGGCATCCCGCACCGTGGAGAGCCGGTGGGCGATCACCAGGGCGGTACGTCCGGCCAGCAGCCGCTCAACCCCTTCCTGAATCAGGCGCTCACTTTCACTGTCCACGCTGGCGGTGGCCTCGTCCAGTATCAGCAGTTCAGGATCAAAGGCCACGGCCCGGGCAAAGCAGAGCAGCTGCCGCTCCCCCAGCGACAGGTCACCGCCCCGCTCGGCCAGCTCGGTCTCGTACCCCAGCGGCAGCTGTTCTATAAAGCGGTCCGCCCCCACGGTGACCGCTGCCTGGCGCACCCGTTCTGCAGCCCGGGGATCCCCCAGGCAGATATTAAAAGCGATGCTGCCCGCAAAGATGAACGGTTCCTGGGAGACCAGCGCCATGCGGCGGCGCAGCTGTTCCCGCGGAATCCGGCGGATATCAACACCATCAACCAGGATCTGTCCCTGATCCAGTTCATACATCCGGGACAACAGCCTGATCACGGTGGTCTTGCCGCCGCCGCTCTCCCCCACCAGGGCCAGCCGCTCCCCCTTCTGCAGGCTCAGGTTGACATCAATCAGGGCCGGCTCATCGGGACGATAGGAGAAGCTGACATTGCGGAACTCAACCAGAGGAAAGCCAAAGACGCTGTATTCGGCCTGAGAAGCAGGCGGCGAGGAAGGGGCGCCGCAGGCGTACAGATCAGTACGTCGAGAAGCCCCTGACGATGCCAACGAACTTATCTGGCTGAAGTCAGCGTCTTTTTCCTGCTTTTCATCCAGCAAAGCAAAGATCCGCTCCAGCGCAGCCATGGCCCCCTGCATGATGCCGTACTTGGCCGAGAGATCACGGATCGGACCAAAGAATTTTTCTATGTACTGGATAAAGGCCACCAGGGTGCCGAAGGTCAGCAGCCCCTGCAGCATCTGGCCGCTGCCGTACCAGATGATCAGGGCAATCGCCAGCGAGGAGAACATCTCAACAATGGCGTAGAGTGAGGCATCCCAACTGATCACCGGCCTGTTGGCATCACGGTGCGCTGCGTTGAGTTCGCTGAAACGGGCCTGTTCCTCCTGCTCCCTGCCAAAGGCCTGCACAACGGAGACCGCCCCAAGCACCTCGGCCAGATGCCCGTTCATCTTGCCCAGCCGCGAGCGGACCTCACGAAAGGCCTGACGCATATTGCGGCGGAACAGCCAGGCCACAAAGATCAGCGGCGGCAACACCGTAAAGGTCACCAGCGACAGCCTGGGGTCCATCCAGAGCATGGCTGCCACGATCCCGGCCAGCAGCAGGAAGTCACCGATCACCGACACGATCCCTGCGGCAAACATCTCCCCCAGCGCCTCCACATCACTGGTCAGACGCGTGACCACCCCGCCGGTGGCAGACCGGTCAAACCAGGGCACCGGCAGGCGCAGCAGGTGCTGAAACAGGGTAGCCCGCAGATCGGCCATCACCCGCTGTCCCACCATCTGCAGACCGTAGACCTCACCCCAGGTCAGCAGCGCCTCAAGCAACAGCAGCAACAGAAACAGGGCCGCCGGCCCTGCAAGCAGATCCAGCCGGCCGGGTGTAATGGCATGGTCAATGGCATATTTCAGCAGCAGCGGCTGCCCCAGACGACAGAGCGTGGTCAGCGGCAGCAGCAGCAAAATCCCCCCCACCGCCAGGCGGTAGGGCACCAGATAGCCCAGAAAACGGCGCAGCAGACGTGCGTCGTAGGCCTTGCCGGCTATGGCGTCCTCATGCAGACCGCCGTGGTGCATGGTGTCCTCCCGTCCGGATTCCGGTTCCAGCTGCAACGGCTGCAACCGCCCTGCACTGGAACCGGAATAAAACCTTTGCAGAGCATCGGGCGATTGTCAACCTGAATAGGTTGCCGCAACTGCCCGGCAGCAACCGCCGACCTATACAATACTATTTTAATGTATTTTAATAATATTATTCTTTACCAGATTGTGTATTTTTTACCTTGACGAATTAAACAGCATCACAGTAAAGTAAAAACAGATAGAAGATGAAACAGGATGCAGGAAAGGATCAGACCATGGCACGCATCTTCAGCGACAACTCACAATCAATCGGCAACACCCCCCTGGTTAAACTGAACAAGGTCACAGACGGAGCACAGGCAACGGTACTGGCAAAGATAGAGGGGCGCAACCCGGCCTACTCAGTCAAATGCCGCGTCGGCGCCAATCTGATCTGGGATGCCGAAAAACGGGGGATACTGAAGCCGGGCGTAGAGATCATAGAACCAACCAGCGGCAACACCGGCATCGCCCTGGCCTATGTGGCCGCTGCCCGGGGTTACCGGCTGACCCTGACCATGCCTGAGACCATGAGCATTGAGCGGCGCCGCGTGCTGGCTGCCCTGGGGGCCAACCTACTGCTGACGCCCGGTTCACTGGGCATGAAGGGGGCGATTGCCCAGGCAGAGGAGCTGGCCGCCAGCGACCCGAAACGCTACTTTCTGCCCCAGCAGTTCAAGAATCCGGCCAACCCCCAGATTCACGAACTGACCACCGGACCCGAAATCTGGGCCGATACCGATGGAGGTATAGACCTGCTGGTATCCGGGGTCGGCACCGGCGGCACCATCAGCGGCATCTCCCGCTATATCAAGCAGCAGCAGGGCAAGCAGATCCTCTCGGTGGCGGTGGAACCGGCTGAAAGTCCGGTCATCAGCCAGCAACTGGCAGGCAAGCCGCTGCAACCGGCCCCCCACAAAATCCAGGGGATCGGCGCCGGCTTCATACCTGACACCCTTGACCTGAGCCTGGTTGACCGGGTTGAAACGGTAACCGGCGATGAGGCGATCGATTTTGCCCGACGGCTGGCCCGGGAGGAAGGGATACTGGTCGGCATCTCCAGCGGTGCCGCCGCAGCCGCAGCTGTTCGCCTGGCCCGGCTGGACGAATTCAGGGGCAGGACGATTGTGGTCATCCTGCCGGACGGGGCGGAACGCTACCTTTCAACACCGTTGTTTGGTGAATAACACAGGTGCCGTCATGACAAACACACTGGCCCGGAGACAATCAGCGCTGCCGCCGCAGCTGGAGCAGAAACTGTACGAAGCGCTGGCGGAATTACGCACAGGCACCATCACCCTGCTTGTGCAGGATGGCAGGGTCGTGCAGCTGGACCGCCACGAGAAATTCCGCCTGACCGGCATGTACAACTGGCACGGAGACGGTATTTGAAGAGCTGAAAAGCTGTTTATCCGTTTCTTGGCAGACTGCAACAAACATAGCTTCTTATCAAGAGCGACCGAGGGACTTGGCCCGGTGACGTCGCGGCAACCCGCCTGAAAAGGTACGGTGCCAATTCCAGCAAAGCCGCACAGCGGTTTTGACAGATAAGGAAGAGAGAACCGTCACGTACATCCTCTTCCGCACCCCGGAAGGGGATTTTACTTTTGGGCCTTCCCAAACAGGCCCCGTGGAGGAGATCATGCAGATCACAACCCAGGCAGTACAGATCGGACTTGAGTGGGATACCCGTACCGGCGCCGTGTCGGTACCGATCTACCAGACCGCCACCTTCCGGCATCCGGGGCTGGGTCAGAGCACCGGCTTTGACTACACCCGATCCGGCAACCCTACCCGCCAGGCGCTTGAAGAGGGGATCGCCCGGCTGGATGGCGGGGTACGCGGCTTTGCCTACGCCACCGGCATGGCCGCCATCACCGGCCTGTTGATGCTGTTCAAGGCCGGCGATCATATCGTGGTGACCGAAGACCTCTACGGCGGCACCTGCCGTCTGTTCAATCAGGTCTTCAACCAGTTCGGCCTTTCCTTCAGCTATGTGGACACCACCGACCTTGCTGCGGTGGAGGCGGCCATCAGGCCGGAGACCAGGGCACTCTTCATCGAAACCCTGACCAACCCGCTGTTAAAATTCGCCGACCTGCCGGCCCTGGCGGAGCTGTCCCGCCGCAGGGGGCTGCTGCTGATCGCCGACAACACCTTCCTGACCCCCTACCTGCTGCGTCCACTGGATCTGGGGGCGGATATCACCGTCTACAGTGCCACCAAGTATCTGGCCGGCCATAACGACACCCTGGGAGGACTGGTAGTAACCAGCAACCCGGAGCTGGCCGAGCGGATCTACTTCTACCAGAACTCCGTCGGCGCGGTACTGGCCCCCCAGGACTCCTGGCTGATCATCAGGGGGATGAAGACACTGGGGATCCGCCTGGACCGGCACCAGGAAAACGCCCTGAAGATCGCCACCTGGCTGCAGCAGCAGCCCCGGATCAGTAAGGTACACTATCCCGGCCTGCCGCAGCACCCGGATCATGCCCTGATGAAGCGTCAGGCACGGGGTTTCGGCGCCATGATCGCCTTCGAGGTTGACAAGCATGCCCTTGTCGAGCAAGTCTTGCTGAAAACCAGACTGATCTCCTTTGCCGAAAGCCTGGGAGGGGTGGAGAGCCTGATCACCTTCCCGGAGGTGCAGACCCACGCCGATATTCCGGCGGAGCTGCGGGCACGACTGGGGATCAACAACGTACTGCTGCGGCTTTCGGTCGGCATTGAGGACGCCGATGACCTGATTGAGGACCTGCGCCAGGCCCTGGAGGGATAAACGATGAAGATAGCAACCCAACTGATTCACGCAGGCCCCACCGTTGACCAGCAGACCGGCGCGCTGGGGGTGCCGGTCTACCAGATCTCCACCTACCGCCAGACCTCTTTTGAGCATTTTGGCAAGTACGACTATGCCAGGGGTGACAACCCGACCCGCGAGGCGGTGGAAGAGGTGGTGGCCCGGCTGGAGGGGGGTACGCGCTGCCTGGCCTTTGCCTCCGGCATGGCGGCCATCTCCACCACCCTGATGATCTTCTCCCCGGGCGACCACTTGGTGGTCTGCGACGATGTCTACGGCGGTGCCTACCGGGTGCTGACCTCCATCTTCAGCCGGATGGGGATCAGCGCCAGCTTTGTGGATGCCACCGACCTTGCCGCCATCGAGGCGGCCATCCGCCCCGAGACCAGGGCACTCTATCTGGAGACCCCCTCCAACCCGCTGCTGAAGGTCACCGACCTGCGCGGGGCAGCCGCCATTGCCAAGCGGCACGGCATCATCACCCTGGTGGACAACACCTTCATGACCCCCTACCTGCAGCGGCCGCTGGAGCTGGGTTGTGATATCGTGCTGCACAGCGGCACCAAGTTCCTAAACGGCCACAGCGATGTGATCTGTGGTTTTGCCGTGACCCGTGACGACGAGCTGGGCCAGCGGATCCGTTACATCCAGAACGCCTTCGGCACCGGCCTGGGACCGCAGGACTCCTTCCTGACCCTGCGGGGGATCAAGACCCTCAAGGTGCGGATGGACCAGAGCCAGCAGAACACCGGGATCATCGTGGAGCGGCTGAAAAAGCACCCTAGGGTAACGGCGGTCCACTACCCCGGCCTGGCGGAACATCCCGGTCATGCCGTCCACGGGGCCCAGGCAGAGGGGCCCGGCGCGGTCTTCTCCTTTGAGGTGGATTCTCTGGAAACCACCCAACGGCTGCTGGAAAACGCCCGTCTGGCCGCCTTTGCCGTCAGCCTGGGAGGGGTGGAGAGCATTATCTCCTACCCGGCCAAGATGTCCCACGCCTCGGTGCCCAGGGAGGAGCGCCTGCGCAAGGGGATCAGCGACACCCTGATCCGGCTTTCGGTGGGATTGGAAGACCCGGATGACCTGTACGCCGACCTTGAACAGGCGATGCAGTAGTTCCAGTTCCATTTCACGGCCCTCTCTGCGTTGGCTCGTTGTCGTCTTGAGATCATCCGTGAACTGGAACCTGCATTTTTGAACACTCTAAAGCTGAAAGTATCCGAACAGTTATGAACATCCGCATTAATGAACAACCTGTCAGCATGACAGCCCCCTGCAGCCTGGCCGGGGCAGCGCAGCAGTTTAAACCCGACGCCGACCTGCTGATCCTGAACGGTTTTCCCGCTGAAGCGGAAACGCTGCTGCAGGAGGGGGACCAGCTGTTCCTGATCAAACGGGGGGAACAGCCGTCAGCCGATGAGCTGGAGGCGTTGATGGCGGCCCGCCATACCCCCGGCATCCATGCCCGCCTGAAACAGGCCTGTGTCGGTATTGCCGGTGCGGGCGGTCTCGGTTCGGCCGTGGCAACGGCCCTGGCGCGGATCGGGGTCGGCCGCCTGATCATTGCCGACTTTGACCTGGTCGAGCCGTCCAACCTGAACCGCCAGCAGTATTTCATCGACCAGATCGGCCTCTACAAGGTGGCGGCGCTGACGCAGAACCTGCAGCGGATCAACCCCTATATCAGCGTCGAGCCGCACCAGGCCCTGCTGGGGCCGGACAATATCCCGCAGCTGTTTGCCCCCTGCTCCGTGGTGGTGGAGGCCTTTGACCGGGCCGACATGAAGGCGATGCTGGTGGATACGGTGCTTTCCTGCCTGCCGGGCTGTTGCGTGGTGGCAGCATCAGGGGTGGCAGGCTATGATGACAACAACAGCATCACCACCCGCAGGATCTCATCAAGGCTGTATCTGGTGGGTGACGGTGTGTCGGAGGCCCAACCGGGCAACGGCCTGATGGCCCCCCGGGTGGTCATTGCCGCCGGTCATCAGGCAAATCAGGTGGTACGGATCATCCTGGGAGAGCGATCATGAGCAGAATAGCCGTGGCCATGAGCGGCGGGGTCGATTCCTCGGTGGTCGCCGCACTGCTGCAGCAGCAGGGGCATGAGGTAATCGGCATCACCATGCAGTTGTTCGAGCCGTGCAGCAGCGGCCCCGGCACCCCGGCCCACGATGGCGCCCAGGTGGCGGCACAGCTGGGGATTCCCCATCACCTGCTGCGGCTGGAGCCGCAGTTTCGCGACCTGATCATCGACAACTTTATCGACCAGTACCGCCAGGGGCAGACCCCCAACCCCTGTATCCTCTGCAACCGCCTGATCAAGTTCGGCCTGTTGCTGGAACAGGCCCGTGAGCTGGGGGCCGAACTGCTGGCAACCGGCCACTACGTCCGCAGGACCGTTGGCCCGGACGGCATCTGCCATCTGCGGACAGCAGCCAACCAGGCCAAGGACCAGTCCTACTTCCTGTACTCCCTGTCACAGCAGCAGCTGCGCCAGGTACGCTTTCCGCTGGGGGAGATCGCCAGCAAGGATGAGGTCCGCAGTCTGGCCACCGCTTTTGGCCTGGCGGTGGCAAACAAGGGGGACAGCCAGGAGGTCTGCTTTATCCCCAACGATGACTATGCCGTTTTTCTGGAGCAACAGGGGATCAAGGCCAATCCGGGGGATATTGTGCATATCAACGGTCAGGTGCTGGGCCGCCATTCCGGCACCCATCGCTACACCATCGGCCAACGCAAAGGGCTGGGAATCGGCTGGAGCGAACCACTCTATGTGCTGGAGATCGACAGTTCCCGCAACCTGATTGTGGTGGGCGAACAGCAGCATCTGCTCAAAGCAGGTCTGATCGGCGCTGATATCAGCTGGATCATCCCGCCGCCTGCCAACAGCTTCAACACAACCTGCAAGATCCGTTACCGCCACCAGCCGGTGCCCTGCCGGGTGGAGCTGCTGGCGGATGACCAGTGCCGGGTGCTGTTTGATCAAGCACAGCGCTCCGTCACACCGGGACAGTTTGTGGTCTTCTACCAGGATGATCAGGTCCTGGGCGGGGGCAGGATTCAGGCTGCCTGCACGGCAGCCTGAACGGCCGCGCAGACGCAGAGGCACACCATGACCAGAACGGCAGATACCGTACACCAGCACAGCTCCCCTCCCCGGCAACAGACATATGCACGCCTGTTGCTGCTGGTGTTTGTGATTGCCAGCATCAGCCTGACCCACTACCTGGCCCCGCTGCAGCTGCACTACCTGCATGACATCTTCCAGCGGCTCTACTACCTGCCGATCATCCTGTCCGCCTTCTGGTTCGGCCTGTGGGGCGGTGTTGGTTGCGCCCTGCTGGTCAGCCTGCTCTATGCCCCCCATATCGTGTTTCAGTGGGGTGGATCATTGACCCTGGAACTGGAAAAATATCTTGAAATCCTGATGTACAACGTGGTGGGGGGGCTGACCGGACTTCTAACCCAGCGGGACAGGCGGCAGCGCAAAGAGCTGCAACTGACCGCCGAAGGGCTTGAGCAATCCTACCGCGCCCTGCAGGAACAGACCGAACGGATCGGGGCGGTGGAAGAACAGCTGCGCCGCTCCGAGCGGCTCTCCACCCTGGGCGAGATGGCAGCCGTACTGGCCCACGAGGTGCGCAACCCCCTGGCCTCGCTGCGGGGTACGGCCGAGATCCTGCGGGATGATTTTCGTCCCGGCACCCCCAAACATGAATTTGTCGAGATCCAGATCAAGGAGACCGAACGCCTGAACCGGGTGGTGGAAGAGTTCCTGCGGATGGCCCGCCAGCAACCCGGTGAACTACAGCGCTGTGTGGTTGCAGAAGAGCTGGAGACCATCGTCACCCTGACCTCCAACGAGGCCAGACGCCGCAAGGTAACGCTGCAGCTGGAGGCTGCCAACAGGGATCTGGTGGTCAACGCCGATGGCGAAAAGCTGCGCCAGGCCTTCCTGAACATCATCCTGAATGCCCTGCAGGCCACCCCGGAAGGGGGCCGCGTCACCATTGCGGTCCAGCCCCAGCAGCAGAGCTGCGAGATCCGTATCAGCGACAGCGGCCCCGGCATCAACGACGAGATCAGGCAGCGGATCTTTGAGCCGTTCTTCACCACCAAGCCGGACGGCACCGGCCTGGGGCTGGCCGTCACCAAAAAGATCATCGAGGCCCATGGCGGCAGTTTAAGCGTAGAGAGCGCGGCCGGTTCAGGCACCACCATGGTGGTGCAGCTGCCGCTGTCGCACTGATTATTTCGCAACGCAAAAGGGACAAGCATGCGCATCAAGGTAACGGTTCCGGTTGATCTTACAACGTACCCGAAACTGACATTTAACGGGCTTTTCTACTTCATTGCCGACTCCTTGCGGGTCGAGCAGGTCAAAACCACGGTGTACGACGAACATCAGATCAACTTTTCAAACGGCCTTTTCCGCCTGTTTTGGGATTGGGCCCCCCTCTCCACGATCTATGGCGGGGAAATCCGTTTCCAGGCCGACACCGAACGCATTCTCGTCATCGGCCGCCTCAGCTTCCTTGATACGGTGCTCATGGCCTCTGTGCTGGTCGGCCTGCTGGCGTATTGCAACTACCGCATCTTCCTGCTTGGCCGGGATGACCTCGTTTTTTACCTGGTTGCCTGGCTCGGTATGATCGGCGGCATCATGATTGACTCAATAGCGCGCTGGCGGCGTTTTATCCGGCACTGCATCAGAGAGGCAGCCGACCGGGTCTACCTGACCAGAGCAGACCTGCTGGCAGCCAGGCCGGATGGGCAACCGGCATCATAGGGCTTGAAGTTGACCGGATCTGCGGTATGAGAGAGAGACAGCAGCCGCTGGATACAGCGCCACCGGGCAAGATCAGCAGAGACACGATCAATCCGGAAGTCAGGCAGGAGACGCCTTTACGTATGAACGATCAGAACTCTTTTCCGGAATTTTACGCCAATCTCCCCTGCATCCTTGGTGAGGGGGCGGTTATTGAACGGCTGCGGCGCGACGGCCAGGAACTTGATCCCTATCTTGTGAATTCGGCCTTTATCTATGAAGAGTCAAAACGCGCGGCACTGGAGACCATCTGCCGACAGTATCTGGATATTGGCTGTGGGTTTGACCTGCCGCTCCTGCTGTCCACTCCGACCTGGCGGGCAAGTCAGGAACGCATCGCTGCTGCCGGTTATGCCGGAGTAGATCTCAACGGCGATAATGTCAGGTTCCTGCGTGCCCTGCAGAAAACCTATGGACGGTACGGGGAGAAGGTTATCATCTGCGGGTTGATGAGCTGCCGCGGGGATGCCTATGCTCCCGGAGAGGCCTTGACCGCCGGCGAGGCAGAGCAGTTCCATGCCTGGCAGGCCGGAAAGCTGGCTGCAGCAGGGGTCGACTTCCTGCTCGCCTCCACACTGCCGGCCCTGGGTGAAGCCACCGGTCTCGCTTCTGCCCTTGCAGGCACCGGCAAGCCGTACGTCATCAGTTTTGTGGTGCGCCCTGAGGGGACCCTGTTGGATGGAACGCCACTCAAGGAGGCGTTGGCATCCATCGACGCCAGTGTGACTCCGCGCCCCTGGGCCTATATGATCAACTGCACCCATGCCTCCTTTGCCAGGTCGGCACTGACCCATGCAACCAACTCATCCGCCCTGGTCCGGCAACGCATCATCGGATTGCTGGCCAATACCGCAGCATATAGCCCCGAAGAACTTGACAACAGCAGCTGCCTGGTGGAGGAAGAGCCTGAACTTTTCGGCAGCTCTGTCGCAGCGTTACACCATGAATTGGGCCTGAAAATCCTGGGCGGCTGCTGCGGCACCGACGACCGGCATATCAGGTCGCTGGCCGCACAGTTGGCAAAAGGCGGCAGATAGCCGGATCTGACCAGTCAGCACGGGGCGGACAAGCAGTTGCGCTGTCCCCCGTTACGCAACACCGACAGGAACCCCATGCAACCAACCATCCTGATCATAGACGATGATGCCTCGCTGCGGCGGGTACTGGAGTACCAGCTGCAGGAAGCCGGTTACGAGGTGGCCACGGCTGCCTCGGGCGAGGAGGGGCTGACGCGCTTTGGTGAGCTTGCCCCGCAACTGGTGATCTGCGACATGCAGATGCCGGGCATGGACGGCATGCAGGTACTGAAAACCGTTAAGGAACGTTCACCGGAGACGCCGGTCATCATCATTACCGCCTTTGGCAGCGTGGATGTGGCGGTGCAGGCCATGAAACAGGGGGCCTACGACTACATCACCAAGCCGTTCAACCGCGACGAGCTGCACCTGACCGTGGCCCGGGCGCTGCACCTGACCACGCTGGCCCGTGAAAACCGCCGGTTGAAGGATGCCCTGGCAGGGGATGATGATTACCGCAGCATGGTGGGGGCCTCAGCGGCCATGGAGAAGGTCTACCAGGTGGTCCGCAAGGTGGCTGACAGCGATGCCAGCGTGCTGCTGAGCGGAGAATCCGGCACCGGCAAGGAACTGGTGGCGCGGGCCCTGCATGCCCGCAGCTCACGCCGCAGCGGCCCGTTTGTGGCAGTCAACTGCGCGGCCATTCCCCATGACCTGCTGGAAAGCGAACTGTTCGGCCACCTGAAAGGGGCCTTTACCGGCGCCATCAAGGACAAGCAAGGCAAATTCCAGCAGGCCGATGGTGGCACGATCTTCCTGGATGAGGTGGGGGAGCTGCCGCTGGAGCTGCAGCCCAAACTGTTGCGGGTGTTGCAGGAACGGGTGGTGACCCCGGTGGGCGGCAACCGCGAGCAGCGTCTGGATATCCGGGTAGTCGCTGCCACCAATCGCGATATTGAACAGGCCATCAGCGAGGGGCGCTTCCGTGAGGATCTCTACTACCGCCTGTCCGTTATCCCGCTGCACCTGCCGCCGCTGCGGCAGCGGCGTGAGGATATCCCGCTTTTGCTGCGGCATTTCTGCAGCAAGCACGGCGCTGACGAGGTGCACTTTGATGATGCAGCCCTGGTGATCCTGCAGCAGTATGCCTGGCCCGGCAATGTGCGTGAGCTTGAAAATCTGGTGGAACGCTTGCTAATCATGCGCAGCGGTGTCGAGATCACCAGTGCCGACCTGCCGGACAAGCTGAAGCAGCCGGCCAACGGTGTTGCTGCACATCCCGGCGTGATCAATCTGCCGGATGAGGGCTACCCCCTGGAGCAGCTGGAGCGGGAGGTGGTGGTGGAGGCCCTGGAGCGCAACCGCTGGAACCAGACCGCGGCTGCCAGGTTTCTGCAGATCCCCCGCCATACCTTGTTGTACCGCATGGAGAAGTACCAGATTACCCCGCCCAAACCTTAACCCTCCCCAGCCCTCCCTTCTCAGGGAGGGAGCAAACTGATCCGGCTTTCAAGCATCCCCCCTGACAAGGGGGGACTGAGGGGGGTTAGCGCCCCCTTCTGCTCTCTGTAGAATAACCTGCACCCCTCTGTAGACTATTCTGCAGTCCTGTTGCACAAACCATCCCACAAACAAATATATTCCAGCAATATCAGCATCTTAATGTCTTGGCATGATATCTGATTATAACCTCGTATCAACGCACTACACCATGATGCGAGGTTGCCATGAAAAGCGTGTTCACGATCCTGATAAGCCTTCTGCTGAGCAGCAGCATTGCCATCGCTGCAGAACAGGCATTGATCGAACCACTGCCCGGCCTGGTCGAAACCGCCCTGGCCAACAACCCTGAACTGAAATCATCACAGGCCCGCTGGCAGATGTACGTTGCCAAGGCCCGCCAGAGCTCTTCCTTTGAAGATCCGATGCTGATGTTCAAGCTGCAGAACCTGCTGGTGCGGGAGCCGTTCTCCCTTGGCGGCAAAGACCCCAATACCGCCAAGGTGGTCGGCATCAGCCAGCAGCTGCCGTTCTGGGGCAAGCGCAGCCTGCGGGAAGAGGTTGCCAGCCATGAGGCCGAGGCCTACCGCTTCAGCATTGAGGAGCGCAAGCTTGAGCTGAGGCGGATGGTCAAGGAGACCTACTACAAGCTGTATGCCGTGGACAACAGCCTGGCAATTGTGGCGAAGAACCTGCGGATCATGCAGGACTTCACCACCGTGGCCGAATCTCGCTACGCCGTGGGACAGGGGGCCCAGACCGACATCCTCAAGGCCGGCCTGGAACGTTCAAAGCTGCTGGATATGCAGATCAGCCTCCAGCAGCAGCGCAAGGGTCTGGAGGCCGGCCTGAACTACCTCTTGAGCCGCCCCACGGACACCCCGGTGGGACAGGTGACCGATTTTGAGCTGCCCCGTCTTACCCTTTCAGCTGCACAGCTCAAGGAGCTGGCGGAGCAGCAGCGCCCGCAGCTCAGGGTGCTGAACAGCCAGATCAACAAGAGCAGGGCGTCACACCAACTGGCCCGCAAGGAGCTCTGGCCCGACTTCAACCTCTCCGTTGAATATATGTTCCGCCAACCGGCCATGACAGATCCGGGCTATGACATGTTTACCGTGGGTCTGACCTTCAACCTGCCGATCCAGCGTGAACGCCGGGCCGCCATGATCGCCGAGTCAAACTCGGAAGCAACCATGTCCACAGAAGAGATACACAGCCTGAAAAACAACATCGACTACACCATCAACGACAGCCTCTCGCAACTGGAGCGCCGTCAAAGGCTGGTGGAACTGTACCAGGGCGGCATCATCCCCCAGGCCGAGCAGACCCTGGAGTCGTCCCTGATCAACTACCGGGTCGGCAAGGTGGATTTTCTGTCCGTGCTGGATAGCCGGGTCAGTCTGTTTAATTACGAACGTGAACTGTACGAGTCCAAGGCCGAGTACATGATGCAGCTGGCCCGGCTGGAAGCTGCCGTGGGCAGTGACCTGACAACAACGCAGAAGTGAGGGATGCACGATGAAACTGAACAAGAAGATTTATATTCCGATGACCATCCTGGCCCTGGCGGTTGTACTCGTCAGTTGGCTCGCCAAGTCGGGGAGGCTCGACAAGCTGCCTGGTTTTCACAAAGCCGACGGCCATAACCATCAGGAACAGGCCGGCAACCCGCTCTATACCTGCCCGATGCACCCCTTTATCATCCAGGACAAGCCGGGTAGCTGCCCGATCTGCGGCATGGAGCTGATCAAGAAGCTGAGTGATGCCCAGAACGTCGCGCAGACCCCGGAACAGCGGCAACAGGCCGAAAAACTGGGCCATATCGCCCTGTCCACCACCCAGCGGGTGATGGCCAATGTGGCGACCCAGGCCGCTGCCGTCCGGACCATCAGCAAAGAGATCTCCGCTGTTGGCGTTGTGCAGTACGACCAGTCCCGCCAGGCCAAGGTAACCGCCTGGATTGCCGGACGGATCGACCGGCTGCATGTGGATACGGTGGGGGCCTATGTTGCCAAGAACAGACCGGTGGCAGAGGTCTATTCGCCTGAACTGCTGGCTTCGCAGCAGGAATACCTGCTGGCGGTCAAGAGCCGGGAGCAGCTCAAGAACTCGCCGATCCCCTCGATAGCCCAGAACGGCGAGGGGCTGGTGGCCTCGGCCCGTCAGCGCCTGATGCTGTACGGGGTGAAAGAGAGCCAGATCGCCGAGCTGGAGCGGGCAGGCAAACCGAACATCCGCCTGCCGATCTACACCCCGCTCTCCGGGGTGGTGACCGAGAAGCTGGTGCAGCAGGGACAGTACGTGAATGTGGGCGATGCCCTGTTCAATATCGCCGATCTTTCCCGGGTCTGGATCGAGGTCGAGGTCTACGAGAGCGAGTTCCAGAACATCAAGATCGGCCAGACCGTGGAGATCGCCTCCCAGTCCTTTCCTGGCAAGCGCTTCAGCGGCCACGTTGCCTTTATCTACCCCTTCCTTGATCCCAAGACCCGCACAATCAGGGCGCGGGTAGAGATGCCCAACCCAGGGCTTAAGCTGAAGCCGGACATGTTTGTGAACGCCGTCATCAAGGTGGGCTTGAGCCCGGCCATTGTGGTGCCGGTCAGTGCGGTGATGGATTCCGGCAAGCGCCAGGTGGTCTGGATAGAGACACAAGCGGGCGTATTTGAGCCGCGTGAGGTCAAGGTGGGGCAGCGCAGCGACGACCAGATCCAGATCCTGTCCGGCATCAAGGCGGGCGACAAGGTGGCGGTCTCCGGTGCCTACCTGATCGATTCGGAATCGCAACTGCGGGGCGGCGTGCCGCAGGACCACAGCCAGCACAGCGCTGGCGGTCAGGCCGCACCGGCAGCGGCCAAGAAGAGTGACGGGCTGGATATGGATGACATGAAGATGAAATGAAACAGGTCTGCCGCTGGCCGGCATCTGGCTGCCAGAGTGAACGAATTTCCCTGAGGCGTTGTGACGCCCGGCGAAGTGCCGTAAAGGCGGCCGGACTGTTTGAACCCGCAGGGTGAGTTTACGGCCGCCGCGGAACAAGCCTTGGCGTCACAGCCGAGGGGAATCTGAGTGAACGATGAGCGGCCAGGGGCCGGCTCTCCACAAAGGATTGAACGACCATGATTGAGAAAATTATTGAATACAGTGCCCGCAACCGGATCGTCGTGTTGATGCTGTTCGGCCTGATCACCGCCTGGGGGATCTGGGCGGTCTACAAGACCCCGGTGGATGCCATCCCGGACCTTTCGGACAACCAGGTGATCGTCTTCACCGATTATCCCGGCCGTTCACCCCAGGTGGTGGAGGACCAGGTCACCTATCCGCTGGCCACCAACCTGCAGGGGCTGCCCCAGGTACGGGCGGTACGGGCCTCATCCGCCTTCGGCTTCTCCATGATCTATGTGATCTTTGAGGACAAGACCGACATCTACTGGGCCCGCACCAGGGTGCTGGAACGGCTGAACTACGCGGCTTCGCTGCTGCCTGCCGGTGTGGTGCCGACCCTGGGGCCGGACGGCACCGGCGTGGGGCATGTCTTCTGGTACACCATCGAGGGCAAGGGCTACGATCTGGAACAGTTGCGCACCCTGCAGGACTGGTTTGTGCGTTACCAGCTCAACACCGTGCCGGGGGTGGCTGAGGTGGCCTCCATCGGCGGCCTGGTGCGGGAATACCAGATCGACCTGGACCCGACCAAACTGCAGGCCTACAGCATCTCCAGCGCCAAGGTGATGGAGGCGCTTAAAGGCTCCAACAAGGATGTGGGGGGACGGCTGATCGAGCAGGCCGATGCCGAGTACCTGATCCGTGGCCAGGGGTATGTCAAATCGCTGGCCGATCTGGAGAATGTCGTGGTCGGCGCGGATATGCGCGGCACCCCGATCTATGTCAAGAACCTGGGTACGGTGCAGCTGGGCGGCGCCATCCGGCGCGGTATGCTGGACCTGAACGGCCAGGGCGAAGCGGTGGGCGGCATTGTGGTGATGCGCTACGGCGAGAACGCCAAGGATGTGATCGACCATGTCAAGGAGAAGATCGAGGCCCTCAAGAAGGGCCTGCCTCCCGGCGTGACCATCCAGGTGGCCTATGACCGCTCCGACCTGATCGAACGGGCCATCACCACCCTCAAGCATGCCCTGACCGAGGAATCGATCGTGGTGTCGCTGGTGATCCTGGCCTTCCTGCTGCATTTCCAGAGCTCATTGGTGATCGTGCTGACCCTGCCGATTGCGGTGCTGATCTCCTTCATCACCATGAAGCTGATGGGGGTCACCTCCAACATCATGTCCCTGGGCGGGATCGCCATTGCCATCGGCGTGCTGGTGGATGCCGGGGTGATCATGGTGGAGAACTGCTACCGCCGCCTGTCCGAGCTGTCCGAAGAGGAGCGCAAGGCGCAGCGCCTGGAGGTGGTTATTGCCAGCGCCAAACAGGTGGGCCGGGCGATCTTCTTCTCCCTGGCGATCATCGTGCTCTCCTTTGTGCCGGTCTTCCTGCTGGAGGGTCAGGAGGGCAAGCTGTTCCACCCGCTGGCCTTTACCAAGACCTTCTCGATGGTCGGCTCGGCCTTGATCGCCATCACCCTGGTGCCGGTGCTGATGTACTACTTCATGCGGGGCAAGATGCCGCGGGAGGAGTCCAACCCGGTTTCCACCTTCTTTATCCGGCTCTACTCGCCGGTGATCCGCTGGGTGCTGAAGTGGAAGAAGACCACCATTGCCCTTAATGTCGTTGCGCTCTTAGTGGCGGTGCCGCTCTTCATGCGGCTGGGCAGCGAATTCATGCCGCCTCTGGACGAGGGCTCGCTGCTCTACATGCCGGTGACCCTGCCCAACGTCTCGATCACCGAGGCCAAGCGGATCATCCAGGTGCAGGACAGCATCATCAAGAGCGTGCCTGAAGTGGAGTCGGTGCTCGGCAAGGTGGGACGGGCCGAGACCTCCACCGACCCGGCACCGGTCTCGATGTTCGAGTCGATCATCATCCTGAAGCCCAAGGGACAATGGCGTCCCGGCATCAAAAAGGCCGATATCGTGGCCGAGCTGGACAGCAAGCTGCAGCAGGTGGGGGTCCGCAACGGCTGGACCCAGCCGATCATCAACCGGATCAACATGCTCTCTACCGGTGTGCGGACCGACCTGGGGGTCAAGATCTTCGGCTCCGACCTGAACGTGCTGCGTGATCTGGCTATCCAGGCCGAGGGTATCCTGAAGCCGATCAAGGGTGCAGCCGATGTGGTGGCTGAGCGGGTCACCGGCGGCAACTACCTGGATATCGAGATTGACCGCGAGGCAGCGGCCCGTTACGGGGTCAGCGTGGATGAGATCCAGAACGTGATCAGCACCGCCCTGGGGGGTGAGATGCTGACCACCACCGTGGAAGGGCGTAACCGCTTCCCGGTCCGGCTGCGCTACCTGCGGGATTACCGCGACAATATCCCGGCCATCCGCCGCATCCTGGTTGGTGGCATGGGAGGCAGCCAGGTGCCGCTCTCGCTGGTGACCAGGCTGAAGGTCTCCACCGGCGCGCCGGAGATCAACAGTGAAGGCGGCCTGCTGCGTTCGATTGTCTTCCTGAACGTGCGGGGACGCGACATGGGCGGTTTTGTCAACGAGGCCAAACAGGTGCTGGATAAACAGCTCAAACTGCCCCCCGGCTACTACGTGGCCTGGTCAGGCCAGTGGGAGAACCAGGTGCGGGCCAAGGCACGTCTGCAACTGCTGGTACCGCTGGGGATGGTGATCATCTTTATCCTGCTCTACTTCACCTTCCACTCGGCCCTGGAGGCCAGCATGGTGATGCTCTCGGTGCCGTTCGCCCTGGTGGGCGGGGTCTACCTGGTGGCAGCCCTGGGGTACAACATGTCGGTGGCGGTCTGGGTCGGTTTCATCGCCCTCTACGGCATTGCCGTGGAGACCGGGGTGGTGATGGTGATCTACCTGCATGAGGCGCTGGACCGGCGCCTGGCCAAGGGACCGGTCACGGAACAGGATATCTATGACGCCACCTATGAAGGGGCCGTACTGCGGCTGCGGCCCAAGCTGATGACCGTGGCGGTGGCCCTGATCGGCCTGGTACCGATCATGTGGTCCAGCGGCACCGGCGCCGATGTGATGAAGCCGATTGCCGCACCGATGATCGGCGGCATGATCTCCTCGGCCGTGCATGTGCTGATCATGACCCCGGTGATCTTTGTATTGATGAAAAAGCGGGAAATGAAAAAAGGGACGTTGCAGTACTCCGGGATGAAGCACTGATTACACAAACCCCTCCCGGCCTCCCCGTGACAGGGGAGGAGCAGACCTGCACATCCCCCCTGACAAGGGGGGAATCGAGGGGGGTTATTTCCAACAAAAGGAGAAACACCATGAAGAAACTGGTACTCACACTTGCAGCAGTCCTGGCCCTGGCCGCTCCGGCAGCCTTTGCAGCCGAACATGGCGGTCATGCCGGACACGACATGGCAGGCATGGCCAAGATGGATGGCGTCGCCTATGAGGCGGTCATCGATGGCGTCAAGACCACCTTTTCCGTACAGACCATGAAGGAGGCGATGGCAGCGATGGGAATGAAGATGCCGGCCGGGGTCAAGGACACCCATCATATCTCGGTGGCCTTCAAGGATCCCAAAAGCGGCAAGGCACTGACCGGCGGCGAGGTCAAGGTCAAGCTGCTGAGCCCTGACAAATCAGAGCAGGTCAAGGATCTGATGGGGATGCACGGCCACTTTGGCGGCGATTTCGTGATGGCCCAGAAGGGAAAATACGGGGTCATGGCCAAGTTCAAACTGGCTGACGGTAAGATACGCAGCGCCAAGTTCTGGTACAGCGTCAACTAGGCTGACATCCTGTGGCGCCGGAAGCCAATTGACATTTATCCGGCCCGCTGTTACAAAAGCAGACTCTGTGCCAGACAAGGGGAAGAGGGTGCAACTCCCGCGCTGTCCCGCAACTGTAACCATCAGACCGGATCTGATGGGAGCCAGAACACCTTTCTGACACGCGCTTCAAGGAACCTCCGGGGAAAGAGGGACCGAAGCCGTGGTCTGTTCAACATGGTTTCCGTGCCCCTGTTCCTTTTTTGGGAACAGGGGTTTTTATTTTGACGGCAGGAGGCCCAGATGGCCAACAACACCCTGATCACCGGCGGTGCACGCAGCGGCAAGAGCCGCTTTGCCGAAGAGCTGACCCGCAGTTTCGGTCCGTCACTCTGCTATCTGGCCACGGCCCAGTCCCTGGACGGCGAGATGGATGAGCGGATCCATCGCCACCGCCTGCGGCGCGGCACCGCCTGGGAGACCCTTGAAGAACCGCTGATGATCCCCCAGACCCTGGCCCGGATCGACGGCATCTACAGCGCCATCCTGCTGGATTGTGTCACGCTCTGGCTCTCAAACCTGCTGTTGTCCTGCGACGAAAACGATCCCGGCTGCGAAGAACAGGTCTTGAGCCATGTCCACCGGCTGGCCGGCACCCTGCGGGGGATGTCCACCCCGGTGGTGCTGGTGACCAATGAAGTCGGCCAGGGCATTGTGCCGGAAAACCGGCTGGCGAGGATCTACCGCGACATTGCCGGGCAGGCCAACCAGCTGCTGGCCGCCAGCTGTGATGCCGTCTACGTCACGATCAGCGGCATCCCGCTGAAACTCAAATAACCTGAAGGACTCTTCCATGAACCTGCTAGAAACCACGCTTGCCCGGATCACCCCCCTTGACGCCGACCTGCTGCAACAGGCCCAGCTCCGGCTGGATAACAAGACAAAACCGCCGGGCTCACTGGGCCGACTGGAGGAATTTGCCCGCCGGGTGGTGGCCATCAGCGGTAAAACAGCCCCTGACCTCGCCAAAAAGGTGATCTTCACCTTTGCCGGTGACCACGGCGTGGTTGAGGAAGGGGTATCGGCCTTTCCCAAGGAGGTGACCCCCCAGATGGTGTTCAACTTTCTGCGCGGCGGGGCCGGGGTGAACGTGCTGGCCCGCCATGCCGGGGCCGAGGTGCGGGTGGTGGATGTGGGGGTTGATTTTGATTTTGAAGACTGCCCCGGCCTGCTGCATAAAAAGGTGGCCCGCGGCACCCGCAACCTGGCCAAAGGCCCGGCCATGACCCGCGACGAGGCCCTGGCTGCCCTGGCTGTCGGGATTGAGCTGGCTGAGCAGTGCAGCCGGGACGGGGTCGGCCTGGTGGGAACCGGCGAGATGGGGATCGGCAACACCACCCCCTCATCGGCCATTATCGCCGCCATTGGCGGCTTCTCGCCGGAACAGGTCACCCATCGCGGCACCGGTATCAACGACCAGGCCTTGCAGGTCAAGATCGCTGCCATCAAGAAAGGGCTTGAGCTGAACCGCCCGGATGCCGCAGATCCGCTGGATGTGCTGATCAAGGTGGGCGGACTGGAGATCGCCGCCATTGCCGGACTGGTGCTGGGCTGCGCCGCCAACCGGATTCCGGTGGTGGTGGACGGCTTTATCTCCACCGCCGGGGCGTTAATCGCCTCGGAACTGCACCCCCGGGTGCGGGAATACCTGTTTGCCGCCCACGAGTCGGTTGAGGTGGGACACCGCTTCATGCTGGAGCGGATCGGCGCCCGCCCCATGCTGGCCCTTGACCTGCGGCTCGGTGAAGGGACCGGCGCAGCCCTGGCCATGCACCTGATCGAGGCCGGGGTCAAGATCCTGCTGGAGATGGCCACCTTTGAACAGGCCGGTGTCACCGGGAAACAGGAGTAGGACCGGCGATGCGCCGCTTCCTGATCGCACTGCAGTTTCTGACCATTCTGCCGGTCCCCTCGCCCAAAAGCTGTGAGGCCGACGACCTGGGCCGCTCAACCGCCTGGTTTCCACTGGTGGGGCTCTGCATCGGCGGACTGCTGCTGCTGGCTGATCTGGCGCTGACCCCGCTCTTCCCCCGGCACCTGACCGATGCTCTGCTGGTGGCCCTGCTGGCCGGTATGACCGGTGCCCTGCATCTGGACGGTCTGGCCGACGTCTGCGACGGCCTGGCAGCCCGGGGCAGTAAAGAGCGTTTTCTGGCGATCATGAAGGACTCCCGCACGGGAGCGATCGGCGCGGTTGGCCTGATCCTGCTGCTGCTGCTCAAGTATGCGGCCCTGCTGGCGGTGCCGATCTACCTGAAACGGGCCACCCTGCTGCTGTTCCCGCTTCTGGGCCGCTTCACCCAGGTGCTGGTCATGACCGGCGCCCGGGCCGCCCGGAGCGATGGCCTGGGGCTCTGTTTCCTCTCCGGCATCACCGGCACCCAGTTCTCACTGGCAGCGGCCTGCACCATCCCGCTCTGCTGGCTGCTCGGCCACTCAGGCGGGGTTGTTGCCCTCGGCCTGACCGCGGTCTGGGGCCTTGCCGTCAGACGCTACTTCACCCGGCGTCTGGGCGGCATCAGCGGTGACATTGTCGGCTTCAGCAGTGAAATTGCCGAGCTGCTGGCCCTGCTTGCCGTTACCGCAACCACTACACTACTGACGAGGTACCTATGACCAGCATGACCCGCCTCTACCTGATCCGCCATGGTCAGGTGCAAGGCTTTGAACAGCGCCGCTACAACGGACACGCCGATGTTGCCCTGACCGACCTGGGGGTTGAACAGTACCATCTGCTGAAGGATCGACTGGCTGACAGCCATATCTCGGCCTGCTACTCCAGCGACCTGACCCGCTGCAAGATCGGCGCAAACATCATCTGTGAACAGTTCGGGATAGAGCCGGTCCACCGTTCAGAGCTGCGCGAACTGAATATCGGTATCTGGGAAAGCCTGACCTGGCAGGAGATCCAGAGCCGCTGGCCCAATGAATGGCAGGCCCGCCTGAACGACCTGGTCAACTACCGGGTGCCGGAGGGGGAAAACCTGCTGGATGTGGAGGCCAGGGCCATGCCGGTGGTACGTGAAATGCTGGAACGCCATCGTGGGCAGGAACTGCTGTTGGTGGGACACGGCGGTCTGAACCGGATCATCCTCTTGAATGCCATCGGGGCACCGCTGATCAACATGTTCAACATTGAGCAGAACTACGGCTGCCTGAATATCATCGACTACTATGCCGACGGCCGGGCAACGGTCAAGTTGCTGAACGGCTAATCAACGACGTACTCTCCTTCAAACAAACTATCCCCCGGCTTCACTCAACCGAAACCGGGGGATGTTTTGTTGGCACGCGCTCACGATTCCAATTACAGTTCAAGGATGATAGCACGGCGGCGAAGGGCTCGGCGACGCAGGCGTACCTGCAGTACGTCGAGAAGCCGAGGCCAAGCCAACAAAGCTAGCGCCTTGAAATGGAATTGGACTTGCGCTGAATATCCACCGTGGTCATCAACCCCTCCGGCGTAAACGTCAGCCGGGCATTAACCCGCTCCAGCGAATTGATCAGCCGCATGGTGGCTGAACTCTGATCACTGAAGGCCGGCTGTTTGGGATGGTAGCGGTTACCGTGGACGGAACAGACAACCGCGCCGCTGGCCTCATCCAGACGGTATGTTCCACCTGACGGGCAGTAGGGCTGATAGCCGCGCAACGCCTCGGCGGTGGAGGCGAAGCTGTCCGGCGGCAGGCCCAGATTGCGCATCAGGATCGCGGCCAGGGGAAGATTCTTCTGGCAGGCATGGCGGAGATCCTCCTGATAACCGATACTGGAGGCCTCTTCCAGCTGCTTGAAGGCGGAACGGTAGACCGACAGCTCCATGTTCCCCGCATGTTTTTCCACCTTTTGGGTTGTTCCCTTGGCCGAGGCATCCAGCAGGTCGGTCACGATATCACGCCGGGAGGCGATCACCAGCCGGTCATTCACCACTGCGGCATAGAGCCGCAGCTTGACCACAAACAGGGTGAAGTTGGCCACGTAGACCGGCTTGCCACGATGGTTTTCCAGGCTGTAGGTCTCCAGAGAAAGCTCATCCCGGCTGGAGTTTCCGGGGCCGACGGCCTGAAACAGCGCCGGGATGGACTGTTCCGCCTTTTTAGGGTCAGTGACCTTGACGGTCAGGTAGGTCGGCAGGTTGATGGCCGAGGCCAGATAGCCGATCACCAGCGGCTCAATCGAAGATGATCGTCCCACTTCCCGTCCCAGCAGCCCTGCAGCGCGGCCATCGGCACTGAACAGGATCTGGCCGTCACACAGGTTGATGGCGACCTCATTTCCCAGCCAGTCCAGCTGCAGGTTGTTCCGGTAGATCCGTTTGTTGCCCAGCAGATTCTTTTCCAGCCAATCCTGGGCCATGTGTCCCCGCAGGGAGAAGACCGTCCGCGGCAGCAGGGCGCTGTCGGTAACAACGCCGGGGTTCCGGCCCGAGAAGGCGGCCAGACCGTCATACCAGGAGTTTTCAATCAACGGCAGGATGCAGGTCTGGATACGGATGTTCCGGCCCAGCTTGACCCGGATGCCGATCGGATCAAAGAACTGGGTCCAGTAGCGGTTGTAGTTCTCGACAAAGCCCTTGTACTGTGCCGCCTCTTCAGGCGTTACTGCGGCAAGTTTCAGCTCGTTCAGCGGCGTCAGTCTTCCGGGACGGTTGTGCACCGGGCAGTAGACCTCACCCCGGGCATCGATTGCGTAGGCGCCATGTTCAGGGCAGACCGGCGGGTTCTTGCCCAGATACCCGCCTGCCACCAGTTCAGCCATGCCGGGTTCCCGCCGCCTCTCTGCCTTGAACCAGAGCCGGGCATTGGCAATCAGCCCCATGTTGGCGCTGCACTGCATCCGGCGGGCCTCGGCAATCTTCCAGTGCGGCCCCACCAGGTTGCGGATATGGGCATCGGAAAGGTAGATGAAGATATCCTCTTCCTTGGCATCCTGGGGAAAGATGGTGCGCATGTAGCGGAAGTCATCGGCCTGGGCCAGGGCCGGCGCCTGCCGTGCCTCCACCGCCAGCACCCGCTCCAGGGCGGCCTGACTGGTGGATACCACGGCAAGGTTCTTGATGATCACGGCGTAGGACGATACCCGGCGATCGGCGGAGACCGCAGCAATAACGTTCCTGCCGTGCAGTTCCGAGACCGACTGGACAGCACCGCGACTACGGGCAGCCTCGGCATACTGTTTTTCCAGCTGCTTGCGAAACCGGCCGGCATCCTTGAGGCTGAACAGCACGGTAACCGCCGTCCCCTCCTTCAGAAAGGGATCGCTGCCGGTAATGGCCATATCCGCCACCACCCGGTCACCAAACATCCGTGTCAACAGGCTGTTCTCAAGACAGAGCTGCCTGCTGACCTTCTCCCGCACCTTGAAATCCTGGGCACTGCTTTCCACCTGGCGCAACAGGTTGCCGCCCCATTCGTCCATCAAGTCGGCCAGTTCGATCTGTTTGTTGATATCATTAAAGAACACGGCATACTGGTCATCAGGTATAGAGGATGCCAACAGCGGCAGCGCAGGACTCCTCCCCTTCAGCATCTCCTTGAAGGGGTGCGATTTGATCTGCGGCCCCTGCAGGCCTACAAGGCTGACAGGTTGTTCCCTGCTAGCGGCAACGCGGGCATTGGCCCCGTTCAACAGCTCCAGCTGCAGCGTCTCCTGAATCGCCGCAGCACCGGTAAAGACGCTGTAGAGGTCGGGGCTTTCGCGGCGGGAACGGTTTCTGCTACCGGGCAGCTGAGCTTCAAGGCCATAGCGGGGGGCGATCGCCAGATTCCAGTACTGGCTGTAGGCATCATCGCCCTCGGGGTCTGACCTCCAGAGCGACCATTGGTACTGCTTGGCCCACTCGCTCCTGATGGTGGCATCGCCGGTGGCATCGGCATCCGGCAGGGTAAAGGCCAGGCGCAGCAGATCACCCTTTGCGGTACGGCTCTGAATGGCAAGCTGAGCCGGGCCGGGCTTCAGGTACCGGCCGGTAACCGTAATCATTTCTTCGGTCTGCTCAAGCCGGACCTGTCCTGCTTCGTCAGCATCCGTATGGGTATGCCGCCCCTTTGCAGGGGTCAGCAGGTTGACGGTCACCAGAAAGATATCACCATCCTCAACCCTGGGGGTAAGTAGCAGGGGCTGCTTTGTGCTGCTCTTTGGCAACTTCGTTACAATCCGGAAATACCCCTCATCACCGTTCCTATAGATCTCCGGCACAACCGTAACAGCGGGGGGTGCGCTGATCTTGACCGCTGCAACGGCCCCCAGGGCGGCAACGACCAACAACGCGGCCAGCAACGGCACCACTAGACGTCGAGACATATACGCTCCTTTCACCTGCACAAATTCAAACACGGGATTCCTCTTTGCACAGAGCGAACCAAGCCCCTAAAATTTAAAAAACAAAGCAATTTCAAATGAACACCGGCAGCCAGAGGCGACACCGCCCTGCGCCATCAGGCATTGGATGCACAACCGGCCAACATGCCATGTACTGCCATTCCGGCAGGCCACGCCCCGGAAAACAAAAAATGGGCTGCCCCAAAGGGCAACCCATTTCGTTACTGCATTCTGTCAGCTGGATGGCGACTCATGCCGGCACGCCGGTGACCTGCTGCACGGTTGGCTGTCCTAACCTTCCTGAGCAGCCTCTGCAGCGCCGCCTTCCATAAATTCCTGCTGAGCCTTCATAATGGCCTGCATCTGGCCCAGTTGCTCCCCCAGCCAGGCGTGAATCATGGCAGCGGTCTGGAAGTTCATGGTCACACCGGTTTCAATGAAACGGACCATGGAGCCGTTCAGGTTTTTGGGATCAGACTCAACCAGGGCGCCGATACCGCCTTCCGGGGTGATTTCGTGGGTCAGTTCCTTGGGCAGCGCAGGACGCTCCTGATAGAAATGCATGACCAGTTCACCCCTGGGGCTGAAGCCGCCCTGCACACCATTGGTATAGACCGGGTTATAGCTGTAGTTGTAGATGTAGTTAAAGTTGATCTCCGGCTTGCGCTGATGACTCATTGTGGTTCCTTCCTCATGGCTTTGAATGTGCAACAAAGGCCTGATTGTATAGCATATTTCCACACCGCCTGACAAGCGCAAGAAAAGACAGGAAAGGCCCGGTCAAAAACCGGGCCTTTCCTGTCTCGCGACCTGCCTGATGTCGGGATATCCCTCTTAACCGATCAACCGGCTCCCGATATGGCTGAGGGCAGGCCAGGCGATGTTCAGGGCAGCACCGGCGGCGAACATGCCGAAGACCACCAGGGTCCTGCCGATATATTTACGGTCATTCAGATCAGAGTAACTCAGTTTTGCTTTCATGGCTGTATCCTCCGGTGTACGCAGTGCAGCAACCTGCAGCGTTGGTTAGTTGAACAGGCTGGCAAGACCGCTGATGGCACCTGCTGCCGACCAGGTAATGAAGCCGCCCAGGAATACTGCTACGCCTGCAAAGATTGCCAAGCTGCCTTTTGCGGTGGTTTCTGCCAACAGGACCGAGAAATTGTTTTTTGCTTTCATGACATCCTCCTTTGGTTTGTTAAACCGTGTGTAGTGTGTGAACCGGGAATCGTCCGGATGCGTTGCTTTTGTTTTTACTATTACAAGGCACGTGCCAAGAAACCGCAGCCCAACAAATATTTTTAAAAACAAAAACAATTACAGGATATTGCATAATTTTAGCCGTACAAAGCTCCCCACTATGCAGACCGGACGTCCGGCCCGGATGGCGTTGCAGATGCAACAGCAACATACCGCCCCTTCCTGCAACAGGCCAGCCAGACTGACACAACAGCAGCCGTTGCATTGCAACAACGCTGCATTGCAACAACGCCCGCAGCCATTCCATCAAGATACCACGCAGCACAAAACCGACAGTCCGGGCCACACCGCAAAACCTGTCTGAAGCGACCGAAACAACTGACCCTTTTCAGATAAAATCAAATTGACAGCCACCGGACAGCACTGCTACAACCAGCACCAGAAGAACCCCATGCCAAGGAGGAATCAGCAATGAGAACGCTCTGGATCAAGGTTATCACCACCGTTGTTGCCCTGACCCTTTCTGCAACCATCGGCCTTGCCGCAGAACCGGCCCCCAAAGCCGCGGGTGGCGCAAAGGCCCTGGCAAAGACCGGACCGGCCAAACCGGCTGACACCAAGGCCCCGGCTGCCAAGCAGGAGCTGGTGGATATCAACAGCGCCAGCGATGCCGAACTGAAGGCCATCCCCGGACTTGGTGACGCCTACATAGCCAAGATCGTAGTCAACCGCCCCTACGCCAACAAGGCCCAGCTGGTTTCCCGCAAGGTGCTGCCGGAATCGGTCTACGAAAAGGTCAAGGACCGGATCATCGCCAAGCAGATCAAGAAAGAGGATAAAAAAGCCGACCCCAAGGCAGCTGCCAAACCGGAGCCAAAGAAGAAATAATCCACCGCCCGCCAACACCGAAGGGCAGCCCTCCGGCTGCCCTTTTTCACCTCCAACCCCTGTACCATGCTTGACTTTTACCCCGCAACTCCTCTATTGTATATCATTTCGCCAATAGTCAAGGAGTTGTAATGAAACCGCTTTTTCTCAATCCCCCTACCTTTGAGGATTTTGATGGTGGCGCCGGTGCCCGTTACCAGGCATCACGGGAAGTCACCTCATTCTGGTATCCCACCTGGCTCTGCTTTCCTGCCGGCATGATTGAAGGCAGCCGCGTGGTGGATGCCCCAGTACAAAAGCTTACCTTGGAAGACTGCCTAACCATTGCCAAAGGATTTGACATGGTGGTGATGTACACCTCCACCCCTACCCTGGCAATCGACATTGAGACCGCCCGCAGGATCAAAGAGGTCAAGCCGGATATCGTCACGGTCCTGACCGGCCCCCATGTCTCGATCCTGCCGGAAGAGTCGCTCAAGGCCGGCAACGGCATCATCGACATTGTCTGCCGCGGTGAGTTCGACTACTCCACCAAGGAGCTGTGCGAAGGACGCGACTGGTCCAAGGTGGACGGTATCAGCTTTATCAAGGACGGCAAGACCATCCACACCCCGGACCGCCCCTTGATTGAGGATCTGGACGCCCTGCCGTTTGTGGCGCCGATCTACAAACGTGACCTGCCGATTTCAGAATACGTGATCCCCCACTTCAAGAACCCCTATGTCTCGATCTACTCCAGCCGGGGCTGCCCCTCCAAGTGCATCTACTGCCTCTGGCCCCAGACCTTCTCCGGCCGTCAGATGCGCCTGCGCTCGCCGCAGAACGTCTATGAAGAGGTCAAGTGGATTGTGGACAACATCCCGGAGATGCGTGAGCTCTCCTTTGATGACGACACCTTCACCGCCAGCCGGGAGCATGCCCGCAATGTGGCCAACCTGCTCAAGCCGCTGGGGATCTCCTGGACCATCAACGCCCGGGCCAACTGCGATTACGAGACCCTCAAGGTCATGCGTGAGGCAGGCCTGCGCCATGTCGTTGTCGGGTATGAAAGCGGCAACGAACAGATCCTGAAGAACATCAAAAAGGGGGTCACCAAGGAACAGGCGATCCAGTTCACCAAGGATTGCAAGAAACTTGGGCTGTCCGTCCACGGCGCCTTTATCATGGGGCTGCCCGGTGAGACCAAAGAGACCATCCAGGAAACCATCAAGTATGCCAAGCAGCTGGACCTGAACTCGATTCAGGCCTCGCTGGCCTCCCCCTACCCCGGCACCGAGTTTTACACCCTGGCCAAGGAGCAGGGCTGGATCGCCTCCGATGACTTCATCGACAGCACCGGTCACCAGAAATGCGTGATCAACTACCCCAACCTGACCAACGCCGAGATCTTCAACTCGGTGGAGGAGTTCTACGACAAGTTCTACTTCCGCCCCAAGTACATCCTGCGCAGCATCGGCAAGATGATTGTGGATGGCGAGGAACGCCGCAAGCTGCTCAAGGAAGGCAAGCAGTACCTGGAGTACATGCGCAAGCGGAAGCAAGGCCAGGCTTGCGAAAGCTGATTGTCAACGCCGATGACTTCGGGCTCTCCTCCGGCGTCAACCGGGCTGTGGAACAGGCCTGGCAGCAGGGCATCCTGACCCAGGCCTCGCTGATGCCGGGCGGGGCCGCCTTTGACGAGGCGGTGGAAATAGCCAAACGTAATCCCGGCCTGCAGATCGGCCTGCACCTGACCCTGGTACAGGGCAGTCCGGTGCTGCCGCCGGAGATGATTCCCGGCCTGGTTGCCGCCAACGGCTGCTTCCCGGATAACCCAGTGGCCGTGGGGATGAAGCTGTTCTTTGATCCCACCATCCGCATGCAGCTGCGTTGCGAGATCGAGGCCCAGATCCTCAGGATCAAAGAGACCGGCCTGCCCCTTTCGCACATTGACGGCCACCTCAATATCCAGATGCACCCCACGGTCTTTACGCTGCTGACCGAACTGATGCCGCTGCACGGCATCACCAGCTTCCGGATTACCCGGGAGCGGTTGTTTGAAAACCTGAGGATTGATCGTTCCCGCCTGTTGGGTAAAACCATCGAGCGGGGCATCTTCGGCTCCCTGGCCCACTATGCCGAAACCGCGCTGAAGCGGCAGGAGATCGAGACTGCGGTGGAGGTCAAAGGGGTACTCAACTCCGGCTGCATGACCGAGGCATACCTGCTGGCCATCCTTGAACGGCTGCAACCCGGCACCTCAGAGATCTACTTCCACCCCGGCTGCCTGCCGGATGCCGAGATCAGCCGCCGGATGCCGGACTACAAGCATGCAGAAGAACTGGCGGCCCTGCTCTCGCCCAAGGTACGGGAACGGCTGCAGCAGCTGGAGATTGCATTAACTAACTATCGCGGAGAATCCAAACCGTATGCTTAAGACCATTATCATCATGCTCCTGGCCGTCACCGCCGGTACGGTCGGTGATATCCTGCTGGCCAAAGGGATGAAACAGCTGGGGGACCTCTCCACCATGAACCTGCGCGGCATCATGGAGGTGGCCTTCCGGGCCATGACCGAGTGGAAGATCGTGGTGGGCACCGCCATGCTGGCGCTGTTCTTCTTCCTCTGGCTGGCGGTACTCTCCTGGGAAGACCTCTCGGTGGCCCTGCCGATGCAGGCCCTCAACTACGTGCTGGTGGCGGTACTGGCAAAATATATCCTGCACGAAGAGGTTTCTGCGCTGCGCTGGGGCGGTATTGCCCTGGTCTGTATCGGGGTGATGCTGATCACCAAGAGCAGCAGCTCCGACAAGAAGCCGGCAACTGAACTGGCACAGCCAATCCCAATCGAAAGCAGAACCGGAGACACCTAATGTTACTGAACAGCACCGTAGGTTTTATCGGCGGCGGCAACATGGCAGAGGCGATCATCAAAGGCCTGATCTCCGGTGGCATGGCACCGCGCAGCATCATTGTTTCAGACCCGGTGCAGGACCGCCGCGCTCACCTTGCCTCAACCCTGTCGGTCCGCACCACTGACGACAACAGCGAAGTCGCCCAGCAGGCCGAGCTGATCGTGCTCTCGATCAAGCCCCAGATGGCAGCCAGTGTGCTCACGGCCCTTGAAAATGCGATTACCGCCCAGAAACTGGTGCTCTCCATCATGGCCGGCATCTCCACCACCATCATTGAAGAATCGCTCCAGAACGGTGTACGGGTGGTACGGGCCATGCCCAACACCCCGGCCCTGGTACAGGCCGGCGCCACCGCCATCTGCGGCGGCAGACGGGCCACCGAGGCCGATCTTGCCCTGGCCAAAGAACTGTTTAGCCTGGTGGGCACCGTCTACCAGGTGGGCGAGCGCCAGATGGATGCCGTCACCGGCGTCTCCGGCAGCGGTCCGGCCTATGTCTTCTCCTTCATCGAGGCGTTGTCCGATGCCGGGGTCAAAAACGGCCTGACCCGCGATGTTGCCACCGGCCTGGCTGTCCAGACCGTGCTAGGCTCAGCCCAGCTGCTGCAGCAAAGCAACGAGCACCCGGCGGTGCTGCGGGACCGGGTCAGCTCACCCGGCGGCACCACCATTGCCGCCCTGCACACCCTTGAAAACGGCCGCCTGCACGGCCTGCTGATGGATGCCGTGGATGCAGCGGTCAAGCGCTCCAAGGAACTGGCTGGGATCAAACTGCTGTAGTTTTTCTTATTAGTCTTTTCCAACGTCAAAGCGGGTGCGACCATGATGGTTGCACCCGCTTTTATTCTCATTTTGTGCTAAAAATATCGAGTAATTAACTAAATCACTCCTACAATCTTGGCAAGCCCTTTAAGGGCACTAACAGGTGAATACTATTTCTGTACATTTCATATCTTTCCCTTCCTAAATGCCTAGTTTTATAGTTCAAGAGTGTCTACTAAATTAGTGGTGTTTCAGACTGACTTACTCTCCGTATATCACATACCCCCGAGGTGGTACGCTCACACAACACCAGCCATCGCCATCAACCGTAACCGGCTGCGGATCAAAGATCGCCTCTGCGGCTCGCCAGGCCAGGGGACGCAGCGTCTTGTTGCCAAAGCCGCAGCGCACCCATTCCTGCCGGGGCCCAGCAGCATTGTTAAGTGCCATTAGCAAGCCGGTCTGTTTGCCTGCCCCGCCACGCTCCATCACGTAAAAGCCGTCATCCAGCCACAGGATGTTGGTCTGCCCGCCGGCATGGCTTTCATGCACCGCCACCAGCCGTTCGATACCGCTGGGCCCTCCCGGCTGGGCCAGCTCGTAGGTGTAGTAGTCCTTCCAGTAGACGCAGGGGTAGCCTTCGTGGGTCAGGATAAAGGCGTAGGCCAGCATCTTGTCGTTGGTCACCTCGTTACTGCCACGAAAATCATGATTATCCACAAAGGTGACCGCCTCAAGCGGACGCTCGTTGTACAGCGCCCCACCCGCCACCAGGCTGCGCAGGCTGTAGCCGGGTTTGTCGCACAGATCCTTCAGGCGATAGCGCAGGGGGAAGTCAAAGGCCCCCACCCGGTTGTCGGTCCAGTTGTTGACCGAATCAAGCCAGGCATCTATGGTGGCATCACTATCCCAGCACTCGCCGACGCCGTAGAGTGAGACCGTTTTCCCGTCTCGGGCATAGCTGCGATCATGAATGGCCCGGATCATCCATCCGCCGAACCCTTTGACGAAATCATAGCGAAAGCCGTCAAAGCCGATCTCCTCAATCAGCCACTTGGCGTGGTTGAGGATACCGGTCATGACGCGCGGGTTGGTGTGGCAGAGGTCAGGCATATCGCCAAAGGTGCCGGGGTTGGGGTTGGGGTAAGGCGAGGGGTTGAAACAGGTCCAGTCACGGGTAAAACGCTTGCTCTGGGGGGTGAACTTGGTCCAGCGCATCTGGTTCAAGATCGGATTCAGTTCCTGCGCATCAGCACCGTTGTTGTGGTTCAGCACCAGATCGGCATAGACCGTGAGCTTGGCGGTATGGGCGGCTTTAATCAGCGCCTTCAACTCTTCTTCGGAACCGAACCAGGTCTTGACGGAACCTTTTTGATCAAAAGCCCCCAGGTCGTAATAGTCGTAAACATCGTACCCCATCGACATGCCGCCGATATTGCCCCCCTTGCTGGCCGGTGGCAGCCAGAGTGCCGTAAAGCCAGCCTTACCCAATTCCTTGACCTTGCCTTTGAGGTGTTTCCACCAAGCATGTTCCTGCTGTTCTTCCCGCGGACAATCCCAGTAAAACGCCTGCATTAAGACACCCATAATATGCCTCCTTTCTATGAATTTTAGGCCATCCACACCTGGCTGCAATCGCAAACATCTACATTTCCTTAAACAAATGTAAATTCAGACACTGTATTCAACTATACTTTTCACGGCCTCTAATGCGACATTGATGAGAAAGCAGACCAGTATCAGATAGACAAAGACCAGACCAATCAGCACATCAGGCATGGGAATCCCGGGCATGGCAGCACCTCCTCAGGCAATCTACCGCTTCAGGTACCTTTCGCAGACCCACTCCTGGCGCTCCGCTGCAATGCGGCACCAACCATCCCTTTGTTCGTACAGGGGTACGGCTGTTCCATGCTGCAGCTGTTTTAAGACAGCGTAGTGCACGCCTGCACCGTTGCGTACGTTGAGCAATACTGGCGATACTGTTGCCGTCTGGGTTGTTGAGGGGATGGCAGCGGCCCAGCCGGCCTTGCTGATCAACGCTTGCCGGACAAGCGGCACAAAACCGGCTTCCGCCGCAGCCACCGAGTTACCGCCAAAGAAGTTCGTGCCGGGACAGCTCTTGGTAGTGCCGCTGCCATTGGTCCGTGTTCCGCTGTCCAGATCGTACCAATGGTGATAGACCAGTGATCCGGTCGAGGGAACAAGGCCAAAACACCGGCAGAGGGCAGCATTGACCCTGATGATGGTGTCACGTTGGGCAGCCGTCATGGTATCTCCGCCTTGATCGAAGTTGCCTAGGTGTTCGATGCAGATCCCCTTTTGATTGGCCCCTTTGATCCCGGCGGGGATACGATCCAGAGGGCGGCAGACCGCCACGATCCCATCCGGAAAGGTGGTCAGGTTCTGGGCAATCATGTCAAACCCCCGCTCTCTGACATGGAAATCCTCCATGGAGTGCAGCAGCGCATAATGGTTGGACCCGTTAAAGTGGGCGTAGGATGGCGACCAGGTATGGTGATTCTGGATAAGCGTTACGGCACGGCTGACCTTGACAGCAGCCAGCCAGTTATCAAACTCGTCACAGGTGCACAGGATAAACCGTCCTTGTATCTGCATATCCCCTCCTCAGGGCTGTCTCTATGGCCAGTAGTTCTTAAAACCGGCCAAGCCGGAGCCTCAGTAGCATTTAGTGCCGCCACCCGGCCAGGCCGATAAACAGGTGGCGTTGCGGAAGACGGTGAACAGGCTACGCAGTGTTGTGGACAAAGGTGCAGCGACTGAGAAATCAGCAGGGGCTGAAGTGGAGCACTGCCCGGCGGGATTTGCGGGGCAGACGTTATGGGATGTGTGTTGTGTGGAGCCTGCAGACATGGCCACTCCCCCGGGGCGCGTGATTAACAAAGACAGTTCACGCCGCGTGCCATTACCTCACCAGGGTACTTAGCTGTTATTATTGCGATTATTTTTTATACCGTTTTGAGCAGCTGTAAAGTTTCTTGCCACTTGGCCCAACAAACAGAAAAATCAAAACAATTCCAAGGCGTTAATAAAATTGTAAATTTCTTGCCAATTAAAATTTCTTTACATACTCTGATCCGGTCATTTTCCGTTCCGCCTGATCAGGTCGGGAACGGCTTCAGCCTGGCGAAGGATGTTATTGGAGAGACAAGAACGGTTTTCCGCTGGACAGTGCCACGGCAATGGACTACATACCGCTGACTGCAATGCAGCTATCGAGACCAAACGAGTGACACAATGCCCCAGCCCCCTTCAAATATCGTCCTGATCGGCATGCCCGGTGCCGGCAAAAGCACACTGGGGGTTATCCTGGCCAAGCTGGCTGCACTGCAGTTTGTGGATACGGATATCCTGCTGCAGACCGCCCTGCAACGCAGTCTGCAGGATGTGGTGGACAGGGATGGCTACCTGGCCCTGCGGCAGGCCGAGGAGCAGGTGCTGTTGGACTTGACGATCAGCAATGCGGTCATTGCCACCGGCGGCAGCGCCGTGTACAGCCAGCGGGCCATGACCCGGCTCAAGTCCGATGGACTGGTGGTGTTTCTTGATCTGCCGCTGGCGGTGCTGGAGACACGCATTCGCAACTACAGCAGCCGCGGCCTCGCAAAGCCCCCTGAACAAAGCTTTGCGGATATGTTTCAGGAACGCCGCCCGCTCTACAGCAGGTACGCTGATATCACGCTTGCCCCGGCCGGGCTGCCCCAGGAAGAGGTCTGCGGGCAGATCATGGCGCAGATACGGACCAGGCTGTCCTGATCTCAGTCCCGACAACGCTAACAGCTTCAGTCAGCCACAATCCGGAAACGGGTGATGCTACTCAGCAGCACCCGTTTTGCTTTCCGGCCTGATGCCGGACAGCAGCAGCAGGCGTCAGGCCGGTATCACGGCCAAACTCTTTCGGACGGATACCGCGCATCCATGTTAGTATGGCAGAGCCTGACGGATTGGGCGCATCAAGGAGAGTACCAAATGGAACAGAGCATCAGCACAGTGAAGACAAGCGGCCCGGAAGACCATCAGAACCGGTTCCACCTGCTGCCGTTTGAAGATAAACGCAGCTATCTGGCCAGCCTGCCCCCCGGGGACAAACTGGAGCTGCTGCTGGAAGACCCGGAGGCCACCAGGCTGCTGCGGGCAATGCCGCCCCAGGAGCTGTACTGGCTGCTTAAGGAGATCGATACTGCCGATGCACTGGAGCTGCTGGGGGTGGCAAACCCACGTCAGTGTATCTTTATTCTGGACATGGAACTCTGGAAGGGCTGGAACTTTGAAGAGGACAAGGCGGTCGAATATCTCGGTTATCTCATACAGGGCTCTGATGAACATTTTCTGGAGCTGCTGCCCCATCTGGATTTTAACCTGCTCTCCCTGTTGCTGGGCAGGGAGCTGACTGTCGCAGGAGGGGTCGGTGATCTTAATAGCGATGAAGAGCGCCAGACCGATTGGGATCATACCTTTGATGATATGTTCATGATCAAGTTCAAGAACCCCAAACACGCCCCGGTAATCGGCGCCTTTCTTGAGCTGGTCTGCCGCTTTGACAATCCGCTGTATGTGGCACTGATGGAAAGCGTCAGCGGCGAGATCGATATAGAATCGGAAGAGGAGTGCTATCACCTGAAATCAGGACGTCTGGCCGAGCTGGGGTTCCCCCCCCATGATGAGGCGCTGGAGATCTATTCCCGCATCAACCCGGAGACCTTTGTGCCCGGCCATACCAAGCTGCTGATACAGGCCGGTGAAGCGGGTACGCTTCCCGGAACCCTGTTGACCGGCACGACATTTCTGGAACGGGTGCTGCTGCTGATGGACTCGGAGCCCTTCCTGATGGAGCTGAGTTACCTCGTCAATACGGCCCTGGTGGCGGACCAGGCCCATCTGGCCGACACGGACCAGATGAAATCAGTTGTTGCAAGGGTGTACGGTTATCTGAACATCGCTCTGGAGCAGCTGTGCCGGGGGGATGAGGCCAAGGGGGTGGAGATCCTTACCGGTGAGCATCTGAAACGGCTGTTCCAGCTGGGGTTCAGCATCGTGCTTGATCTGAAGTTCAAGGCGGAGAGGCTTCCAGATACAGGCTATGCCACCGGCAAGGTCCTGCTGGGCCTGAAGAACGCCAGACCGCGCTACTATCGCGGACTTGATCCGGACGCCATTGACGGCTACCGGGAATTCCGGGAGCTGCTGGATGTCAGGAACATGGCTGATTTTCTTGCAGAGCTGAAGGCCTGACCATCGCAGGGACGTAACGCTCACAGAGGGCTACTCCTGCTTCCGGTTCAGTTCTTCATACAGCGCAATCTGTTCCTGCAGCGACAACTGCTTGCGGCAGCAGTCCTTTCTGAGGCACAGGCGGCAACGCTCATCAGAGCACCACTGGCAGAAGCGGCAGTCCGGGCAGGGATGTTTTTGGGCAGGTTTGTCCCGGGTCATAGGCTGGCAGTCCGTACCTTACAACGGCAGTGTGCCACAGGGTAACGGTGGCGCAGGCGAAAGCGGATGAAGAAGGCTGGTTGCCGTGGGCAGAGCCAGCCTCCGCAGACGCCTTCTAATACACGACATTTCTCTTGACGGCATTCCCCTGCATCAACTGTGCAAAGGCCTTTTCCTTATCGGCATTGACCAGCAGGTAACGGGGCAGAATCAGCAGCTTCTCCCTGGCCGTGGCATGACGGCGCTCAATGGAGAAGGTGCTGACAAAGCCGGCCTCCCTGGCCTTCTGCAACAGATGTTCATCGTAGATGCCAAAGGGCCAGGCCAGCAGATCCACCGGTCCTCCCACCTCCTGCTCCAGCTTCTTGCGCGACTTCAGCAACTGCTCCATCACCAGCTTATCGTAGGCCGCCGGAGCCAGCTTGCGCTTTTCACGCTTGAAGTTGGGATGCCAGTAGGTATGGGACTGGATATCGAACAGCCCGGTCTTCTTCAGTTTGCGCAACTGGTCCCAGGTCATGGCATACTTGGCATTTGAGATGGCCGAGGGATAGACAAAGATCGTGACCGGATAACGGTATTTTTGGATGATCGGCAGCATGTCGCTGTAGACCGTTTTGTGGGCATCATCCTCAACAATGACAACGGATTTTGGCGCCGGAGCCGCAGCTTTGCCCTGGTACCACTGTACCAGCTGGCGCAGCGGAATCACCTTGTAGCCGTTGTCATGCAGGTACTTCATATGGGCGTCAAAGACCGGGGTGGTGATGGTCATGCCATCGGCCACGGTGGGACCGAAGCGATGGTAGAGCAGAATCGGGACTGAGACTTCGGGAGCTACGGAAGAAAAAGCGGGACAGGACAGGGAAAACAGCACAACCAGGGCGAGCAGAAAACGGAACATCACAAAACCTTTCATAATGTAGATACGGGGAGACCCCAGTCAAACAAGCTACAAGCATACGATAAGAGACAGGAAAAAGGGCCGGAGGCCGGACACGGGGCCGACGACGGGGTCGAAACGGTTATGCCCGCACCAGGTACACCGAACAGGGTGCCAGCTCAGCCACCCGGCGGGAGACAGAGCCCTTCAGACGCCGTTCCAGAAAACCTTTGCCGGAACTGCCGATCACGATCACATCCACCCCCTCCTGCTTGGCAAACTCCACCAGCTTTTCTGCCGGTTCGCCTGCCTCAACAATCATTTCAAGGGGCACATCGTATTCGGCCGCAGATTTTTCAACGATATAGAAGATCCGCTTGCGCAGCTCATCCCACTGCTCTGTCTCGGTCAACGGCTTGACCGGCACGAAGTCGGAATAGCTGGAACTCTGGGCATTGGGCACCACCAACAGGGCAAAGACCTTGCTCTTGAACTGGCTGCGGTTTCCGGCCGCCATCCGGACCGCCTCTTCAGCAGCCTTATCCGAGTACGGCGAACCATCAATTGCCACCAGAATTTTCTTTCTCAAGTTCAGCATGTCCGCTCCGCTTTGTTTTATTTTTAGGCAGATCGTATATTGCAACTACAGACGCCATGATAAAAATATAATGCAATTATTCATACTTGACAATTATAAAACAAGATTCTATATAATAGTCCTAACAGTATGTTAAGTTACAATAAACTCCACACCACGCCCCTCAGGAACCACACAAAATGGCAAAAAAAGAGAAATCAGAATATCTTATTCAGGCAGTATCCCACGCGCTTGACCTGTTGGAACAGTTCCATGGGGAAACCGACGAGCTGGGCGTTACAGAGCTTTCAAAACGGCTCAAGCTCCACAAAAACAACGTCTTCCGCCTGCTGGCAACCCTCGAATCCCGTGGCTATATCGAACAAAACAAGGTCACCGAGAACTACCGGCTTGGTCTGAAGACCCTGGAACTGGGACAGACCTTTATCAAACAGATGGGGCTGTTGCGTCAATCAAAACCGGTCATCGAAGACCTGGTCAGAATCTGCAATGAAACCACCTATGTGGCGGTACTGAAGGATTTCCACATCATTTATCTGGACAGCGTTGAAACCAGCATGACCGTCCGGGTGGTCCCCAGGGTCGGTTCACGCCTGCCCGCCTACTGCACCGCAGCAGGCAAGGTGCAGATCGCCTATATGAGCAGCGACGAGATTGACCATTACCTGCCGAACCGCGAACTGCAGAAGTTTACGGCCAATACCATCGGAGACCGGGAAGAGCTGAAAAAACAGCTGGCCGAGATTGCAGAACAAGGCTTTGCCATTGACAACGAAGAGCTTGACGAGGGGGTCAAATGCGTCAGTGCCCCGATCCGTGACTATACCCGCCGGATCATCGGAGCGGTCAGCATCTCCGGCCCATCAATGCGTTTCTCGGATGAGCGGATCACCAAAGAGCTGATCCCGCTGGCAACAAAGGCTGCAGAAGAGATCTCCACCAAGCTGGGCTACCAGAAATAGACCCGGCCCTGTCCCATCTATCAGCAAGGGGATACCGGAAACCGGTATCCCCTTTTTGTTTGGCAACAGGCCATTACCACCCAACCGTGCCTAAAACAAGGTCTCGCGGTTCATCAGACTGTCAATAAACCCTGCCCCTTTTGGTCCCTTGTAATCGACACACTTGGCCCAGGCAACCAGGGCGAGATCAATATCCTTCTTCTGCTCGGCCGACATGGCGTCATACCCCAACTCCTTTGACGGGGTCAGCAGCACCTGTACAAACTGGCGGTAGTCAACCGCGGCGGGCAGTTTCTCGACCACGCAGGTGCAGTAACTCTCGACACCGACCACCTTCATACACTGGTCCCGCTTGACCGGCAGGCTCTGTTTTTTCAGCTTCAAAGCGGTCAGCTCGGCTATCTGCTGTTCCAGCTTCTGAATCTTCTCCAGCAACTCGGCCTGCTTCTTAGGATCCAACTCGGCAGCCCGGACCGGGGCATGCCACAGCAGTGCGCTCAAGACCAGCAGGCAGATCACCATCTTTTTCATTCATCACCTCGTTGCATTTGATACCTAGTGGCTGGGCGACCTTAACGAGTCAAGGCCGTCTTGTCAATCAGAACAAAGTCATCCGACGGTCTTCCTGAAACGCGCCACCGCCACCCCCAGCACCGCCGATCCGATCAAAAACAGCATCAGCAACTGCTTCCAGAGGATCATCAGCCCCACCCCCTTCAGATAGAGCCCCCGGATGATCTCCATGAACCAGCGCACCGGGTTGATCAGGGTCAGCCACTGCACCGGCAGCGGCATGTTCTCCACCGGAAAGGCGAAGCCGGACAACAGCATGGCGATGAAGATAATGAAAAATGCCGACATCTTGGCCTGCTGCTGGGTCTGGCTGATGGTGGAGAGGAACAGGCCGGTCCCCAGCGAACTCATCAGGAACAGGCCGGTGGCCACGATCAACAGGGTAATACTGCCCCGCACCGGCACCCGGAACACCAGCCAGCCCACCAGGCTGATCAGGAAGACGTTGGCATAGCCGATCAGCACGAACGGCAGGGTCTTGCCCAGGATAAACTCATACTTGCGGATCGGGGTCACAATCACCTGCTCGATGGTGCCGATTTCCTTCTCCCGCACCACCGCCATGGCCGACAGCAGCATGGTGATGATGTAGAGGATATTGGCGATCACAGCAGGTACGTAAAAGGGGGGGCTGGCCAGATCGGGGTTGAACCAGGCCCGTGACTCCATCCGGGGGGCAGCCGGTGGCACACCTCCGCTGCTGCCGGCCTGCTCCGTCAGCAGTTTGATATTCTGCGCCTCGCTGAAACGGGAGAGGTAGCCCAGGATCACACCGGCGGTGTTGGAATCGGAACCATCCACCAAGGCCTGCACCGTGGCGGTTTCCCCTCGCCCCAGCTTCTCCGCCAGGCCGTGGTTGATCACCAGCACCACCCGGATATCGCCACTGTCCAGCAGCCGGGCAGCCTGCTGCTCATTCTCCAGCCGGAGCGACTGGCGGAAATGTCCCGAGGCAAACAGCACCTGCAGCAGCTCACGGCTGCGGGGAGAGTTATCACGATCAATCACGGCGGTGGGGATCTTGCGCACATCCATGTTGACCGCATAACCGAAGATGATGGTCTGGATCGCCGGCAGAATGAACAGCACCAAGCGCATCCGCGGGTCGCGGAAGGTCTGGATGAACTCCTTGATCAACATGGCTTTTAAGCGCTCGAACATAGCCTACCCCAGTTTCTTCTTGAACTTCAGTACCGCCACTGAAAGGATCAGCACGGCAAAGCTCAGCAGGAACAGGGCCTGAGGCCAGAGGATGGCCAGCCCCACATCCTTGAGGTAGATCCCCCGCAGGATGGTGACAAAGTAGCGGGCCACCACGATATGGCTAACCGCCTGGATCGGAGCCGGCATGTTCTCCAGCGGGAAGATGAAACCGGATAGCAGGAAGGCGGGCAGCACCGTCACCAGCAGGGCCAGTTGACTGGCCAGCAGCTGGCTCTTGGCGATGATGCTGATCAGCATCCCCACCGCCAGCGCCCCCACCAGGAACAGCAACGACAGGGCCGAGAGCAGCAGCAGACTGCCTTTCAACGGCACACTGAACACGAAATAACCGACCCCCACCGACAGCAGCAGATCCACCACCCCGATGCAGAAATAGGGGGCCAGCTTGCCGATGATCAGCTCCCACTTGCGCACCGGCATGGTCACGATCTGCTCCATGGTGCCGGTTTCCCACTCCCGTGCCATGCTGAGCGAGGTCAACAGCGCTGCCACGATCATCATGATCACCGGGATCAGGCCGGGAAAGATGAAGTTACGGGATACCAGGTCGGTGTTGAACCAGACCCGCGGCCTGATTTCGAGCTGGGGTGAGGCCATATCCGGCCGGATACGTTCGTTGGCTTCGTCGGGTCCTCCTCGACGTACTGCACGGTACGCCTGCGTCGTCCCCTCCTCGCCGCCTGCTTCTCCGGCCGCCTCTGACCTCACTAGGTCTGATTTTTGGATGTACTTTTTCTGCAGTTGCTGAATCACGATCCTGCGCGACCAGGTCAGTATGATCGCCTCGGCATAGCCCTGGGCGATGGTGGCGGTGCTGGGGTCGCTGCCATCCAGGATCACCTGCAGGCTTGGGCTGTCCGCGGTCTCCAGCCGGTTGGCAAAGTCAGGCGGGATCACCAGGGCGATCAACGCCTCACGCCGGTCAACGGCCCGTTCCAGGTCGCCGTAGGAGGCGGCCATCAGGCGTAGCGAAAAGTAACGCGATCCCCCAAACCTGCTGATCAGCTCACGGCTCTGGACGGTGCCGCTCTGGTCCCAGACCGCCAGCTTGACCCGGTCCACATCCAGGGTCAGGGCATAGCCGAACAGAAACAGCATGATCAGCGGCATCAATACCCCTAAAGCCAGGCTGCGCGGGTCCCGCAGCACATGCAGGAACTCCTTGCGCCCCACTGCGCTGATCCGCCGCAAAGAGGCCTGTGCCACAGAGAAAACGGAGTTCATGGCACGCCCCCTTCAAGCGCATCCCGTTCCTCGATCAGGTCGATGAAGACCTGCTCCAGGCTGGGCAGCAGACCGTTCACGGCCTGTTGCTGCTTCAGCTCCAGCGGTGTACCCACCGCCACCAGTTCACCCCGGTAGATCAGTGCCAACCGGTCACAATATTCAGCCTCATCCATATAGTGGGTGGTGACGAAGATTGTGACGCCGTCGGCAGCCAGGTGGTGAATCAGTTGCCAAAAGCGGCGGCGGTTGAGGGGGTCAACTCCGGCGGTCGGCTCATCCAGAAAGATGATCGGCGGCTTATGCAGCAGGGCGCAGCCCAGGGCCAACCGCTGGCGCCAACCGGCGGAGAGTTCACCGGCCTTGGAATGGCGACGCTCGGTCAGTCCGGCCATCTCAATAACCCAATCAGCCCGTTCAGCCAGCGCCTTGGCAGGGAGACGGTAGATGCCGCCGTAAAAGGCGATGTTCTCGGCCACGGTCAGGTCTTCATACAGCGAGAACTTCTGACTCATGTAGCCGATGTTTTCCTTGATCAGTTCGGCCTGGCTGGCGACATCAAACCCGGCCACACAGCCTGATCCGCTGGTCGGCTCCAGGATGCCGCACAGCATCCGGATAGTGGTGGATTTACCGGCCCCGTTGGGCCCCAGGAAGCCGAAGATCTCCCCCTTGGGTACGCTCAGGCTGATGCTGTTGACCGCGACAAAAGTCCCGAAACGCCGGGTGAGTCTGTTGAGGGTAACGGCCGGGGCTGCTGATTGCAGCTCAGGCGCTGGTCGGCGCCTGACCGCCGTATCGGCCCCTTCGCCCAGTACCGTGATAAAAACGTCTTCAAGGGTCGGATTCTGAATGGCCGGGTCTGCCAGCGCCTTCAGGTTATGGGGCCTGTCGCAGGCCAGCAGCTTGCCGTGATGCAGCAGTCCGACCCGGTGGCAGCGCTCGGCCTCATCTAGATAGGCGGTGGCCACCACGATGGTGACCCCTTCCTCCAGCAGGGTATCGAGGATACGCCAGAAATCGCGGCGTGAGACCGGATCAACGCCGTTGGTGGGTTCATCGAGAAACAGTACCTCGGGGGTATGGATCAAGGCACAGCACAGCCCCAGCTTCTGCTTCATACCGCCGGACAGGGCACCGGCCCGACGCCCGGTGAACGGTGCCAGCCCGCTCATGGTCAGCAGCCGCTCGGCCCGGGCGGTCCATTCAGCCTTGGGAACGCCGAAGATATCGGCATGGAAACGGATATTTTCCAGTACGGTCAGATCAGGGTAGAGCCCGAAACGCTGGCTCATATACCCGACCCGGGAACGGACCGGTTCCAGGTCATGGCAGGGACACCCCAGCACCGTGGCCGCACCGCTGCTGGCATCCAGTACCCCGGTCAGCATCCGCAGGGTGGTGGTCTTACCGGCACCGTCGGAACCGACCAGCCCGAACAGCTCACCCTTGGGGATGCTAAGGTCAAGCCCGTCCACAGCGATCAGCTGGCCGAAGCTTCTGGTGAGATTGGAGAGTTCAATAGCATTCATCAAGATATGTCCAGGCGATGTCAGAATTCAGATGATACCAAGGCGGTGAGGAGAAAGCGACGCAGGCATAGTTATGCGCTATGTCGAGGAGCTTTCGACGAACCAACGCCGGTAGCGCTGGATTATGGCATCGCGATCACCGCGTCCACCGGCATGCCCGGCTTCAACTCCTGCTTCGGATTGGCAATCGTGATCTTGATCCGGTAGACCAGCTTGACCCGTTCTGCCTCGGTCTGTACGTTGCGCGGGGTAAACTCGGCCTCGGAGGCAATGAAGCTGACCCTGCCCTGGTAGATTCGTCCCTTCCAGCTGTCACTGGTCACCGTGGCCGTCTGGCCCAACCGCACTTTACCCAGCTGCGTCTCCGGCAGAAAGGCCCGCACCCAGACCTCGTCCAGCCGGGCCACGGTGATCACCGGACTGCCGGCAGCCAGCAGTTCCCCCGGCTCGGCATGTTTGGCCAGCACGGTGCCTGCGAGTGGCGCAACCAGCACCGCCTGGGACAGGCGGGTATCGGCCAGCGAACGGGAGGCGGCGGCCCCTTCCAGGCGGGCCTGAGCGGCCCGCACCGCATCGGGCCGGGGACCGGCCTTGGCAAGTTGCAGGCGCTGCTCTGCCTCACGCACCGCCGCCGCAGCAACATCCCTGGCCGCCCGGGCTGCATCCCACTCCTTGCGGGGGATCACCTCTTTTTTAAACAACGCCTCGGCCCGCAGCGCATCCTGGCCAGCCCGGTCTGACTCAGCCTTCAGGCGTGCCAGAGTGGCAGCAGCGGCGGAAATCTCCTCCTGGCGGCTACCGGCCTTCAGATCGGCCAGGGTGGCCTGGGCGGCCTGTTGATCGGCAGCACGCAGCAACCGCTCATCCTTCAGCTCGTCATCTTCCAGCCGTGCCACAATCTGGCCTGACCTGACCTGCTGCCCTTCATCCACCAGCCGCTCTTTCAGGCGGCCCGGCACCTTGAATGAGACCGCCACCGTGGTGGTTTCTATCGTACCGGTTAACTTCAGCCCCCCGTTGACAGCCTGCGTACGGCGTATAACCGTCACAGCCAGTCCCCCCAGCAGCAAAACAGCAAGCAGACCGATCAGTACCTTCTTTTTCATCCTGCACTCCCTTTTGGCTTTATACCTGTGCCTCTATGTTCATAGCACAACAGCCCCCTATCCAGCCATCGTTACGCAGAAAAACAGCAAAAAAAAAGACTCCTGAAACAATCTTGCTTCAGGAGTCAACGGTGTTATTCCGGCTTTCTGCTCAGATATACTGAAAACTGTCAGGCGTAGGTAGAAAACCCATAATCAGGACTTTTCACCGCTTGCGGTGCCTGCTTGGCATTGTTCTGGATCATGGAAGCAATCTGATTCTGTGCATCAGCGTTTTGCTTGATCATTGATGCCGACAGCGCCTGCTGGGTCTGCGACGACTTCATAAGACTGGCTGCACCTGCTATTGAACTAACGTCCATAATGCACCTCCTTCCTAGTATTGTTATTATTTCATCAGCGTCTGAAGAATGCAAATATTTTTTGACTACTCTGGTGTAGTTACTTTTCAAGCGGAAATCTTCTGCTATACTTTTGTCCAACAAGCGGCTCGCACAAGGGAGGCACAATGAAAATCGAGTGGTGGTACTGGGTACTGGCCGGCTTCATACTGATTGGGCTTGAGTTGGTAATTCCCTCATTTACCATTATCTGGTTTGGTTTGGGTGCCCTGCTGGTCGGCATCCTGGTCGCCGTATTCCCTTCACTGCCGGACTGGCTGCAGGTATTGCTCTGGGCGCTGGCCTCGGTGGCCTTTACCGTGATGTGGTTCAAATATCTCAAGCCCAAGGGAGACCGGACCCATGCCGGACTTTCAAAGGAAGGGATCATCGGCGAAACCGGCATTATCATCAAAGGCACACCTGACAGCTACGCCAAAGGCAGGATCAGGTTCAGGATATCCATACTGGGAGCAGATGAATGGGCCTGTTTTGCTGAAGAACCGCTGAATGTCGGTGATACGGTCATTGTTGAAGATATCGAAGGCCAGATTCTAAAAGTACGGAAATTTTAGGAGGGAAGAGATGCCAGCACTATTCGTTGTAGCTGTCCTGTTTATTGTTGTTGCCGCCACCATCTTTGCGGGAGTCAAAACGGTCCCGCAGGGCCAGGAATGGGTGGTTGAGCGGCTTGGCAAGTTTCATAAGGCGTTAAAACCGGGACTCAACTTTATTGTTCCCTACATCGACAATGTCTCCTACCGGGTTTCCACCAAGGGGGACGTGCTCTCAATCGGCTCGCAGGAGGTCATCACCAAGGACAATGCGGTTATCATCACCAACGCCGTGGCCTTTATCAAGGTAACGGACCCCACCCGCGCCGTCTACGAGATCCAGAACTATGAATATGCCATCCAGAATCTGGTGATGACCTCCTTACGGGCCATTATCGGCCAGATGGATCTTAACAATGCCCTGTCGGAGCGCGAGCATATCAAGGCACGCCTGCAGGAAAACATTGCCAAAGAGGTCGCCAACTGGGGTATTTATGTCCAGTCCGTTGAAATCCAGGACATCAAGCCCTCAGAATCGATGCAGCGGGCGATGGAGCAGCAGGCCAGTGCCGACCGTTTCAAGCAGGCCACTATCCTTGAGGCAGAAGGCAAGCGCGAAGCCATGATCCGCGAGGCGGATGGAAAGCTTGAGGCTGCCAAGCGTGAGGCAGAAGCCCAGGTCCGCCTGGCACAGGCCTCGGCACGTGCAATTTCGGACATCAGCGAATCGGTCAAGGACCGTGATCTGCCAACCCTCTTTCTGCTTGGTGATCGCTATATCAGTGCAATTCAAAAAATGGCAACGTCTCAAAACTCGAAGATGGTCATGCTGCCGGCAGACCTCCCTGCTGCCATACGCGGCATGATGGGGAAAAGCTAGGTGCAACGTACCCATGACTACTGGATGGACAAGGCAATTGCCGAGGCCCGTAAGGCTGAGTTGATTGCCGAGGTACCGATCGGCTGCGTAATTGTTCAGAACAATCGAATCATTGCCCGTGCCCATAACCTGCGTGAAACCAAACAGGACCCTGCTGCCCATGCCGAGTTGCTGGCCATTCGCAAGGCAGCACGCAAGCTGGGGAACTGGCGCCTGCTTGAGACCACGTTATATGTCACCCTTGAACCCTGCCTGATGTGCATGGGGGCCATTCTGCTGGCACGCATCCCCACGGTGGTCTTCGGCTGTCATGACCCCAAGGCCGGTGCTGCCGGCTCTCTCTACGACCTTTCCAGTGATCCACGCCTCAATCACCGCTTTGAACTTGTCAGCGGCATCCGCCGGCAGGAATGCTCAGGCATGCTCTCTGAGTTTTTTGCTGCACTGCGCTGCAAAAGGCGTAGCGAGCAATGACAGGGTTGAGTTTTTCAGCGGTATGATGTATAGACAAACCGGCCTGAGCAATCAGGCCGGTTTTTTCAGGAGGGGTGTCCGAGAGGTCGAAGGTGACAGACTCGAAATCTGTTGTACCGCAAGGTACCCAGGGTTCGAATCCCTGCCCCTCCGCCATAGATTAATCCGGCGTAGCCCGGCGAAACACAAAAGCCACGAGCAATCGTGGCTTTTGATCTTTGAGAGCCGGACATCCTTATAATCCATTAAAGGCATGATGCATTGCACAGGAGAATCCCCCTGCTACGCAGGCGCTACCCAACACATCCGGCCAAAGGATGTCAGTAATCTTCACATTGGTTGTCAACCACACTGCATTCATCACTCCCACAGTTGCGAAGTGACATTATCCGTGCATTTCGCCCCCTGATACCCCAACCGATTCCATAGGACTTGTTCGAGGCGGAAACAGCACCACACCTCTCAAAAGTCTGCAGCACCTGACACTTTGTCCCGCCCTTGGAGATACATTTTGCAAGCGCTGCCTTAGCTGCTTCGTCTTCAGAAGGGGCTCCGACCACAATGGCAAATACCAGCGCCCCTGCACCACGACTGTCATCGACAGCAATCGCACCCCTGGCATACGTGATGGATGGTGACAAGACAAACAGAACCAAGAACAGAATCAGGCATCTTTTTGACATTTAAGCCCCCCCTTTATCTATTACCCATGACAACACTACCATCAGGCAGAGGCGTGTCAACCCACAGGCTGTTTTCACCCCCAGTGTGGTCGCAGTCTGCCCTCTAACGGCGCATGAGACGACGCCTTCATTAGCATACTGCAGAAGATGGGATCTGACCGACTGAGCAGCCGCCTCTGACAGCACGGATATCGTCTGTCTGTCAGGTTGTGGCACAGGCACAGAGCTGGATACCATTTCGCCGTAACAGGCCTCACTGGAGCATGTGTGGTTTGTCGATACAGAAAAAGGGTTACGCTTGTCAGCGTAACCCTTTTGTTTTTGATGGTGCCCAGAGCCGGAGTCGAACCAGCGACACGTGGATTTTCAGTCCACTGCTCTACCTACTGAGCTATCTGGGCGAAGAGCTTTTGTTTATAGCCGTAGTTGTGATGCCTGTCAACATGAAATTACTTCTGCAATCGAATTGGCACGTAGTTGCAGAATGGCTCTTCAGCCATATAGTCACCATAGACCGCATCAGCCCTGGCCCGGCAGCCTCCGCAGACATTAATAAATTCGCATTCTCCACACTTCCCCTTATACGCCTTGAAATCACGCAGATCCTTAAATATCTCCGAATTCTCCCAGATCTCCCGGAAGGGGGTCGTCTTAACATTTCCGGCCACCCGGTGAAAATACGAGCAGGGCTTGACATTACCAAAACAATCAATCAGACAAATGCTTTGTGCGGCAATACAGCCTTTCCCCCCGCCCGTTGAGAAGGTGAGGCTTCTGCGCTCAAACTTGATCCCCTCCTGCTTTGCCCGCTGGGGGACAAAACGATAGTAGTGGGGCGCACAGGTAGGGCGCATCAGTATATCATCCTCCAGCTTTTCCTGCTGGTAGTGCCACTCCAGTATCTCCTCGTAGTCCTCTTTGCTGATCAGTTCGTTCATAATCTCTTCGCCGCGCCCGGTCGGCACGATCATGAACATATACCATGCCGTTGCCCCAAGGGATTTGGCAAGCTTGAAGGTTTCAGCGATGTCATGCTGGTTACGCTTGGTAAACGATGAATTGATCAAAAACTTTTGACCGTTACGCCGAAACGCGTCTGCTGCGCGAACAACCCCCTCAAACGCACCGGCACACTGGCGGAAATCGTCATGCACCGCCGCAGTCGAACCATCCAGCGAGAGCGACACCATCTTGATATCGGCCTGCTTCATCTTAGCGCAGACCTCATCAGTGACCAGCGCCCCGTTGGTTGCCATGCACATCCTCAAGCCGAGCGAGGTCCCATGCTCAGCCAGTTCAAAGATATCCGGACGCATCAGCGGCTCGCCACCCGAAAGCACCACGACCGGCTTTGAAAACGCTGCTATCTCTTCAAGCAAGCGCTTTCCCTCAGCGGTTGTAAAATCACCTTCGGACGAGGTTGACTCAGAGGAACAGCGACAGTGCACACAACGCAGATTGCATTTTTGCGTCGTCTCCCAGGCAATCCATTTAGGTATATAGTCAGACGCCATGCAGCCTCCATTTTTTACTAATTTAGTTCATCGTATTTGATATTAGCTCAAAACTCAAGCGTGTCCTGAAGCAGTCTGCGCTAACGAGAGATCCGCGGTTAAATGAGCTTGAATCAGAAGCACTGTTCTGCTATACAAATTCGGTGGTTGTGTTACACAGCCGACTCGTTGCTGGCAGATAAGGAGATTCGCATGTCCAACTCGCAGATGGTCATGTATGATGAAGAGTTTCAGGAAATCAATATTGTCATTGAGCGACTCCTCAAAGATTCAAACTCAAAGGTTATCTTCCTTGTCGACAAAAACGGCCAGTTGATTTCCGGTGTCGGCGAGACTGAGCGGTTTGACACGACTTCACTTGCGTCACTTACCGCTGGCAACATTGCTGCAACTGGCGGCCTTGCAAAACTGATCGGCGAAAAAGAGTTCTCCATCCTCTTCCATGAAGGAGAGAAAGACAACCTACATATTTCCATTGTTGGCGGCCGCGTCATTCTGGTTGTGCTGTTTGATAATCGTTCTTCACTCGGACTGGTAAGGTTGCGGGTCAAAAAGGCCTCTGAAGAACTATCCGTGATTTTTGAAAAGCTGATGAAGAAGTCAGACGAGAAAGTCAAGTCAGGCACCTCATTTCCTTTTGCCGAAATCACGGACGACGATATCGACAACCTGTTCAGCTAACCAGTTCCGCCGAGGTACGCTGCAATGTCATTCATCAACTATGCTTCACGCGAAATAAACTGCAAAATTGTCTATTACGGTCCAGGCCTTTGCGGCAAAACCACCAATTTGCAGCACGTTTACGCAAAAACAGCTCCAGAGGCCAAGGGCAAGATGATCAGCCTGGCAACGGAGACAGAAAGAACCCTCTTCTTTGACTTCCTGCCACTGGCACTTGGCGAGATCAGAGGCTTCAAAACCCGCTTTCACCTGTACACGGTGCCTGGACAGGTTTTTTATGACGCGTCCCGCAAACTGATCCTTAAGGGCGTTGACGGTATTGTCTTTGTTGCAGACTCCCAGGAAGAGCGAATGGATGCCAACATCGAGTCACTCGACAACCTTCGCCACAACCTGAAAGAGCAGGGCTATGACCTCGACAAGCTGCCCTACGTTGTCCAGTACAACAAGCGAGACCTGCCCAATGCCGTTTCCGTCGAAGAACTGCGCAGGGAGCTGAACCCAACGAACGTGCCAGATTTTGAAGCCTGTGCCTCAACCGGTGAAGGCGTTTTTGAAACCTTAAAAGCCGTAGCTAAGTTAATCCTTGTTGATTTAAAAAAGGGTCGCTAAAAGTTAGCCAGCAGCAGCACACAACCAGAAAAATCTTGCTTTTATTATCTGAATCAAGTATAACTATAAGTCCTTTTGCACAGGGAGAGATGGCCGAGTAGGTCGAAGGCGCTCGCCTGCTAAGCGAGTATACTGGGAAACCGGTATCGAGGGTTCGAATCCCTCTCTCTCCGCCACTTACACTGTTAATATGCGCTTGTAGCTCAGCTGGATAGAGTACCAGACTACGAATCTGGGTGTCGGGAGTTCGAATCTCTCCAAGCGCGCCATTTAAAAGGGCTAGATTCCATCTAGCCCTTTCCTGTATCATACAAGTGAATTTAACCAGTATCAGGAGGTACGTCGGGCGCTGGTGGCCCGCGCGGTCTTCAAAACCGTTGAGAGGGGTGAGAAACTCCTTTGGCAGGTTCGATTCCTGTGTACCTCCGCCATACAACAAAAAGGCGCCACCGTTTCCGGAGGCGCCTTTTTTATTGTATATAGTCTCTAGTTAAATAGTTACAGCACTAGATCAACTTAACGGCCTGTTGAGCAAACTGGAGGATCATGGAGGGGATAATACCCGGAATCAGTGAACCAGCTGCAGAGACAACCAGTGCAAGGGCAACAGGTGCCGTAACGCTGAACCAGTCAAACTCTTCCTCACCAGGTTTAAAGTACATGTACACAATCACACGCAGGTAATAGTACACAGAAGCTGCGCTGTTCAGTACGCCGATAATGGCCAGCCAGATATAACCGGCCTGCACAGCACCGGAGAAAAGATAGAACTTACCGATGAAGCCTGCGGTAGGAGGCATACCGGCCAGTGAGAACATAAAAATAGTCATGGCAAGTGCAAGCAACGGACGCTTATGGCCAAGACCGGCATAATCCATAACAGTGCCGTTAGGCTCTCCCTTCTTACCAATCAGGACAATCACCGCAAATGCGCCGATATTCATAAAGGTGTAGGAGAGCATATAGAACAGGATACCTGAGGTACCTGTTGCCGTTCCGGAGGCAAAACCTACGAGACAATAGCCGGCATGGGCAATTGAAGAATACGCCAGCATCCGTTTGATGTTGTCCTGACGAAGCGCGGTGAAGTTACCAACCGTCATGGTAAGTACAGCAAGAATCCAGAGCAGGTCACTCCAGTCGGCAATCATGCTAGGGAATGCCACCAGCAACAGACGCAACATGGCGGCAAAGCCAGCGGCCTTCGGGCCTGCAGACATGAAGGCAGTCATAGGGGTAGGAGCACCTTCGTAGACATCAGGAGTCCACATATGGAACGGAGCGGCAGCAATCTTGAACAGGAAGCCGGTAAGCATCAGGAACATGCCGATCAACAGCATGGTGTTGCTGGCACCGCCCACCTGAGTGACAAGTGCGGCAATCTTGGCAACACGGGTCGTACCGGTGACACCGTAAATGAGCGCCATACCGTAGAGCAGAAAACCGGTTGAAAAGGCGCCAAGCAGGAAATATTTCATACCGGCTTCATTGGATTTGATACTATCGCGATTAAAGCCTGCCAGCACATACAGCGAGATGGACATCAGTTCCAGACCGAGGAAGATGGTCATCAGGTCTGTCGCAGCAGCCATCAACATCATACCAACCGTAGTAAATAGGATGATCGGATACAACTCACCGTGGTTACACTCTTCACGAGACATGTATTGATCACTGATCAGTACAGCAAGGCCTGCAGCCAACAGGAAGATAATCTTGAAGAAGATTGCAAAATTATCCTGCACCACTGAATCACTGAAGCTTGAAACAGTCGTACCCCAACCGGTTACTGCGGCAAAACCTGCACCGACGATACCGATCAGGCTCAGCCAGGCGAGATAGCCTTTGGACTTGGAGGGAACGAAGACGTTAACCAGAAGAAGCGCCATACCGAGCACTGAGAGTATGACCTCAGGCATGATGACATTCAGGTTAATCGTCTGAAAGAGTTGAGCTACATTGATATCCATTTAACAATCCTCCAGGGCATTAACTCGTTCAACTAGTGGGCAGCCGGCTTGGCAGCGGCTGGTTCAGTTACAGGCTGCACCGGTGCAGCATGGTCAGCGGGTACAGCTTCAGCAGCGGGTACAACCGCAGGTACGGCAACCTTTGCAGTAGTGATCGGCTCAATTCTGGTATGGGCAATCACCTTCTTAATTGAAGGAGTCATCTTTTCAATGAAGGGATTGGGGTAGACACCCAGTACAAAAATCATAACCAGCAACGGAACCATAATTGCAATTTCACGTGCATTCAGATCAAGCAGCGCCTGGTTTTTAGGATTATCCAATTCACCGAACATAACACGCTGGAACATCCAGAGCATGTAGACGGCAGCAAAGATGACACCACTTGAGGCAACGATTGTCCACCAGCGCAGACTGCTTTCAAAACCACCGACCAGAATCAGGAACTCGCCGACGAAACCGTTCGTACCTGGAAGTGCGACTGAAGACAGGGTTACGATCATAAAGATGACAGCAAAGATCGGCATCTGTTTGGAGAGGCCACCGAAATCCGTGATAAGACGGGTGTGACGACGCTCATAGATAAAGCCAACGATAAGGAACAGTGCACCGGTTGAGATGCCGTGATTCAGGTTTTGCAGCAGTGCGCCAGTAACGCCCTGCTCGTTGAGGGCAAACAGGCCGAGCATCACAAAGCCAAGGTGAGCAACCGATGAGTACGCAACCAGCTTTTTTACATCCTCTTGCACCATCGCCACTAAAGCAGCGTAAATAATACCGATCACTGCGAGTGTCGCAATCAGAGGCGTAAACTGATGGGTCGCCTCCGGGAAGAGAGGCATGGCAAAGCGGATAAAGCCGTAGGTACCCATCTTCAGCATAATGGCAGCCAGGATTACAGAACCTGCAGTCGGAGCCTCGGTGTGAGCATCAGGCAACCAGGTATGGACCGGAAACATAGGCACCTTGATGGCAAAGGCCAGAGCGAAGGCGGCAAACAGCCAGGTCTGCGTTGCAGGGTCGATCTTGAGATCAAAGAAGTGAACCAGACTGAAATCGGTAATGCCTGTCTTGGTCCCCAGGAAATAGAGGTAGATTAGAGCCACCAGCATCAGCAACGAACCAACAAGGGTGTAGATGAAGAACTTGACTGTTGCGTAAAGGCGGTTTTTACCACCCCAGATGCCGATCATGAAGTACATCGGGATCAGCATCAATTCCCAGAAGATGTAGAACAGGAACAGATCCAATGAGATAAACGCACCCAGCATTGCCGTTTCAAGGATCAGGAGGCAGATCATGTACTCCTTGACCTTGTCCTCAACCGCAGTCCAGGTGGAGAGCACGGCAATAGGCATAATAAAGGTTGTAAGAATAACCAGCCAGAGACTGATACCGTCAATGCCGATATTGTAGCGCATGGCAAAAGGCCCGGCGGCAATCCAGGGTACATTCTCAACAAACTGATACTCTGCATTGGTTTGATAGCCGGTCAGAATTGGCAAACTGGCTATAAATGTGACCACCGTGGTCACTAAGGCGACACTGCGCAGTGCTCCATTGCTCCCCTTGGGGATGAAGAGCAGCAGAAGTACCCCCACGATGGGCAGGAAGGTCATCACGCTCAGAATGTTACTCATCGAATCTGCTCCTTTAGTACAAATTACAGAAGGTTAGTTACTTGAACAGGTAGTAGCCGATGATTACAACCACACCGAAGGCCATGGACCAGGCATAATTGTAGATCTGACCGGTTTGCATGTAGCGGATAACGCCACCAAATGCCATAACCACGTGGGCAACACCATTAACAATACCGTCAACAACCAGGACATCGAAGCCTTTCCAGAGGAACCGGCCAAGAGCCTTGCAAGGGTTGACGATCAGGAAGTCATACAGTTCGTCAATGTACCACTTGTTATAGACAGCGCGATGCAGAGCAGGGAATGCGCTGGTGAACTTCTTGGGGATTTCAGGACTTGCGATGTAGAGCACATATGCAGTGCAGATACCAACCACTGCAATTACCACGGAGGTACCCATCAGGCCCCACTCAAGTGCATGACCGTGATGTGCTTGGTGGGTATGAGCCTGCATGTAGGTATTGGCATTGGCAAATACCGGCTCAAGGTAGTGCTCAAGATAGTTGGGAATACCACCAAACAGGTCACCAATCAGTTTTGGCAGACCGATATAACCACCAACAACGGAGAGTATTGCCAGCACAATCAACGGAAAGACAATAACCATCGGTGATTCGTGCAGATGCTTTTCAGCACCGGGCTTGATCCGGCAGGTGCCGTGGAAGGTCATGAACACCAGACGGAACATATAGAAGGCGGTCATCAGAGCAGCACAGGCACCCAGCCCCCAGAGCAGCATATTCAGGCCGCCATGCAGAGGATTGGCAAAGGCTTGCCAGAGGATCTCGTCCTTGGAGAAGAAACCGGAGAAACCGGGGATACCTGCAATGGCAATGGTGGCAAGCAGGAACGTGCCGTAGGTCATGGGCATATACTTGGCAAGCCCACCCATGTTGCGCATATCCTGTGCGTCATCATGTGAATGTACGTGATGCAGTGCACCATGCATGGAGTGGATGACAGCACCGGAACCAAGGAACAGACAGGCCTTGAAGAATGCATGGGTCATCAGGTGGAACACACCCGCAGTAAAGGCGCCAACACCCATGGCAAGGAACATGTAACCAAGCTGTGAGACCGTTGAATACGCCAGTACCCGCTTGATATCATTCTGTGCAGTACCAATGGTTGCAGCAAAGAAGGCAGTACAGGCACCGATCACAGCAACCGTCATCATGGTTTCAGGAGAGCGGATAAACAGGTAGCTCATCCGGGCAATCATGTACACACCAGCAGTAACCATGGTAGCAGCATGGATCAAGGCGGAAACCGGTGTCGGACCCTCCATCGCATCAGGAAGCCAGGTATAGAGTGGAATCTGTGCGGACTTACCGGTTGCTCCCAGGAAGAAGCAGAGGGTGATAATGGTTACCACACCACCGGTAGGGAACAGATTGGCATTACTAGCCAGTTCGGTAAACTGGATGGTCCAGATACCGTGGTTCTGCCCCAGCCACCAGAACAGGGTGAAAGTACCCAGCAGGAAGCCGAAGTCGCCGACCCGGTTCATGACAAAGGCCTTCTTGCCAGCATCACCTGCAGACTTCTTATGGAAGTAGTAACCAATCAGCAGGTAGGAACAAAGACCAACACCTTCCCAGCCAACGAACATCAGCAACAGGTTGTTGCCAGTCACCAGCAGCAGCATGGAGAACACAAACAGGTTCAGGTACGCAAAGAAACGATAAAAACCTTCTTCGCCATGCATGTAACCAATGGAGTAGATGTGGATCAAGGTACCGATACCGGTGACCACCAATAACATCAGACAAGAAAGTGGGTCGATCAGAAAGGCGATATCAGCATTAAAAGTGCCTGCCGTCATCCAAGTGAAGATTTTGACGTTTACTGACCGTTCTGCCGACGGTAGACCGATCAGCTTGATGAAGGTCATAACCGACACGATGAAGGAAGCAAATACGGCAAGAGCGCCGATGCTACCAATGACCGTCTCGTTCTTGATCTTTTTCCCCAGGAGACCGTTAATCAAGAAACCGATCAGGGGAAACAGTGGTATCAGCCACACATTGTCGAACATTGAGCTACTCCTTTATCTCGTCATTACAGGTTCAAATTCGGACTATTGCTTAGTGCTGCAAGCCGACTACCACTTCATCAGGTTGGCATCATCAATATCAATTGATTCGCGGTTATTGAAGAAGGCAATAAACAGGGCCAAGCCGACAGCAGCCTCAGCGGCAGCAACGGTCATAATAAAGAATACAAAGATCTGACCGTCAAGGTTGCCAAGGTGGCGTGAAAAGGCGACAAAAGTCAGGTTAACAGCGTTCAGCATCAACTCAATGCACATGAAGACCACAATGGCATTTTTGCGGGTAAGAACCCCGATGGTGCCGATGGAGAACAGTACGGCGCTGACAATAAGATAGTTGCTCAGATTATCCATGGTAACGACACCTCTAGGAGAGTTTTCTCTTGGCCAGGATCACTGCGCCGACAATGGCAACCAGCAGCAGGATCGATGTTACTTCAAAAGGAAGCAGGAAGTCGGTAAACATCACCTTACCAATCAGCTCGGTATGCCCCTTGCTGTTGATCAGTTCTGAAGTAATCTGACCTACAGGTTGTGACACCTTGCCCCTGGTCAGAAACAGACCGGAAAGCAGTAGTGTGACAATTCCGATAACACTGCCCAGGGCAATCTGATGTGAACCTTTTTTGTTTGCATCAACCCTGATATTCAGCAGCATGATGGTGAAGATAATCAGAACCATGATAGCGCCGGCGTAAACTATGATCTGAACAGCGGCCATAAAGGGAGCGTTCAGCATGGCATAATAGGTTGCCAGGCAGAAGAACGTCAGCACCAGAGAGAGCGCACTGTTGATCGGGTTCTTGCAGGTCACGACCATCAGGGCCGATACTATGGCCACTACAGTGACGAGGGCAAAGAAGACAGATGAGATGTCCATGTACAGCGCTCCTTTATTTCTTTTCTAAAAGTCGTTCCTTGGTAAAAACAAAGTCTTCGCGACGATAGTTGGCCAGCTCAAACTCACCAGTCATCTTCAGTGCATCAACCGGACAGGCCTCAACACAGTAGCCGCAGAAGATACAGCGCAGCATATCTATTTCGTACTTGGCTGCAAACTTATCGTGATTAGCATCCTCGCCCGCCTCAACCGTAATACATTTTGCAGGACAAACTGTCGGACAAAGATAGCAGGCAACACACTTGGCCTTGTTATGGGAAACTTTCAGCGCATGCAAACCACGGAAACGCTCGGCAACCTTGGGGCGCTCATCGGGATACATAAGGGTGACAGGTTTTTTAAACACGTGACCCAGCGTGATTTTCATTCCTTGCATTATTGGTGTAAACGGATTCGGCATAACGTCGTCCTTTTTATTGCTTTAGTTCTTTATTGGCTCTGAAGGCAACCTAGTTGGTCTAGTTTCCGAACAAACCGCTAAAGGTATAGAAGCCGAAATGGCCGGCAATAGCGGTTATTACGATCAGGGCCAGTGTTGTTGGCAGCATCACCTTCCAGCCCAGATGCATCAGCTGGTCATAGCGATAACGGGGCAGAGTGGCTCTGATCCACATGGCCAGGAACATCAGGAAATACACCTTGGCAATGAAATAGAGCGGGGAAAGCCAAGGTATGGCACTTACAAAAGGTCCATCCCAACCACCAAGGAACAGGGTTACCATAACAGCACTGACGGTTACCATGTTGGCATACTCAGCCATAAAGAACATGGCGTATTTCATGGAAGAGTATTCAGTACAGAAACCTGAAACCAGCTCTGTTTCAGCCTCAGGAAGGTCAAATGGCGTCCGGTTGACTTCAGCCAGCGTTGCAACATAGAAAATCATACCGGCAACAAAGGTCATCGGGCTGTTCCAGATAAACCACTTCATGCCTGCCTGAGCCTTGATAATCTCCTGCAACGAAAGGGATTCAACCAGCATAAAGACAGGAATAATAGCCAGTCCGGCTGCAAGTTCATACGAGATCATCTGGGCTGACGAACGCAGACCACCAATCAGCGAATACTTACTGTTGGATGACCAACCGGCCAGCACAATCCCGTACACACCCAGCGAAGACATGGCAAGAACGTACAGAACGCCGACATTCATATCCACGACTTTGCCAACACCGGCATCATAGTAGCCGACAATCTGCAATGGCACATCATAGCCAAAGATCTTGATTGTGTCCCCGAACGGGATAACGGCAAATGTAATAAAAGCCGGAATCAGTGCAACGAGCGGCGCAAGCAGAAAGGCAAATCTGTTCGCTTCTGACGGTATAATCTCTTCCTTAAAAAAGAGCTTCAAGCCGTCCGCAATCGGTTGCAGCAAACCCATTGGTCCTGTCCGGTTCGGTCCGATCCGTACTTGCATCCAGCCGATTATCTTACGCTCGGCATAGGTCGCATAAGCCACGGTCAGAAGCACGAATACAAACGCGATCAGTACCTTGGCCACCATGGCGATGTAGTAGTACAGCGGTAGTCCTAGAATCTCGATTCCCATCGGTCCCTCTTCCTTCTCTGGTAGCGTTAAGACTCAGACAAATCGTTACTTGGAAATGGTTACGCCAGTTACAGCAGCACCAGACCAGACAGTATTAATTGGTGCATCGGCAAAGTGATACGGAGCAAAAACAACCCCCTCAGGCATCCGCGGAGAAATCCGCGCCTTGACGCAAACCGTACCGGCGGCTGACGTCAACTTCACTTCCGCACCTTCGGCAATATTCATTTTTGCCGCATCGCTGCGTGAAAGCTCAACGTAGGCCTCACCACAGACCGATACAGTTCCTTCTCCATGCAGTGACATGGTTCCGCAGTGATACAGGGCAGCACCGGTCAGCAAGGCAAACTTGCCGGGTTCAACAGCTGCAGTTGTTGCTTTAGGGACAACTTGTACCGGCTGCAGCTTAAGCGATGGGAATGCACCAGCTTCGCCAAGCTCATTGTATGAAATTCCGGCATAGGCGGAAATCTGAGCAAAAGCCTCTGCTGGAGTGACTGCAGGCTGTCCTCCGAGTTGACGGATCAGCTCGCCATAGACCTGAAACTCAGATCGGCTCTGGCCAATAGCCGGTATGACGGCTGCAATCTTTTGCACCCTGCGATCAGTCGAGGTAAAAGTGCCCTCTTTTTCTGCATAGGAGCAGACCGGTAACACAACATCTGCCATTTGGGCTGTCTCGGTCAGGAACAGATCTGCAACCACAAGGAACTCGACAGCATCAAGGGCCTTTTTAACCGACAGCTGACCAGGATAGGAAACCACCGGGTTTTCACCGGCGATCAGCAGTGTCTTGACGCTGCCATTGGCACAACCGGCAAGGATCTGCTGGGCATCCAGGCCACCGGCGCCAGGAATAAAGCCAACATCAAGTGCACCCTGGCTGTTATTCTTTTCCTGAAGCGCAAGGATACCGGACCCCTCTTTGCCCAGCTTGCCACCCAGGATAGCCAGATTGGCAGCGGCGTGGGCCAGCTGTGCATCAGCACCAGGATAGGCAAGCCCTGCAGTAAAGAGAATGATAGCCTTCTCAGCAGCGGCATAGGCACGAGCCAGCCCACGAATGGCATCAGCAGCAACACCGGTAAGTTCAGCAACTTTCTCCGGAGTAAAATCATTCAATGCAGCAGCAAGCTCAGCGGTCGCCGGAGTAACTGCCAGATTCTCATCAACCAACACCTTTGCAACGGCATTCAGCAGGGCTACATCACTACCAGGCTTGTTAAGTAGCAGATTTGCACCAGGCAGTCGGGACAGCTTGCCACGCTTATCTGATACAATCTGAAGGCTGGCACCCTTGTTCTTGACAGCCATGTTAATTTCAAAACCAACTACCGGGTGGGTCTCATAGACATCGGTCTTAATAGCCAGAATCAGATTACTCTTCTGAATATCAAGAATAGTTGCTGAAGAAGCGGCTACACCAAGACTCTTGCCAAGCCCTTCAGAAACTGCTGCATGGCCATAACCGGCTGAATGATCAATATTCTGTGAACCGACCTGTTGTGTCATCAACTGCTTCAACAGCACCAGTTCTTCATTGGTCATGCGTGGAGTTGCAAGGGCTGCAGCAGCAGAACCGGCCTCCTTCAAACGCTCAACTACCAGTGACAAGGCCTCATCCCAGCCAGCTTCCACCAGTTGACCATTCTTGCGAATCAGAGGATTTTTCAGACGCTTGTCAGAGCTGATGAATTGATAGCCAAAACGGCCACGCACACAGAGTTGACCATTATGGAAACCCTGGTTTTCATCATAGACTGTCGTCAGCACCTTGTTATCCTTAACACCAAGAGTGACGTTACAACCGGTGCCGCAGTAACCGCAGACCGACTTCTTCTTTGTCATAGCCCAGAAGCGGGATTTGAATTTAAAGGGACGAGCAAGCAACGCACCTACAGGGCAGACCGAGATACAGGAACCACAGAACTCACAGCTGAGCGGACCGTCAAACTCCGTGCCGATCTTGGTCTCAATACCCCTACTAATGAAGGTAAGAGCGCCACGAGCCACAATTTCATCACAGATACGGACGCACTTACCACAGAGCACGCAACGGTTTTGATCGCGCTCAATCAGTGGATTGTTATAGTCGATTTCATGATGGAATTTTTCATCGGCCAAGCGGTTGGAATTGACCTTGTGATCATAGGCAAGGTTCTGCAGCTCACAATCGCCACCCTTGTCGCAAACAGGGCAGTCAAGTGGATGGTTGAGCATCAGCAGCTCTAAAACCAGTTTACGTGCCTTATCAACCGGTGGTGTGCTGCTGCGGACGATCATACCTTCAGTGACCGGTGTCGTACAGGCAGGGATCAAACGCCCCTTCATCTGCTCAACCTCCACCAGGCACATACGGCAGGCGCCAAAGGGCTTCAGCTTCTTGTCATGGCAAAGGATCGGAATATTGATGCCAGCAGCTTTGGCAGCATCGTAAATCGTTGCATCCTTTTCTACTGATACCTGCTTGTCATCTATCGTCAGAGTGACCATCTCAACCTCGTCTTACGTAAGTTGTCTCTAGGAACCGTCTACTCAATCGCCATGAAACGGCAGGCGTCATAACAGGACTTACACTTGGTGCACTTTTCTTTATCCAGATAGGCGATTTGCCCTTTTTCCCAGACGATCGCATCAACCGGACAGGCCTTCTTGCAGGCACCGCACTTGACACACTTATCCTCAACAATCTGCCAGAGCAGCAGTTCTTTACAGGAGTTTGAAGGACAGCGTTTATCGGTGATATGCGCCTCATACTCATCACGGAAGTAACGAATGGTGGAGAGCACCGGGTTAGGTGCTGTCTGGCCGAGACCACACAAAGAGGCTTGCTTAATCGTGGTACCAAGATCAATCAAGGTCTCCAGATCACCCTCACGACCATTGCCTTCAGTAATTCTGATCAATATATCCAGCATGGCCTTCAGACCGATCCGGCAGGGAACACACTTACCGCATGACTCCATCCGGGTAAAGGTCAGGAAGAACTTTGACACATCGACCATACAGGTGGTTTCGTCCATAACAACCAGACCACCCGACCCCATCATGGCACCTGCCTTGATCAGGGAGTCATAATCAACCGGGGTGTCAAGAATTTCTGCCGGGATACAACCGCCCGATGGACCACCGGCCTGAACTGCCTTGAATTTACGGTTATTGAGAATACCGCCGCAAACGTCGTAGATAACCTCGCGCACCTTCATACCAGCCGGCACTTCAACCAGACCGGTATGCTTAACCTTACCGGTTACCGCAAAGATCTTGGTACCCTTGGTGGTCTCTGTTCCGATTGCCGCATACCACTCAGCACCGTTGTTAATGATGTGGCGAACGTTTGCAAAGGTTTCAACGTTGTTGATGTTGGAGGGGTGTTGCCAGAGGCCCTTGACCGCCGGGAAAGGCGGACGGGGACGGGGCATACCACGTTCCCCTTCAATGGAGGCCATCAGAGCGGTTTCCTCACCGCATACAAAGGCGCCCGCTCCTTTTTTAATCCGCATGTCGTACTCAAAACCGAGCCCCATGCAGTTTTTCCCCAGATAGCCCTTCTCATAGCAGACATCAATCGCCTTCTGAAGACGGTCAATGGCCAGAGGATATTCAGCCCGCACATAGACATAACCGAATTGTGCGCCGATGGCATAGCCGGCAATCATCATGCCTTCAATCAGGCAGTACGGGTCACCTTCGAGAATCGAACGGTCCATAAAGGCACCTGGATCACCTTCGTCGGCGTTACAGATGATATATTTATGGTGCCCTGGTGATGCTGCACAGAAAGACCATTTCAGGCCGGTAGGAAAACCGCCGCCCCCCCGACCACGCAGACCTGATTTTTTCACCTCTTCGGTAACTTCGGCAGGCTTCATGGTCTTGATGCACTTTTCAATCGCCTTAAAACCGTCTGTTGCAAGGTAGGCATCAAGCGACTCTGCATCAATCTGACCGCAACCCGACATAACAATCCGACGCTGGGCATCAACAAACTTGTTATAGTAAGGCTTGGCTTTGCGCTTCTCATTCGGCTCGCCAGCAACAATATGTTCTTCTACAAGCTTGGCAACCTCTTCAGGCTGAACAAAGTCATAGGTAGTACAGCCCTTGTCATCGACGATATCAACAAGTACGTCGTTGGCGCAGAGACCGCGACAACCGGTTTTAACAATATCACAGCGCTTGCCGACGGTAGCACTCAGCCCCTTTTCGGCAATGATCCGGTTGAACTCGGCTTCTACCTTCTTAGCGCCGGCGGAGATGCCGCCCGTTCCCTGGCAGATCAATATCTTGATAGCTTCAGCCATGTGTTCTGTCCCCTGACGAACGTCCCGAACTAGATCGGGAGCGAAGAATATTCCTTGATGATCTCATCTACCTTTTGAACTGTCATCTTGCCATAGGTCTCATCATTGACCATGGCAAGCGGTGCCATACCGCAGGCGCCCAGACAGGCCACCAGTTCAAACGTAAAGCGGCGATCCGGAGTCGTTTCAGCATGACCAATACCGATACGATCATAAAACGACTCTTTAATACGCTCCGCGCCCAGAACGTGACAGGCGGTCCCCATACAAACCCGGATAATAAACTTGCCACGCGGCTTGAGGTGGAACTGAGCATAGAAGGTCAACACACCATAGATCTGGCTGGGATAGACATTCAGACGCTCGGCCACATAATCAACAGTGATGCGTGGCACATACCCATAGGCATCTTGAATACCCTGCAGCACTGGCATCAGGTTGCCAGGGATATCCTTGTATTTTTGAATTACCTCTTCTGCAAGAGCCAAGTCGATGACAGGCTCTTCCATTTCGGCACTTTCTGTAACTGCAACCGCTTCACTCATCTGCGGCCTCCCTTTTCGGTCTCAGTTTAGCGGTCAATCTCACCCAACACGATGTCCAGCGTACCGATGATTGCAACAAGGTCTGCCAGCATGGCACCCTTTGCCATCTTTTCTATGGCCTGCAGGTTGACAAATGAAGGTGGACGCACCCTCATACGATAGGGCTTGCTGCTGCCATCACTGACCAGATAGAAGCCCAGCTCACCTTTCGGTGCCTCAACCCCCATGTAGACCTCACCCTCAGGAACCGGGTAGCCCTCACTGGCGATCTTGAAGTGGTGAATCAGGCCTTCAATACTGTTATAGACGGAATCTTTAGGCGGGTAACAAACTTGCGGGGCATCAGCCAGCACAGGGCCGGGCTTGAGACGCTCAAGAGCCTGATTGACGATCTTGCAGGACTCACGCATTTCAATCAGACGCACCTGATAGCGATCAAAGGTATCGCAGTTCTTGCCGGTAGGAACCTTGAACTGGTAGTTCTCGTAACCGGCGTAGGGGATATCACGACGCAGGTCAAAATCAACACCAGATCCACGGAGCGCAGGTCCGGTAATACCAATGTCAGTGGCATCCTCAGCAGAGATGACGCCGTTGCCGATGGTACGCTTGCGCCAGATCGGGTTACCAGTCAGCAGACCTTCATAGGTATCAATGAAGCCTGGCATCTCTGCCACAAAATCACGTACCTTCTTTTCAAACTCAGCAGGCACATCCTGAGACAGACCACCGGCACGGAAGAAGTTGGAGGTCATCCGGGCACCGGAGATCAGTTCATACGTCTCCATGATTACTTCACGCTCACGGAAGGCGTAGATAAAGACGGTCATGGCACCGATATCAAGTGCGTGGCAGGCCAGCCAGACCAAGTGGGACTGAAGGCGGGTCAGCTCAGTCATAATGATACGGATCGTCTGAGCCCGCTCAGGCACCTCGATGCCCAACAGCTTTTCAACTGCCAGCATATAGCCAAGGTTATTGCTCATCGGTGCCAGATAATCAAGACGGTCTGTCAATGGCAATGTCTGATGATAGGTGCGGTGCTCGGAGAGCTTCTCGACACCACGATGCAGGTAGCCGATATCCGGATCAATCTTAAGAATGGTCTCACCATCCAGCTCGATCACCATGCGCAAAACGCCGTGGGTACTGGGGTGTTGCGGCCCCATGTTAATAGTCATGATTTCATTGTTAGCCATGTATAGCCTCGTCTGCTCGTTAAGTGCGTAATGGTTCTAATCAGGAAAGACGTCCCTTGTACGGCTCACGGCCAGGTCCCTGCAACGGGTAGTCCTTGCGAAGCGGATGCCCTTCCCAGTCAGGCGTCATCAGAATACGACGCAGATCCGGATGCTTATCAAAGCGGATGCCAAACAGGTCAAAGACCTCACGCTCAAGCCAGTTGGCTGAGCCATAGACCTGTGTTGCACTACCAATAACACAGTCAGCCTCTGCAACCGGTGCCTTGATACGCAGCCGGTCTTTGAATGGCACCGATGTCAACTGGTAGACCATCATAAAACGATCAGCAGTCTTACCGAGATAGTCAACAGCCGTTACATCAGTCAGCATATCGAATTTGCACTCTTGCTTCAGAAACGCAAGAACAGCAACGATATCCTCTTTCTTGACTGTAACGATCCAGTCACCACGATCCTGCTTCACCTCCAGAATGGAGGCCTCGAACTTCCCTTGCAGTTTTTCAACGGCGCGATTTGTGTCTGCCATAGCGTCGAAACCTTTTCAGTAATAGTGAATTCGTAGCAACCTAGAAAATCAGACCGTGGATACCCGCTCACCCAGGCCGAATACGGAACCGAACGAGTTACTCTCCTGCATGATCTTATCCTGCAGCTTCATCAGACCATACAGCAGCGCCTCTGGACGAGGAGGACAACCCGGAATATACACATCAACCGGCAGCGCCTCATCAATACCCTGCACAACACTATAGGTATCAAAAATACCACCTGAGCAGGCACAGGCACCCATGGCAATTACCCACTTCGGCTCCGGCATCTGCTCATATACCGTCTGAATGACCGGCAACATCTTCTTGGTTACCGTACCGGCAATAATAATACAGTCAGCCTGACGTGGCGAAGCACGGAAGATGATACCAAAGCGGTCAAGGTCGTTGTGCGATGCACCAGTTGCCATCATCTCAATGGCACAGCAGGCCAGACCAAAGGTCATCGGCCAGATGGAAGATTTCCTGACCCAGTTGACCAGCTTGTCAAGTGACGTAACGGTTACGTTACCACCGAGGGGCTGATTTACTCCCATTCCAGTGCTCCTTTTTTCCAGACATAGATATAACCAACAAACAGGATCACGACAAAGAGCCCCATCTCCACCAGGCCGAACAGACCAAGCTTCTTGTACAAGACAGCCCAGGGATAGAGAAAGACAGCTTCAATATCAAACAAGATAAACAGCATTGCGATCAGATAGAACTTGATCGGGAAACGCTCACGCGCCGTTCCGATCGGCTCACAACCGCACTCGTAAGGCGCCATCTTGACCTTTGAGAACTTCTTTTGGCCAATCAACGAAGAAAACACCACTGAACCAAGACCAAAGGCCAACGCAACCAGGATCAGCAGCATAATTGGTAGATAGGTACCGAGCATTCGCTATTTCCTCCCCAATCGTTCATTCAATACTTAGGTATACTGTATACAAAACGCAGCAAACCTATTGCATTTGGGTATCGGTTGTCAAGCACTTTTTCCCGTTTTTTTCAGCCTACATTAAATCATTCTTAACTATGTAACATACTCATTTCGCTAATGTTTACAGGACCTATAGGACTATTTAGGTATTAATGAAGCAAGATTTTCCACGACAAATGAACTGAATTGACAAAAGAACACAGCAACAGGTACAAAAGCACTACTGATCCACGCTCATACCATGGAGGTGCCACCCGATGACCCACACCCGTTCACACACTCTCTTCGACCAAGCCCGCCGCATCATACCCGGTGGCGTTAACAGCCCGGTCCGGGCCTTTAAATCCGTTGGCGCAGACCCGCTCTTCATCAAACGCGCCTCCGGCAGCCATATCTTTGACGAAGACGACAACAGCTACATAGATTATGTAGGCTCCTGGGGGCCCATGATTCTTGGCCACTGTTTTCCCGGGGTGGTAAACGCTGTAAAACAATGCATGGAAAACGGTTCCAGCTTCGGCGCCCCGACAGAGCTTGAAATCACGCTTGCCCAGATGGTGATCGATGCCGTGCCATCGATTGAGATGGTCCGCATGGTCAGCTCCGGCACCGAAGCCACCATGAGCGCCATACGCCTGGCCCGTGGCTATACCGGTCGCGACAAGATCCTCAAATTCTCCGGCTGCTACCACGGCCATGCCGACGCATTGCTGGTCAAAGCCGGATCCGGAGCTGCCACCTTCGGCGTACCAGACTCACCAGGCGTGCCTGCGGATTTTGCCAAACACACCCTGACCGCCGAATACAACTCGCTAGCGTCCGTCAAGGCCCTTATCGCAGAGAACAGCGGACAGATCGCCTGTATAATTCTCGAACCCGTTGCCGGGAACATGGGCACCGTCCCTCCCCGCCCCGGCTTCCTTGAAGGCCTGCGGGAGCTCTGCAACAACGAAGGCATCATCCTGATCTTTGACGAGGTTATGTCCGGTTTCCGGGTTGCCTACGGCGGTGCACAATCCCTGTATGGCGTAACACCGGACATGACGACACTGGGCAAGATCATAGGCGGCGGCCTACCGGTTGGCGCCTTCGGCGGCAAACGTGAGATCATGGAAAAGCTTTCTCCCTCCGGGAGGGTGTACCAGGCAGGAACCCTGTCAGGCAATCCCTTGGCCATGACAGCCGGCATTGAGACCTTGAAACTTTTGCAACAGCCGGGATTTTATGATCGGCTTGAGGAAAAGAGCCGTCAGCTCTCCGAAGGAATTGCACTGGCTGCCCGCGAAGCGGGCTATCCACTGTATTCCACGAGAGTAGGCAGCATGTTTTGCGCCTTCTTCAGCCCCAACGAAGTCTTTGACTGGACAACTGCAGCAACCTGCGACACCAAGGCCTTTGCCCGATATTTTCTCGCCATGCTCGAAGAAGGGGTTTACCTGGCCCCCTCACAATTTGAGACGGCCTTTATGTCTGCGGCGCATTCTCAGCAGGACATCGAGGCAACCATTGCTGCTGCCCGTAAATGCTTCAAACTTATCAGATGATTCACGAAATAATTGACACTGAAAGCCATACCATGCTATGAGAGACAGGTTTTGTATACAATCCGTGTTGACAGGGGGCGGAAATGAGCGAACTTCGTGACATTTTCCGCAATATCGGTACTGTCTCCAGCATGGGTATATCGGTTGTGCTCGCGATTGCCATCGGTGTCTGGTTTGGCCTGACTCTTGACCGCTGGTTTGGTACAGCACCCTGGTTTTTCTGGTTATTTCTTTTGATTGGTATCGCTGCCGGATTTAAAAATGTGTATGTCATTACCCGGCGCGAAATTAAGAATTTGAACCGTGACACTGATCAACGAGGCTAGGCTGCCTACTGTTATTCTGCAATCAAGCGCAATTCTGCTCTTTATTGCAACAGTTGCCGGTTTCTTATTCTACACGACGCCGGTTGGCCTTGGTATTCTGGCTGGTGGCAGCATTGCCATTATTAATTTTGTCTGGCAGCGCAGGACACTACGCCAACTGCTTGACAGTCAGGCTTCCCCCACAGCGGGCTCTGCAGCACTGCGCTACCTGCTTCGCCTGAGTATTACCGCCGTTATACTGTATGCCGTACTGACTTCAGGGCATTTTTCCATTATCGCCCTTCTGGTCGGGCTGTCAGTCATAGTGGCAGTTATCATTGCATTAACACTGTATTCAGCGTTTTATAAAGGAGATTGACCCATGGTCCACCCGTTGTTGTTTCTCCAATTCCTGAGCACGAAGCTGCAGCACCTGCTGCATATCTCTGACGCCTCTGCAAACGCAGTCGTCTATACCTGGACGGTCATCGTGCTGTTGCTGGCGCTGTCACTGATTGCAACCCGTGCCCTGAAGACGATCCCGAGCGGCGTACAAAACTTCATGGAAGTGGTGGTTGACGGTATTGAAAACATGATCGTCGAAACCATGGGCGAGCATGGACGTCCCTTTTTCCCCTTAATCGCCACACTGGCCATTTTCATCCTGGTGTCCAACCTGATTGGCCTGATACCCGGTTTCTACCCGCCGACCGCCAACGTCAACACGACGGCGGCCTGTGCAATCGTGGTATTTCTGGCTACCCATGTGGTTGGTATCAAACACCACGGCTTTCACTACCTGAAGCATTTCATGGGTCCGATCTGGTGGTTGGCCCCGCTGATGTTCTTCATCGAGGTAATCGGTCACCTCTCCCGTCCGGTCTCACTTACCTTGCGTCTTTTCGGCAACATGAACGGTCACGAACTGGTTCTGATGATCTTCTTTGCACTGGCACCGTTCCTGGTACCCCTGCCGATGATGCTGATGGGTGTACTGGTTTCATTCATCCAGGCATTTGTATTCATGCTGCTGGCCATGATCTACATCCAGGGTTCCCTGGAAGAGGCACACTAAGACTTACGTTAATCCCATTTTACTCCTATACTGTTTAGGAGCACACACCACACGGAGGTAGTACAGATGAACTTTTTCACAATGTGTATGCTGGCTGCAGGTTTTGGTATGGCTATTGGCGCTTTCGGTACCGGTATTGGCCAAGGTCTGGCTGTTAAGAGTGCTGTTGAAGGCGTTTCCCGTAACCCCGGCGCTTCCGGCAAGATCCTGACCACCATGATGATCGGTCTGGCCATGATCGAGTCCTTGGCCATCTACGTTCTGGTTGTTTGTCTGATCATCCTGTTCGCCAACCCCTACAAGGATGTTGCGATCAAGGCTCTGGAGACCGTTGCGAAGTAATTTCGCTGCACGGCTTCACAATGTCAGAAACACAAATGGCGACCGGGCATCCGGTCGCCATTTGTGTTTCTACTGTCTCGACATCAGGGCGCCCATTAGCCGGGATCATCCGCGACCGTCAGGGCAACAGGTGCGGACAATTCGCTTTCCGCAACAACCCCGTCACTCCTTTTGACAACAGTGCTGACAGCGTAACGATAGGTGCGATTACGTTGTACCGCCTGATCCTCATAGTGGGTAATGCCACTGGCCAGCGAAGTAACCGGCACAAGTACACCATCACCTTCAGCCCTGTAGATGGTGTACCCAACCAGGGAGGCGCCGTGTGGCACCATGCCAGTGATATCAAGCGTAACAAATCCACCAAATGCTACGGAGGCCTTGAGCCCGGGTGCTGCTGGGGGGGGCAACAGCGCAGTCACCGCAGTGACCGTTGCATTACCGGTTATGCCGCCTTTTTGCACTGTCTGCAGACGATACTGATAACGCTCACCAGCACGGACATCGGCATCAATCAGGACAATCCGGTTGCCATGACGCTGAGCCGGTGCCGGCAAAACAGGATCAATCTTCTGCAGATTCTGGTACTGATCCTGACAACTGATGCAATCCTGTTCCTGGTAGACACGCCGCCCGACCAGTACCGCCTCCAGGTCTTCAAGCTTGCGGCCTGACAGGTCCTTAGCCGGCAGGTCAAATGACAACCGCAGGCGAGAGCCGCTCTGTTCAACCTTCAGCTGTTGCGGCGGTTGAGCAACCAGCATGTCCGGATAGAGCAATGGCCCTTTTTTGCCACAGCCGGACATCAGCACCAGCACAGACACAAGCAGGAGCCTGTTCCGTCGCGCCGGCATCCCTATTTACCTTCCCGACAACGCCGGATTTCATCCTCAACGCGGTTACGGGCAGTCCCACCAATCACATCACGGGCGTTGACACTGGCCTCCACCGTAATCGCAGCGAAGATATCATCGCTGAAATGGGGGGAGAAGAGCTGCCACTCAGCCAGGGACAGATCAATAATGTCCATCTCATTTTCGACACAGTAGGCCACCGCTTTCCCGACCGCCTCATGGGCATCTCTGAACGGCAGTCCTTTTCGCACCAGATAATCAGCGACATCAGTCGCCGTGGAAAATCCCTGACCAGCTGCACGCCCCATGGAGCTGCTATTTACCCGCATCTCACGAATCATGTCGGCAAAGATCTTGAGAGAGCCCTTTACGGTGTCAATCGTATCGAAGAGCGGCTCCTTGTCCTCCTGCATATCTTTGTTGTAGGCCAAGGGCAGGGCCTTCATCACCGTCAGCAAAGCCATCAGATTGCCATAGACACGCCCGGTCTTGCCCCGCACCAGCTCCGGCACGTCAGGATTCTTTTTCTGTGGCATGATCGAGGAGCCGGTACAGAAACCGTCGGACAGATCAACAAAACGGAAGGCGCTGGTTGACCAGATGATCAATTCCTCTGACAGCCTCGAAAGGTGCATCATCAGGATTGAAGAGGCAGCAATGAACTCAAGGGCGAAGTCACGATCAGAGACAGAATCCAGTGAGTTCCGGGTCACCGCTGGAAAATCGAGCTGTTCAGCCACATACTCCCGATCGATCGGGAAGGTGGTACCGGCCAGTGCACCAGCCCCCAGCGGCAGGACATTGACCCGCTTGAGACAGTCATCCATCCGCCCCTTGTCACGTTTGAACATCTCCACATAGGCCAGCATATGGTGCGAAAACAGAATCGGCTGGGCTGACTGCAGGTGCGTGAAGCCGGGCATCACCACTTCCAGATTCTTTTCAGCCTGCTCCAGTAACGAATCAATCAGCATATCCAGGTAGGCCACCACCTCAACGATCTCATCGCGCAGGTAGAGCCGGATATCCAGCGCCACCTGATCATTGCGCGAACGCCCGGTATGCAGCCGCTTGCCGGCCTCACCAATTTTCTGGGACAGACGGGCTTCAATATTCATATGGATATCTTCCAGCCCGACCGAGAAGTCGAACTGGCCGGACTCGATCTGCGCCAGGATATCCTTCAAACCATGGACAATCTGCTCCACATCCTGTTGAGGAATAATCCCCTGCCGTCCCAGCATCCGTGCATGGGCAACCGAGCCGCGGATATCCTGATGGTACAAACGCTTATCAAAATCAATTGAAGCGGTAAATTCCTCTACAAATTTATCCGTTGGCTGGGTAAAACGCCCGCCCCACAGCTTGTTTTGAGACATACTCTGCTACTCCTTCTGTACGTTGGACTCTGTTACAGCTTCATCTTCGCCGCTATACCCTGATGAGGTGACTTTTTCCCATCCACCCCGTGATGAACGCTGCATGATGGTATGGACCTTGAGCGGCACACGGGAGCTGCGTGGATCGATCTCATGGTGTAACGGCAGGTTAAAATACAGCAGCCGGGTGGCGCTGCCAAAACGCAGGCGACAGACCGGAGCGCCGCTGAAATCATCGGTTGCAAACTCACGGGACTGTACCTTTTCCAGGCGGTGATTCCGGTTGATCACCACATAGGAATGGCCAAAGCCTTGGGACTGGACCGTGCCTTCCAGCGTGGTTTCGTCAGAGGCATTACCGAAAACCGTTACTGTTTCACGGACACCGGGCAGGTCTTCCAGGTATTCTCCGTAGAATCCGCACACCACATCCCGGTAGGCCTGGTGTTCCGGTTTCGGATTACACTGGATCACAAACAGGGTATCCAGCCCTTGCCGCGTTGTAAAGAACAGCTGGTTGGCATGATCGATAATCTGTTTGATATTTGAGCTGTACAGATCCCGGTAGAGGTAGTCGAGACAGATGATCGCCATGAAATTGAAGCAGGAAGGTCTACTGCGCAGCAGGTAGAAGTGTCTTCCGCGATACAGGTCATGGTACTTGTCGATAAACTCCTCACCGTGAAACGGATGGCTCTTGGCCTCAAGAAAGACCCGCAGTCCTCCGTCTGACTCCTTGACCAGGACCATGCACCAGTTAACCGGCATCTCCAGCACATCACCCGAATCAATGTCACGGTCAACCAGTTCGATCGCCTCATGGTTATCTGCCTTGAAGCGTTCAAGAAACCGGCGATACTCCCGCAGCCTGACATGCTCAACACCGATCATGGTAACGGTATTGGGGCGGAATCCTTTTTCAATCACCAACAGCAGCTCATCCAGGCGGTTGACCGGCAGGCACGATTCAGGAAAGAGCAGAAAATGAAGTTTCTTAAGGTTCCCCTCGCCGGCAGCCACCAGGTCAAGGACTGATTTGATCGCCTCCCACTGTGCTTCCTGTTCAACAGGATGAAAACCAACCTCACGATGCAGGTGGTTAGGCAGTTGAGCAATCAGACAATGCAGATGGTGCCCCAACGGAAAGGAGAGCTGGACCTTTTTATCGATAACCATTGGCATCGCAGCTCTCCTGACGGTCAGGCAGCAAGCTCGGGAAACAGGGTTCCCAGAATAGAGCGCGTCCCTTCAGGCATATCGTACCGAGCAAGGTCTCCTCGCGCGACCCAGACTGCCTCAGAGACCTCATCGGGATTGTGGCTCAGGTCATAATGAACCGGCCTGCAGCGGTAAAAGAGGATAATGTAATGGCAGTTTTCCTCACCGGGGGTGACATGTTCAAACACATCGATCAGGCTGCCGACCTCAATATCCAGCCCGACCTCTTCATCCACTTCCCGTCTGAGTGCTGTGGCAATCGGCTCCCCCAGGTCGATCTTCCCCCCCGGCATAACCCACATATCCTTAAAGGGGGGGATGCTCCTCCTGGTGAGGAGCACCCGTTCCTGTTCATCAATAATTACCGCCACAACTGAAGTGACAATATGTTCCTTCCTGTAACGCGGTCTGGTCACACCTTACTTCTTGCCCTGCATCAGGGAGCGGATCCGCAACCGCAGGGAATTGATCTTGATAAAGCCTTCGGCATCGGCCTGATTGTAGACCTTGTCCTTTTCAAAGGTTGCAAAGTCCAGATTGAACAGCGAATTGGTCTCGGACTTGCGCCCAACCGTACGGCAATGTCCCTTGTACAGTTTGACCCGTGCCACGCCGTTGACCGTCTTTTGAGACTCGTCAATCAGCGTCTGCAGCATTTCACGCTCCGGCGAGAACCAGTAGCCGGCATAGACCTGACGGGCATATTCAGGGATCAGCGAATCACGGATCCGCATTACCTCGCGGTCCATGGTGATCTGCTCAACCGCGGAATGGGCCTCGCGCAGGATGGTGCCGCCGGGGGTCTCATAGACACCGCGTGACTTCATGCCAACCGAGCGGTTTTCCAGCAGGTCAACCCGGCCGACACCATGCAGGCCGCCAATGGTGTTCAGGTGCGCCAGCAGCTGGGCCGGTGTCATCCGCACACCGTCAACAGCCACGGCATTGCCCTGTTCAAACTCGATCTCAACATACTGCGGCTTGTTGGGGGCCTTTTCCGGCTTACAGGTCAGCACATACATCTCTTCCGGCGCCTCAGCCCAGGTATCTTCCAGGATGCCGCCTTCAAAGGAGATATGCAGCAGGTTACGGTCTGAGGACCAGGGACGTTTCTTGGTGATCGGAATCGGAATATCGTTCTTCTTGGCATAGGCGATCAGCGCCTTGCGGCTGTTCAGCTTCCACTCCCGCCAGGGCGCAATCACGGAGATGGAGGGGTCAAAATGGTAGTAGGCCAGCTCAAAACGGACCTGGTCGTTACCCTTGCCGGTGGCCCCGTGGGAGACGGCATCACACCCTTCCAGCTTGGCGATCTCCATCTGGCGCTTGGCGATCAACGGGCGGGCAATGGACGTACCCAGCAGGTAGTGCCCTTCGTAAATGGCATTGGCCCGGAACATCGGATAGACAAAGTCACGGACAAACTCTTCGCGCAGGTCATCGATATAGACGGTGCTTGCACCGGTCTTAAGCGCCTTTTCGCGCACCGGAGCCAGTTCATCCCCCTGCCCCAGATCAGCGGAAAATGCCACTATCTCCGCGCCATACTCATTTTTAAGCCACTTAAGGATGATGGAGGTATCCAGCCCGCCGGAGTAGGCCAGGACGATCTTTTTCACTTCTTGTTTCTTTGCCATTGCGTGTCTCCTTAAAAATCTCTGTTATTGCATCAGAGTGGCCATAATGGCCTTTTGTATATGCAGACGGTTTTCCGCTTCGTCCCATACCACAGAATGTTTTCCTTCAATCACGCTCTCACTGATCTCTTCGCCACGGTGGGCAGGCAGGCAGTGCAGCACGATGCTGTCTGGTCTGGCCACCGCCAGCAGCTCGTCATTCACGCAGTAGCCCTGAAACGCGAATTCCCGCTGTTTCTGCTCAGACTCCTGCCCCATGCTGGCCCAGACGTCGGTGTTGATTACATCGGCATCACGCACCGCTTCTTCAGGGTCTTCAGTAATGGTAATCGTGGCGGTACCCTGCTTCTGAGCCCATTCCCAGACATGACGGTCCGGCTCATAGCCTTGCGGACAGGCCAGCGCCAGGTCAAACCCCAAAATGGCGGCGGCCTCAATCCAGGTGTTGGCCATGTTGTTACCGTCACCCACCCAGGCAAACTTGAGCCCCTGGTAACCGCCCTTCTGTTCGATCACCGTCTGCAGGTCTGCCATGATCTGGCAGGGGTGAAACAGGTCGGTCAGACCGTTAATCACCGGCACATCAGAGTAGCGGGCGAACTCATCCACGATCTCCTGGCCAAAGGTACGGATCATCACGCCGTCACAGTAGCGCGCCATCACCCGGGCCGAGTCCTTGATCGGCTCACCGCGCCCCATCTGGGAGTTGGCAGACGAAATAAACAGACCGTGTCCACCCAGCTGGTAGATACCGACCTCAAAGGAGATGCGGGTACGGGTGGAGGCCTTTTCAAAGATCATGGCCAGGGTCTTGCCTTTCAGCAGGTGGTGTTCAACACCGTTTTTCTGTTTCTGCTTCAGGTCGGCAGCCAGGGCCAGCATGGCATCCAGCTCCTGCCTGGTGAAATCGTGCAGCGCAAGAAAATGCCGTGTCATGCCTCTATCTCCTTGAATATGCTCTCCAGAATCTCAATCATCCGGTTTACTTCCTGTTTGCTGACTGTCAGGGGCGGCACAAAACGCAGCACCGTGTCATGGGTCACATTCAGCAACACGCCCTTTTCATGTCCCTTTTTAACAATATCACCACCGGGAATTGAGAGCGACATGCCGATCATCAGGCCGATACCTCGCACCTCCTTGACAAAGGAATAGCGGGTACCCAGCCTTTCCAGCTCGCCATGCAGGTATTCGCCCATCTCCTCAGCCCGGTTCAGCAGCCCCTCCTCAAGAATGGCCCGCACCGTGGCCACCGCGGCAGCGGTTACCAACGGATTGCCACCAAAGGTGGAACCGTGGGTGCCTGGCACAAATGAAGCTGCCACCTCATCCCGTGCCAGCATGGTACCGATCGGCGCACCACCTGCCAGTGCCTTGGCAAGGGTCATGATGTCCGGTGTAATACCAAAGTGTTCGTGGGCAAACAGCTTGCCGGTACGCCCCATTCCCACCTGCACCTCATCCAGGATCAGCAGCAGCTGGTGACGGTCACACAGCTCCCGCACCCCCTGCATATACTCCATGGAAGGGATATTGATGCCCCCCTCCCCCTGAATCGGTTCCAGCATAATGGCGCAGGTCTGAGGGGTGATGGCTGCCGACAGCGCACTCAGATCATTGAACGCTACATGGGCAAAGCCATGCAGCAGGGGGTCAAAAAAGCGCTGTACCTTCTCCTGGCCGGTGGCTGAGACCGTGGCCATGGTACGGCCATGAAACGAGTCGGCAGCGGTAATGATGCCGTAGCGTTCCGGGTTATTGTGTTTCTCGCGGCTGTATTTCCGGGCCAGCTTGATGGCAGCCTCGTTGGCTTCAGCCCCGCTGTTGCAGAAAAAGGCCTTATCCGCAAAGCTGTGGCTGCAGAGCAGTTCGGCCAGCTCAATCTGTTGGGGGATCTGGTAGTAGTTGGAGCAGTGGATCAGGGTGGCTGCCTGGTCCTGCAGTGCCTTGACCACCTTGGGATGACAGTGCCCAAGATTGTTCACCGCCACACCGGCCAGAAAATCCAGATATTCCTTGCCGTCAGCATCCCACAGACGGCACCCTTCGCCTCTGACCGGCACGATCGGATAGCGTCCATAGGTCTTCATGATTACCTTGTCAGACCGTTCAACCCATTGCTGATTCGTCATTTCTGTCTTCCTTAGTTCTGCTTTAGTACCTTGATCCTGCCATCTGCCACGTAGCCCGCTTTACGCAATTCCTGAATGTAGGCCACATCATTTTTCCAGTCAATGGTCAGGTCCAGCTTACCGGTCCCCTTCTCTGTGGCTGCCTGTAGACGGAACTCATACTCACCCGGATCAAGCTTGTAACTGAGCCCCTTGCCGGTGGCAAAGTCCTCATTCATAAACAGTATGATATCCCTGCGGGGTTTTGACAGGGCGGGACGAAAGACCCCTTCCTGTTTCGCGTTGGCAGCATAGGACGAATACTTGCCGTCATAGCTCTTGGTCTGCTTGACGTACAGCACCACCCTGAACTTTTTGCCGCCATCCGCCTGGGGGCCAACCGGGTCAGTCAAACAGACCAGCGCCCACATCTCCTTGCTGAAATCCAGCTCCGTGACGGCTTCCGGCAGCGGCTTGTCACGGTCTATCTCGCGATCAAAAAAGGTGATCGTGCCCGGTGTCTTGCCCGCACACAGCTCCTTTGCCTGGACAGCAGCAACGGTTACCAGCAGCGACGCCAATACTGTAACGGCAACGGCAAGTCTCTTCATCATGGAATCCCCTTCCATAAGCGCTTATTTGGTTATCTCCGTCCCGATACCAACATCCGTAAAGATCTCAAGCAGAACCGAATGTTCCATCCTTCCGTCAATAATATGGGCCTTCTTCACGCCATCATTCAGCGCCTCGGCACAACAGACAACCTTCGGTATCATGCCGCCGGTGATTGATTCATCTTCAATCAGTCGATGCATCTGGGCAACGCTGATCTTCTGAATCAACTGTTTATTCTTGTCCAGCACGCCAGGGGTGTCCGTCAGCAGGATCAGCTTCTCTGCGTTTAAGGCTGCGGCGACCCGGCCAGCCACCACGTCGGCATTGATGTTGTAACTTTCGCCGGCCAGCCCGACACCAACCGGGGCAATCACCGGCAGGTAGCCGCCCTGCTCCAGGCTCTTGATCAGGTCCGTGTTGACCTTGACCACATCCCCCACATAACCGATGTCGATCTGTTCAATTGTGCCGTTCTCGCCGGTCACTTCCTGCAGCAGCTTTTTGGACAACAGCAGACTGCCGTCCTTGCCACAGAGACCAACCGCCTTACCGCCATGCTGGTTCAGGTAGCCCACCACCTCTTTGTTGACCTGCCCCACCAGCACCATCTCAACCACCGACATGGTCTCGCCGTCAGTCACCCGCATGCCGCGTACAAACTCGGAGACAATCCCGTAGCGTTTCAGGGTTTCATTGATCTGGGGACCGCCGCCATGCACTATCACGGCATTGATACCCAGCGACTTGAGCATGATCACATCCAGGGCAAAGGATTCCTTCAACCGTTCGTCCGACATGGCGTGACCGCCATACTTGATCACAAAGGTTCTGCCTGAAAAACGCTGGATATAGGGCAGTGCCTCCATCAGGGTATTGGCTTTATCAATAAGATGTTTCACAACGCAATCACTCCTCTGCACAGGTAAGGTTAATGGTCACCGTGGTCCCCTGCCCCAGCCGGCTGTTGACCGCAACTGAGCCGCCATGCTGCCTGACGATTTCCCGCACACAGAACAGGCCCAGGCCAAATCCCGGGATCTGTCCGGTGGCATCCGGGTCAACCTGATAAAACCGTTCAAAGATCTTGGGCATTTCCTCTTCCGCAATACCGCAACCGCTATCCTGGATTGCGATCTCCGCATGGCCATCAACACAGGTCAGCCTGATTGCCACCGTAGCGCCGTCGCTGGAAAACTTGAAGGCGTTTTCCAGGATCTGCTGCAGTGCAAACATAAGCCGGTCGCGGTTACCAAGCACCGTTGCCGAGGTTTCCAGCTCAAGTAAAAGTGCCATATCCCGCTTTGTTGAGGCACGTTGCACGGATGCTGCGGCGCTCTTTACCACCTCGGCCAGATCACACCTGACCGGTTCTCCTCCCGCGACCCCCAATGCCTGATGCATACGCACCAGTGACGTCATCAGGCTGGAAAGTGCCTCCAGGTCCTCCCGCATTGAAACCAGCCGCAGGTGACAGGCCTCGGTCGGATGCAGTCGGGAGGCATAACGTTCCAGTTCTTCAAGCCCCAGTGACAAGGAGGTTAGCGGCGTCTTCAGCTTATGGGAGACAAGCGAGAGAAATGCCCCTTTCAGGCTGTCAAGGCTGTGCATGGCAGCCAGTTCTTCCTTCAGGGCGCGTCTGCCAAGCGCCTTCTCGATTGCCGTCTGCAGTTGCAACAGATTAACCGGCTTCTGGATAAAGTCATCGGCATCGGCCCGCAAGGCCTCCAGTACCGTTTCCTTGTCTCCAAAGCCGGTCATGATCAGAACCACTGCATTGGGATCGTTCTTTTTGATCTCACGCAGCAGGTCGATACCGTTCCCACCCGGCATCTGCACATCCGTCAGCACCATATCAACCGGCTCAGCAGCGTAGCAGGCCAGGGCTTCCTGAGGTGAGCCGGCCTGCAGAACCCGGTAGTTCCTCAGCCCCTTGCTACAGAGGTCACGGATGACCAGCTCGTCATCCACGACCAGTATAACAATTTGCTTTCCGGAACGATTGAGCATGCCGGTTACCCCATCAGTGCTGCCACAGCAGCAAGTGCTTCCGGCAGCTTTTCAGGCTGACTGCCGCCGGCCTGAGCCAGTTCAGGCTTACCACCGCCACGTCCGCCAACAATCGGCGCCAATTTACCCACCAGCTCACCAGCCTTGAAACGGCTGGTCAGATCCTTGGTTACCGTGACCAGCAGGTTCGCCTTGCCATCCAGCTCTGCCCCCAACGCAACGACACCAGATCCAAGCTTGTCACGCAACTGATCAGCCATATCCCGCAGTGATTTGATATCCGCAACCTGTACCTGCACGGCCAGCAGCCTGACCCCTGCCACCTCCTGAGCCCGGGACAGCAGATCACCGGACTGGGCGGCATTCAGCCTGCCCTGTAACGTCTCCACTTCACGCTGCAGTTCACGCTGGCGCTCCACCAGTTTTTCCACCCGGTCAAGCAGTTTGCTGCTGTCGGCCTTGAGCAGATCTGCCACGGCCTGACGATCCCCTTCCAGCCGACGCACAAAACCGAGGGAGTTAAAGCCGGTTGCGCCTTCAATCCGGCGTACCCCGGCAGCAATCCCACCCTCGGACAGGATCTTGAACAGGCCGATATCTCCGGCTGCCCGCACATGGGTACCACCGCACAGTTCGGCACTCACTTCACCGATCCGCACAACCCGCACGGTACTGCCGTATTTTTCATCAAACAGCGCTGTAGCACCGCTTTCCACCGCCTCCTGCATCCCCATTTCACGGATGTTCAGCTCGGCATTATCCATAATCCAGCCGTTGACCAGATCTTCAACCTGTTGCAGCTCCTCAGGAGTCACACCGGTAAAGTGAGTAAAATCGAACCTCAGGCGGTTTGGTTCAACCAGCGAGCCGGCCTGTTTGATATGTTCGCCAAGCACCTGCCGCAAGGCCGCCTGCAACAGGTGGGTGGCAGAGTGGTTGCGGGCCGTTGCCCGGCGCTTATCAACGGCGACGGTCAGGCTGACGGCATCTCCGGTCTTTATGGCCCCTTCTTTGACCAAGGCATGATGCACCACCAGGTCAGTGAAAGGCCGGGAGGTTGCCAGCACCTCAAGATGGGCGCTGCCACTGGAGATACAACCGGTATCGCCGGCCTGGCCACCTGACTCGCCATAGAAAGGGGTGGTTTCACAGATCAGATCAATCTGGTCTCCGGCTGCTGCCGACTGGATCTTGCTGCCATCACGCAGCATTGCCGTGACCGGCGAAAAGGCCGTCAGGCTGCCGTAGCCGACAAAGTTGGTCCGCAGACCATGGTTGTGCAGTTCCTTGTAGACATCGGCAATACCGGCAGCCCCGGAGCCTTTCCAATGTTCGCGCCCCAGCTCCCGCTGATGCTCCATGCAGGCCTCAAAGCCAGGTTCGTCCACCGTGAACCCTTCAGCCCGGACAATGTCCTCGGTCAGATCCACGGGGAAGCCAAAGGTATCATAGAGTTTGAAAAGGGTCTCGCCGGGGATAACGGAACTACCGCTAGAACGCAGGCTGGCAACCTCTTCATTCAAAATTGCCAAACCACGGTCAAGGGTTTCGTTGAAGCGTTCCTCTTCGGCCAGCACCACCTTGCGGATATAGGTCTCACGCTCGGCCAGTTCCGGGTAGGCATCCCCCATCATCTCCCGCACCGCATCCACCATCCGGCAGAGCAGCGGCTCGGCCACTCCCAGCATCTTGGCATGTCGGGCAGCCCGGCGCATGATCCGGCGCAACACATAGCCGCGTCCTTCATTGCTGGGCAGGGCACCGTCACAGATCAGGAAGGTCACTGCCCGGCAATGATCAGCGATCACCCGCATCGAGACGCTATCCTTTTCATTATCGCCATATTTCTTGCCGCTGTGACGTTCGATATGACGGATAATCCCCTGCAGCAGGTCGGTATCGTAGTTGGAGCGAACACCCTGCATGACCGTGGTGATCCGTTCCAGTCCCATCCCGGTATCCACGGCCGGCTTGGGCAACGGATGCAGCACGCCGTCAGCCGTGCGATTGAACTGCATGAAGACGTTGTTCCAGATCTCCATATAGCGGTCACAGTCGCAGCCTACGGCACAATCAGGCGAGCCACAGCCAACCTCAGGACCGTTGTCCCAGAAGATCTCGGTACAGGGGCCGCAGGGACCGGTGTCACCCATGGACCAGAAATTATCCTTTTCACCAAAGCGGTAGATCCGCTCGCGAGGCACTCCCTCCTGTTGATGCCAGATATCGGCCGCCTCATCGTCATCGGTATAGACCGTCACATACAGGCGGCTGGTATCCAGCCCCAGATCCTTGGTCAGGAACTCCCACGCAAAGGCGATCGCCTCCTTCTTGAAGTAATCACCAAAGGAAAAGTTGCCCAGCATCTCGAAAAAGGTATGGTGGCGGGCAGTGCGCCCAACGTTTTCCAGGTCGTTATGCTTGCCACCGGCCCGGACACATTTCTGGGAGGAAGCAGCCCGGTAATAGCCCCGGTCCTCCATCCCCAGAAAACAGTCTTTAAACTGATTCATACCGGCGTTGGTAAACATCAGGGTCGGATCGTTCTGGGGAATCAGCCCGGAACTTGACACCACAACGTGTCCCCGATCCTCAAAATACTTCAAAAAACGTGCGCGAATTTCATTACCGGTCATGTACTATTTTCCTTCCTGAGCTGGTCGACGTTTGTCAGCTGACGGCAGGTCAGTGGGCAGCCAGGTTTCAATATAGCGGCCATTTTCGTCGATTTTATTAATATAACGTTTCACCTCGCCGGTATGGGTGTCCAGCAAAAACACGGCCTGGTGAACATAGGTCTCCTTGCGCTTGAGATCAAAGGTGGTGTAGCTGCCCTGAAACAGGGCATACCGTCCGGTCTCCTGATTTGGCGTTGCAGCCTTGACCGGATTGGCAAACGCCATGATCGGCACGATCAACAGGGCCAGATAGAGGCCCACCATTCTGCCATATCGTTTCATGTTGCCTCCCTACTCAACCACCAGCACTGCCGATGGTTCGCTTTCCAAGCCATCACCGTCCTCCGCCGTCACATACAGCTCCAGCTTGCCGGACTCAGTACACCGCCACTCGGTTGCTTCAACCGTTGTCAGCTTCTGCCCTCCCATAAAACTCTTCTTGTAGAGATGATAGCGCTTCACATCTGCCTGGCCGGACCGTTGCCAACTGACAAGACGGGTTGCCCTGTCTTTCAACTGCAGTCCCTCAACCGGCTTTGGCAGTGCCTTGGTGGTGCCCTTGACCGAGACAGACATCGGACTCATCAGCCCATCGCGGTCCAGCGCCTGCACCCGATACAGATAACTTGTGCCATCCTTCAGCTCGGTATCCACCGACACTGTAGCACTGGTCCGCTGAAGCTGTTTAAACTCGCCTTCTGCCTGTTGTCTGAACAGGATATATTCGGCGATATCAGGTTCAGGATTCTTTTGCCAGCGTACCGAAATCCTGCGTGGCTCACCGGATGCTGCGTTCAGACCTGAGGGTGCTGCCGGTAACGCCTTGGTGGTGGCATTGGCACGGGCACTCAGAGGGCTGACCGCACCGCCTGCGTTAAAGGCTGCAATCACATAGGAATAGGTTGTGGCGTCCTTCAGCGGCTCTTCGGCATCGCGGTACGAGCGTTTGTCGGCGGTTAACTCGGCGATCCTGGTCAGCTTTTCCTGGCCCGGTTCGCCACGGTACAGATAAAAGCCACTCACTTCATCATCAGCCACGGCAGCGGATTCCCAGCTGAGCGTAACCCTCCTTGGCTCCCCCTGCATTGCGGTCAGCTTGAGCGGTACCGGCGGCAGATCACGGGTTGTTGCGGCGACCTCGCCTGAGGCTCCACCAGTTCCCAATTCTTTACTGAATGCCACGATCCGGTACCAGTAGGTGGTTTTGTCCGCCAGACCTGTATCCAGATAACTGGTCTGCAGACGGTCGTTCATGGTGGCGATCACCTGGTAGGGGCCTTCTTTGGCCGTTGCCCTCTGCAGAACATAACCGTTCACACCGGCAAACGGGTGGACTGGCCAACTCAGCGCTACACGGCGGACCTTACCACTGCCGGCCGTCAAACCACTGGTTGCCGGCGGCGTTGTCAGGGAAAGCTGTACCGATTGTTCACTTTCAGCACCAGCCAGATTGTAGGCGGTCATGGTGTACAGATAGGTGGTGCCATCCTGCAATCCCTGGTCACGGAAAACGGGTTGGTCGTCCGCGACTCTGGCGATTGGAAGAAATTCCTTTTCGGCTGTTGAACGCCGATAGATCCGGACCCCTTTCGGCAGGGTCCTTTCATCGCTTCCCGGGCAGGGGCGTTGACGCCAGCTCAATATGGCCCCGCCAAGTATCGGCTCAACATTCATAAAGATCGGAACCGCAGGCGCAACCGACGTAGCCCCGCGCACAACGGCTGTCGGCTCACTGGCCGTACCACCTTGGCCAACAGCTGTCACCCGATAGAAGTAGGTCTCATTCAACCGCAACGGTTCATCACTGTAGCCCGGCTCGGTTACAGTGCCGACGGTGGTAAACGGTCCCTGGGGCTCATTGGCCCGCAGAACCAGATAACCGACCACGCGTTCCGGCGAGGGATGTCTCCAGCGCAGACGGATCGCACTGGTAGAACCAACAGCCTCAAGGGCCGCAGCAGGGGCAAGCGGTTTGGACAGTTCCGGTGCTGTTACAGCTTCAGCAGATCTCTGAGCAGCCTGGCGAATCCGCAGGGCCAGCTCCTGCAGTGAGCGGGTGGCATCAGCCTCGCTCAGCCGCAGCTTTTCAGTCAGAATTACCCGTTGCCCCCGCAGATTGAGTACACTCAGTTCCATCAGCATACCCTGGGGCTGGGTTGTCACACTGCCGCTGACCAGATACTCCACCCCCAGGCGTCCCCCAAGCCGTTGCAGTTCTGCACCGGAAAGGGAATCAGACCTGACCCCCTCCAGATCCATGGCAGCCTCAAGACGTTTGCGTTCAGCAACCTCAAATGAGCCGCTGCGCTCCAGCTCATTCAGCAGCACCGTGGTCAGATATTCGGTAAAACTCATGGCTTCGATAGTCCGGGCCACAAACGGCACGCAGCCCAGCTTGGCTTTCAGTTGCTGTTCAGCCGCCTCAGCCGCTCCCAACTGGATACAGAGCATGATGACAGCAGTCAGCCAGGCCACTGCCGTCAGGCACATTTTTTTACACGTGTCAGTGATTCCCATGCCGCTACTCTCCAGAATCGAACTTATTGCTGCTCAGCTGACTGCAGATACTGCTCGATACCCAGTTTTGCCTGGGACGTGACCTGGCTGGCGACGTGCTTGACCTCTTCAGCCACAATGGCATCCATGTACCGCTCGACCACCTGATCGCCGCCCCCCTTTTTGCTCAGCAACTCGGCTGCCTGCAGATAGCTGGCCTGACGATTCTGGAAGCGCGTAAGCACCAGGCGCCCCAGCTCGGCAATCCCCTCATCAACCGCCTTCTCTAACAGGACAGAATCAGACGGCAGTTCCAGCGGATCGAAGGGGATATTGGCAAACTCAACCCCTTCAGAAAACTTGTCTTCCGCCTCTTTACGGCTCTTGATCGTGGTGGTAATCACGACCTCCCCTGACTCCACATCAATCACCCGGAATGAGAGTGCTACGTTGGCGGTTTTCTTGTGGGTACCGACCTTGTATTTCACTGTCTCACGGATCTCTTCCTTCATCAGTGCCGGCGGTGCAAGGGCCATCTCCTTCTCGTTGGGAGACGGATGACTCAAAAGCCAGCTCTGGTAGGCCGGATTGGGAACCTGCTTGGTGGCCACCACCACGTTGACCATCTTGGAACCTTCTTCAGCACTTTTTTCCACATTGTACTGCAGTACGCTACCGAAGATAAAAATGTCAGTTCCCTTTAACTTACCGGTCTTTTTAGCACTTTCGATATCATAGAGCCCGGCTTGACCGAACTCGATCTCCTTGATGATGGCCCCCAGCACGTCCCTGGCCAGAATCTTGACATCGCTGCTGGCATTCTTGGTCATGTAGGAAAGCAGACTGTCGGTTACCAGCTTGCCGGCATCAGTGTTGTTCGTTGGCGGCGAAAAATCCATGACCGCAATTTTTTTCACCACCCGTTGCCGCAGCCGGTCTTTGAGGGTCTGCAACCGCTGCTGGCTTTCACGATCGCCGCCTCCCAGCCGTATGGACAGGTCAAGCCAATACCAGGCATTACCCAACAAGCCGGTTGTTTCCATTTCCTGGGATCTTGCAGCCATATCTGCTGCGAGCTGTTTGCGCAGATCCGCTGCCTCCGCCTCTTTCATAAATGCCGGAGAGAACTGCCCGCCTGCCTGTAACGACAGGTAGGCGGTATAGAACTGCTTCTTGCTGGTCTGGACCATCCCCTGTTGCAGCATCTTTTGCGCGCCCTGGCGCCGCAATTCTGTCATCCTGGCCTGCAACGCCTGATCCGGATTCAACAGTTCCGCCTTACGCAGATAGCCTGCAGCCTGGAGCCACTTCCCCTGTTTGGCGCTCTGCTCGGCCTTCGCAAACCAGACGCTGGCGGTATTTTTAGCCTTGGCATCCTTCAGCAACCCGGCAATCTGCTGATTCGCGGGTTGAATCGCCAGCGCCTGCTCCAGATTGACAATCATCGCATCCAGGTCATCCGCAGCCTGCATTTGCTCAGCCTGTTTCAGGTAGTATCCCAACGCGGCGTTTTCAGTCTGGGGCAGTTTGATCATCAGATCCAGATAGCCGGGGTAAAACTGGCGGATTTCCCGCAATTTGTTGATGGCCGTCGGCCAGTCCTTCAGATCTGCAGCTTTGGTTGAGGCGGCATATAACGCCTCAGCCCTCTTCAACAGGGCATCCATCTGAGACTTGACGCTGCTTGCCAGCACCTTTGCATCGCTATTGTAGGGATCAGCCTTGAGTGCCTTGTCAACATCCAGCTGAGCGGTACGCAGCTGGTCATAGGTGATCTCGGCGCCTTGCAGGCGTTTGCGGCCCTGCTCGACAAAACGGGCTGCAGCGGCCGAGCGGGCACTGGCCAGGACTGCCCGGTATTCCTGATTATCCTGTTCTTTGACAATTGCATCTTCATAAAGGGTAATGGCCTCATCAACCCGTCCCTGACGTTCCAGTTGCCGGCCAAGCTCAAAGCTCTCCTTGCCGGGATTGTTACAGCCGGCAAGCAATACCACTATGCCAAGTACCAACAGTATCCGTTTCATTTTACGCGCCCTCCTTTAATGGGGCGACCCTGCCACCTGGCCTGCACCTGCCCCGCTGAATAACTGATAATCTTCAGTGAATCCTGTTCCAGCCCCAATGCGGCCAGCTCATCAATCACTTCCCTGAATCCGCCTGTCACCTCGAGATCCAGACGCAGCTGCTGATCCCGGTAGCCTCGGTCATGCACCTCTTCAATCTGCCCCACTTTCTCCTTCAAGGCATCCTGTAAACGCCTGATATCTGCGTGGGGAATCATGCTCACCGTCATACGCAAGGTTCTCAAGCCGGTCAGCCGTTTGGTCCAGGCCGCAATCATCTGACGTTGCAACCCCTCGCTCAACTCTGCGGCGGCCTTTTCAAAGGCCTCATTCGTTGCGCTCGCCGGATTGACATGCAGGGCCTGCTGTGTCGCTGTCACAGTGGCCAGCAGTTCCCCGCTGTCCACCTCAACGGCACGACAGGTAACCGTTACCTGCACCGGGCGAAGATTGGTTCCGCTTAAGGCAGAGGTCGACCGGGCAGTGGCACGGCCGACAATGACAATTTCAGCCCCGCCTGCTGCTGCAGCACGAACCACGGCATCAGTCTGATCCCCCTGCTTGTTGACCACCTCATGTTGCACCGCCAGCATGGCCTGACGATCGACCAGGGCATAGCCGCGCTTGCCCAGACTTGAGACAAGGCAGTTCTCCACCACACCACCCGGAATGGCATTGCCAAAGCCGTTCTGTTCCATCACCACCACGGCAATCCGCGGTTTTCCCATTTTTTTGATCAGCAGTCCGGCATTATCCAGTCCCTGCTCCAGTTTATGGCGGGAAACCGAAGCAAAAACCAGGATCCGGAAGGCATCACCGTCCACCTTTTCACCAAGAATCCGGTAGGTTTTGATGAACCCCCTGCTCTTGGAAAAGATTTTATCGTTCAGCAGCTCCGAGTCCTTGACCACCGTCTTCGACTCAAGCGCCACCCCAACAACCTGCTCGACAGCCCGCCTGAAGGCATTCTGCAGGGCCGCCTCACGGGCCATATCCTTGCGCTCCGCCACAATGGTGGCATACCCTTCAACCTCGACAACACCGGTTTGCTGATCTGCAACGGCCATCCCCGCCGACAGCAGCACAGCCAAAGAGATCCCCAAGAACCGTCTCAGCAGCACAGTTACAGCAGCTTGAACTGTTGTATTTTTCATGGGTCTTCTCCTCTCCATCCACACCGGCACGCGCCGGGAGTCTGCCTATTATTTTTCAAACAGCTGCCTGATCAGATCACTCCGGTAGCCGCGACGCTGCAAAAAACCGGCTACCCGCCGCAGTTGTCGTTCATCAGCTGTCTGCGGATCAAACCCGGCATAACGGCGTTCAACCAAGTGGCGGGCCCGATCCAGTTCATCGCCATCAGCGGGTGATTCCCGCAAAACCTGATCAATCAGTTCCGGTGGCACTCCGCGACGGCGTAACTCCTGCTGCAGGCGGTAGCCGGTAAAACTCCCGTTCTGCCTCACTGCGGCGACCAGACGCTCGGCATAGCGCTGATCCTGCAGGTAACCTTCCCGCATCAGCCGTTCAACCGCTTGGTGCGCCTCTTCGGCAGCAAACCGTTTCTGCTGCAACTTACGTCGAAGGGCTGCACAGGTATAATCCCGGCCGGTCAGCAGCCTGAGCGCCGCCAGGTAGCAATCGCTGGACTGATCAGAACCGGTCAACGTCGAGTTTTTCCTCTTTCAGCACCTCATCAACCTTCTCGTCCTTGCTATCAAAATTATCCCAGGTTGCATCAGACGTAGATGAGATACCGGAGACCTTGAGGGCAAAATCATCCGGATTGGAACTTTGCCGCAACGCCTCTTCATAGGTAATCAGCTTTGAGGTGAACAGCTTCATCAAGGATTGGTCAAAGGTCTGCATGCCATAGGAGACAAAGCCCTGCGCAATGGCATCCTTGATCTGCTTGGTCTTGTCCTTGTCGTCAATACACTCTTTGACCCGTGCGGTTCCCAGCAGCACTTCAACGGCAGGAACACGGCCTTTGCCATCGGCCCGCGGTACCAGACGCTGGGAGACAATCCCCTTGATGATGCTGGCCATCTGAATCCGTACCTGGCGCTGGTGGTAGGGCGGGAAGACCGAGATGATCCGGTTGATGGTCTCAGGTGCATCCATGGTATGCAGGGTGGACATCACCAGGTGGCCGGTCTCGGCAGCGGTCATGGCGGTTTCAATGGTCTCGTAGTCCCGCATCTCACCCACCAGGATCACGTCCGGGTCCTGGCGCAAGGCACCCTTCAACGCACTTGAGAAGGTCGGCGTATCGGTACCCACCTCCCGCTGGCTGATAATGCACTTGTTATCGCGGTGCAAAAACTCCACCGGATCCTCAATCGTGATGATGTTACAGGTCCGGTGGTTGTTGATATGGTCGATCATGGCCGCCAGAGTGGACGATTTACCGGAGCCGGTGGTGCCGGTCACCAGAATCAGCCCCCGCTCCTCAAGGCAGAGCTTCTGCAATACCGGCGGCAGGTTCAGCTCCTCCATGGTCGGAATCTTCATCGAAATGGCCCGGAAGACCAGTGCAATCGTCCCCCGCTGCCGATAGCAGGCCACCCGGAAACGTCCCAGGCCCGGCACCGCATAGGCCATATCCACCTCGGAGTTTTCCTCAAAGATCCTCCGCTGGCGGTCATTCATCATCATGTTGGCAATGCTGCTGACCACATCAGGGCCCAGACGCTGGGCATTGGGGATCGGATGCAGCTTGCCGTCAATCCGTACAATAGGTGGCAGACCGGTCTTGATATGAATATCTGAGCCGCGTGCCTTGACGGCAATGGTGAGAATTTCGTTCAGCTCCACAGGGCACCTCCGAAATCCTGGTTGGTATTATTCAGCCTTTTCTTCCTTAGGGGCCGGCTTGATCAGCTCCATCAACTTGGCCTCTATCTCTGCCAGCATGACCGGATTTTCCTTCAGGAACTGACGTGAGTTTTCGCGCCCCTGGCCGATCCGTTCCTTGTTGTAGGAGAACCAGGCCCCGCTCTTGTCGATGATATTGCGGTCCACCGCCAGATCCAGCACGTCACCGGTACGGGAAATCCCTTCACCATAGAGGATATCGAACTCGGCCTCTTTAAAGGGTGGCGCCACCTTGTTCTTGACCACCTTGACCCGGGTACGTGAACCGATCACCTGGTCCCCCTGTTTGAGGGTGGCAATCTTACGAATGTCAAGCCGGACCGAGGCGTAGAACTTCAGGGCGTTACCACCGGTAGTAGTCTCAGGGTTGCCAAACATCACGCCGATCTTCATCCTGATCTGGTTGATAAAGATCACGCAGCAGTTTGATTTGGAGATGATGCCGGTCAGCTTACGCAGTGCCTGGGACATCAGGCGGGCCTGCAGACCGACATGGGAGTCCCCCATCTCACCCTCAATCTCGGCCTTGGGAACCAGGGCTGCAACCGAGTCAATCACCAGCACATCAATGGCACCACTACGCACCAGGGTTTCGGCAATCTCAAGCGCCTGCTCACCGGTGTCCGGCTGGGAGACCAGCAGGTCATCGGTCTTGACCCCCAGCTTGCGGGCATAATTGATATCCAGGGCATGCTCTGCATCCACAAAAGCCGCAATACCACCACTTTTCTGGGCTTCAGCCACAATATGCAGGGCCAGGGTGGTCTTGCCGGAGGATTCAGGTCCATAGACCTCAATCACCCGGCCGCGTGGTACACCGCCCACCCCCAGGGCCAGGTCAAGGGAGATGGCGCCGGTTGAAATCGACTCTACACCGGGCAGCACCTCGTCATTGCCGAGTCGCATGATGGCACCTTTGCCAAACTGCTTTTCAATCTGGGAAAGTGCCAGCTCTATGGCCTTGTTTTTATCACTCACAGGAGTACCTCCTTGGTACGGGAAAAGTTTGGAAAGAGTTGCGAAACGTACCACATCAAAACCGTCAGCGGCAAGCTAATTTGGGGCAATTCAGGCCGTTTCAGGCACCATAAGCCGCTTTTTTATCAAAAAAAGCGCCTGTTCCGCGGTTTGTTGCCGAACCGATTCGCGTCCGCCCTGAAACTGGTACCGTTCCGTTACACAGCCATCATGATCAGCAAGGGCGATATAGACCGTCCCGACCGGTTTTTCCCGGGTACCGCCCTCCGGTCCGGCAATACCGGTTACCGCCAGGGCCAGATCACTGCCGATTACCCTGCGGGCACCTTCTGCCATAGCCCGGGCAACCGCTTCACTCACCGCACCATGCTGTTCAAGAAGCTCGCCGGGAACCTGTAACAACTGCTGTTTTATATCATTATGGTAGGCCACGATCCCCCCTTTGAACCAGGCGGAACAGCCGGAGATAGCGGTAACCTGCTCTGCAATCATACCACCGGTACAGGATTCGGCCAGGGCCAGGGTCATGCCGGAGGCGAGAAACAGTGCCGCCAGCTCCAGATCAGCGTTCATGGTCATACTCCCTGCAGACGATCTGCTGCACCTCACGCAACGCAAGTCCCTGTTCACGGGCAATCCGGCAACAGTCTTCATATTCGGGCTTGCTGCCCTGCTGGCTGATCTTGAACCTCACCATCCCCAACGAGGTCTGACACTCCTCAATCCGGCGCTGCTGCACAAGACGCTGCATCTGCTGCAACCGCACCCCCAAGCTGCCGGTTTCTTTCATCAGCAGTTGCGCCATCCGGTCCTTCTGTTCTGGACGGCAGAGCAACGACAGCATCAGGCCAGGGCGCTGCTTCTTCATCTGGATCGGCGTATGCCAGACATCCAGCGCCCCGGCCGCAAAGAGTTGCGCCATGGTATACCCCAGCAGTTCCGGGGTCACATCATCCAGGTTACAGCTGAGCTCAAGTATCTCCTCATGAGCAGCCTGTTCCGACAGTTCCCCCAGGAAACCGCGCAGAATGTTGGGGCAGTCCGTAAAGTCACGACTCCCGGCTCCATGGCCGGTTTTTATGATCGTCATCTCCGGCATCCCGCCGCGCGACGCGGCCAGGGCTGCCAGAATAGCCGCACCGGTGGGGGTTACCCGCTCCCCCGTTCCGCAATCGGTATGAACCGCCAGACCTTTCAGCAACTCCGCCGTTGCCGGGGCCGGCACCGGCAAACGGCCATGGGCTGTCTGTACAAAACCACCGCCCAGCGGCACTGCGGAACAGTAGACCCTATCCACCTTCAGCCAGTCCAACCCGATCGCCGTCCCCACAATATCCACTATGCTGTCAACGGCCCCCACTTCATGAAACTGCACCTGCTCCACCGCCACCTGATGTGCCTTGGCCTCGGCCTCGGCCAGGTGCAAAAAGATCTTTTGTGACAGTTCCTTCACGTGACCAGCAAGACTACTTGCAGCGATCATCTGGCTGATATCGCCATAGCTCCGGTGATCATGATGGTCATGATGCTGATGTCCGTGTTGATGGGGCAGATGTACCTCAAAATACCTGCCGGTCATGCCACCGCGTTGGATCTGTTCTTCAGTGAGACTGAAGGCACCATCCGGCAGACCAAGCTTGTCCAGTTCACTCTTCAGATAGCTCAACGGCACACCGAGATCCAGCAGGGCGGCCACGGTCATATCACCGGCAATACCGGCAGTTGCATCTAAATAGAGAATACGCATTTTAGATCCGATTCATCAGGCTGGCGGCACAGGCAGCGCCAAAGCCGTTATCAATATTCACTACCGTAACTCCGCTGGCGCAGGTGTTGAGCATTCCCAGCAGCGCAGCAATACCACCAAACGATGCACCGTATCCCACCGAGGTGGGCACAGCGATCACCGGCCGGTCGACCAGCCCCCCCACCACCGATGGCAAGGCGCCCTCCATCCCTGCAACCACAATCAACACGGTTGCCGAGCGCAACAGTTCCATGCGGGATAACAGGCGGTGAATTCCTGCCACCCCGACATCACAGAGCAACTCTGCCTGATTTCCCATAAAACGGGCCGTCACCAGCGCCTCGCTGGCCACCGGCAGATCCGAGGTGCCGGCAGCCACAATCAGGATGGGTCCCCGGCCCTGTTCCTGTTTTGGGGTGGTTTCCAGGGTTAGACAACGGGCCTCGGCATGATAGAAGGAGCGTGGAAACACCGCCAGCAACTCCACTGCCCGTACCTCCTCGAGACGGGTTACCAGCACATTGCTGCCCCGCGCCACCATCGCCTCCATGATCCGGCCGATCTGTTCAACGGTCTTCCCCTGCCCGAAGATCACCTCTGGTTGCCCTTGTCGTAGCGCCCGGTGATGATCAACCTGAGCAAACCCGAGGTCTTCAAAGGGAAGATGGCGTAACCGTTCCAAGCCCTGCTCCGGCGTTGCCGTTCCTGCTGCAACCGCCTGCAGGAGTGCCTGTAACTCCTCTAAAACCATCAGTAGCTCCTGTTCTGTCCCCTGTTTTCTTTTGCCTGAGTTACTCTTATAGCACGCTCCCTCTTTTTTTCCATCCGTACTACGCCACCATTCAGTTTACTGATACGAAAACAACATGTTATCCCACCAAAGCAGTAGACTTAGCATCTGCTTTCTGCTACATCTGGACGACCAGAAACATCGGAAAGGAAGGACAGAAGAATGGGTAAGACCACTGCAGAAAAGATTTTCGCCGCCCATCTGGTGGATGAGCCGTTCAGCGGCACCAAGGTGCTGAAGCTGGATGTGGTGCTTTGCCACGAAATCACCACCCCGATTGCCATTGCAGACCTGATTGAGCGTGGTAAAGACCGTGTCTTTGATCCGGCCAGAATTAAGGCGGTTATTGACCACGTCACTCCGTCAAAGGATTCCAAGACCGCTACCCAGGCCAAGATTTTACGCGACTGGGCCCGTCGCCAGCAGATCAAAGACTTTTTTGATGTTGGTGCCAATGGCGTCTGTCATGCCCTGTTTCCTGAAAAGGGCTTTATCCGCCCCGGCAACACCGTGATCATGGGAGATTCCCACACCTGTACCCACGGCGCTTTTGGTGCCTTTGCCGCCGGTGTTGGCACCACTGACCTGGAGGTCGGCATCCTGAAAGGCGTCTGTGCATTCCGTGAACCCAAGACGATTCGCGTCAACGTGCATGGAGAGCTCCCTAAAGGCGTGTATGCCAAGGATGTAGTACTGACCCTGATCGGCAAGATCGGCGTTAACGGTGCCACCGACCGGGTGATCGAGTTCCGTGGTAGCACCATTGACACCATGACCATGGAATCTCGCATGACACTCTGCAACATGGCCATTGAGGCTGGCGGCACGTCAGGCATCTGTATGCCTGACATGACCACCGTCGAGTACCTCTGGCCGTTTATTCAGGGGGAATTTGCCTCCAAGGAGGCTGCACTGGGCGAGTATCAACAATGGTGCTCCGATGCAGATGCAAGCTATGAGCAGACCATTGAGATCGATGCTGCCACGCTGGTACCGGTTGCTACCTTCAATTTCAAGCCTGACCAGGTTAAAGCGGTAACAGAGTTCAGTGACAGCAGGATTGACCAGGTGTACCTCGGTTCCTGCACCAACGGCCGTTTGGAAGACCTGCGCATTGCCGCGCAGATCCTGAAGGGTCGCAAGCTGGCAGAAAATGTCCGCGGCATTCTCTCTCCTGCCACCCCCAAGATTTACCGTGATGCCATGAAGGAAGGGTTGATTGATATCTTTCTTGATGCCGGTTTCTGCGTTACCAACTCCACCTGCGGTGCCTGTCTGGGGATGAGTAACGGCGTGCTGGCTGATGGCGAGGTCTGTGCCTCCACCACCAACCGTAACTTTAACGGCCGGATGGGCAAGGGCGGCATGGTACACCTGATGTCACCGGCAACGGCTGCGGCCACTGCCATTGAGGGCAAGATTGCAGACCCTCGCAAGTATCTCTAGTTCATCTCTTCGACAAGGAGCTTTCCATGAAAACTTTTGGCGGGCCGGTTCTGTTTCTGGACCGTGCCGATATCAATACTGATGAGATTATTCCTGCCAAGTACCTGACTGAGATAACCAAGCAGGATCTTAAACCCTACATGCTTGAAGACCTCAAGCTTGACGGGTTTGACCCCAAGGGCGAGAAGACCTTGAAAGCCCGTGTGGTCGTGTCACGTGAGAATTTCGGGTGCGGCTCTTCACGCGAACATGCCCCTTGGGTCTTTGAGGTTAACAACATCACCGCGGTTGTTGCAGAGTCCTTTGCCCGCATCTTCCGCCAGAATATGTTCAACTGCGGCATGGCTGCCATTGAACTGCCCAAGGCGGATCTCGACCGGATCTTTGCCCATGCCCAGGATGCTGACGCAACCATGAACATCGATATCGAGGCACAAACCCTGACCCTGACTGCCGGTGGTACGCAGCTGGCCTTTAACTTCGAGCTCTCCCCCTTTGACAAGGCACTGGTTCTGGCCGGTGGCTGGGTTGATTACGCTGACACAAAATATTGAGACGTTGCATGTATACGGTTCCCTGCAACCAGAACACTTGATTTTTTCACAACCGGAATGCAATACTTACGTCCACTATTGAAGATGGAGGAGTGCTTATGTTTGGATTTGGCATGCCGGAACTGATCGTTATACTGGTTATTGTACTGGTGGTCTTCGGGGCGGGACGTCTGCCTGAGATCGGTGCTGCTTTTGGCAAAAGTATCAAGAACTTCAAGAACGCCTCTGAAGGCAAGGATGAGATTGAGATAAAGCCCAAGAAGGATGACGAGCACAAGGCCTAGTCATTCAGCTTCATGCCCCCCTTTACTGACAGCCGGCATCCCTGCCGGCTGTCTCTTTTTACAAGCTCAGCATCAATACGGTTCAAGACTTCAAGCTTACGGCGTGACCAGTCCGGCGCGACCAGCTCACTGCGCCCATCACCCATCAGACGATGAATCATGATCTGCGGATCAAGCAGTTCAACTGCATCAACCACCAGTGCAACATACTCATCGCGGGTCATCAACTGCAGACCACCTGTTCGGTACTCCTGCTCAAGCTGGCTGCCTTTCAGTACATGCAGGTGATGCAGCTTAACCCCATCAACCCCCAGACGATTCAACTCCTCTACCGAAGCCAGCATCTGTTCACGAGACTCACCGGGCAACCCCAATATCAGATGAGCGCAGATGCGTAGCCCCTTTTGTTTGCAACGCCTGACCGCCTCGACAAAACAGGCATGATCATGCCCTCGATTGACCGCCTGCAGGGTTTGGTTATGCATGGTTTGCATACCAAGCTCCAACCAGAGATAGGTTTGCTGATGCAACTCCGCAAGCAGCTCTAGCACGCTATCCGGCAGACAATCGGGGCGTGTGCCGATGATAAGCCCGACCATATCCGCATCAGCAAGGGCTGTTTCATAGAGCAGCCGCAAATCGTCTGCAGCAGCATAGGTGTTACTGTAGGCCTGGAAATATGCCAGAAACTTTTCAGCCCTGAACTTTTTCACCAGGTATTCCTTACTCTTCTGTAACTGTAGGTGTAACGGCAGTTCGATAGGCACACCTACCGCTGCAGCACCTCGATCACCGCAAAAGGTGCAGCCGCCAGTACCCAGACTGCCGTCACGGTTGGGACAACTGAAACCGGCATCCAGTGAGACCCGCTGTACACGACAGCCAAATCGCGTGCGCAGCTCATCCGTAAAGGTTGTATAGCGTTTAGTAGTCATGACAATAAAAAAGGAGCGACATCACTGCCGCTCCCGTATACCTCGCTCTGTTATACTCGCTTACTTACGCGCAGCCTTACCGGCCACCTGCATCCGGATCAGGGCACGTTCAAGAGCAGCTTCATACACCTTGAACTGCTTGTCTTCCGGAGTCAACTTCTTAAGCGCATCCTCGGCACGGCCAAGCGCTGCTTTGGCACGCTCAAGATCGATCTCGTCGGAGCGTTCGGCAGTCTCAACCAGGACAATGATCTTGTCGTCCTGCACCTCGAAGTAGCCCCAGTTGAGGGCCATGCTGACAGCCTGGCCATCTTTCTTGTAGCAAAGTTCACCGATATTGAGTGACGTCAGGAAAGGGGCATGACCCGGCAGTACACCGAACTCACCCATTTTTCCGGTCGCTGTCACTTCATCGACCATCTCATCAAGCACCTTGCTGTACGGTGTGACTATTTCAAGCTTCATCTTTTCAGCCATTGTATGGAGCTCCGTTGGGGCAGAGGTTCTGCCCTGCCAGGTAATAAATTATACAGCTGCCAGTTTAGCGGCTTTTTCAATTGCCTCTTCAATGGAACCGACCATGTAGAAGGCCTGCTCTGGGAGGTTGTCATGCTTACCCGCAACGATCTCCTGGAAGCCCTTGATGGTGTCCTTCAGCTCAACGTACTTACCAGGGGAGCCGGTAAAGGCCTCGGCTACGTGGAACGGCTGGGACAGGAAGCGCTGAATCTTACGGGCACGGGCAACAACCAGCTTATCCTCTTCGGACAGTTCGTCCATACCAAGAATGGCGATGATATCCTGAAGATCCTTGTACTTCTGCAGCACGTATTGTACCGAACGGGCAACAGCGTAATGCTCTTCACCGATGACCTGCGGATCCAGAATCCGTGAAGTGGAGTCCAACGGGTCCACTGCAGGGTAGATACCGAGTTCTGCGATCTGACGTGAAAGAACGGTAGTTGCATCCAAGTGAGCAAAAGCAGTTGCCGGAGCAGGGTCAGTCAAGTCGTCAGCAGGAACGTAGATAGCCTGAACCGAGGTAATGGACCCCTTTTTGGTTGAGGTAATACGCTCTTGCAACTCACCCATTTCAGTTGCCAGCGTAGGCTGGTAACCAACCGCAGAAGGAATCCGGCCAAGAAGGGCAGAAACTTCGGAACCGGCCTGGGTAAAGCGGAAGATGTTATCGATGAACAGCAGCACGTCCTGGTTTTCTTCGTCACGGAAATATTCCGCAACTGACAGAGCGGTCAGAGCAACCCGGGCACGGGCACCTGGGGGCTCGTTCATCTGGCCGTACACCAGAGCAGCCTTATCAAGAACGCCGGACTCTTTCATCTCCATCCAGAGGTCGTTACCTTCACGGGTACGCTCACCAACACCGGCGAACACGGAGTAACCACCGTGCTGCTTGGCGATATTGTTGATCAGCTCCATAATCAGAACGGTCTTGCCAACGCCGGCGCCACCGAACAGACCGATCTTACCGCCCCGCGCATAGGGAGCAAGCAGGTCAACAACCTTGATACCGGTGGTAAAGGCTTCAACCTTGGTGGACTGGTCTTCAAAGGCAGGAGCTTCACGGTGGATGCCGTACTCTTTTTCATTGCCGATCGGACCCATTTCGTCAACCGGCTCGCCGATAACGTTCATGATCCGGCCCAGGGTCTTGCGGCCAACCGGTGCACAGATCTGCTTGCCGGTATCGATAACAGCCTGGCCACGCTTGAGACCGTCGGTGGAGTCCATGGCGATGGTACGCACAGAGTTCTCACCCAGGTGCTGAGCAACTTCAAGCACCAGGTTGTTCTCACGGTCATCAATGGCCGGATTGGTCACTCTCAGGGCGTGATAAATCTCCGGCAACTTACCGGGCTCAAACTCGACGTCAATAACTGCGCCGATAACCTGTGAAATTTTACCGATATTCTGACTCATGGAACCATGTCCTCCTGCGGCCCTGGGGCCTCATATAGTGATTCGTTTGTAATTATCCCTTAATCGATTCAGCACCTGAGATGATTTCCATCAACTCGGTAGTAATGGCAGCCTGACGTGCGCGGTTGTACTGCAGGGTCAGTTTGCCGATCATTTCTGAGGCGTTCTTTGATGCACTGTCCATAGCGGTCATACGCGCACCGTGTTCACCAGCCACCGACTCAAGCATCGCCTTGAAGATCTGAACTTCGATATTCTTTGGCAATATCTCGGTCAACAGGTCACTGACCGAAGGCTCATAGATATATTCAACACCATTTTCATCAGCGGCGATCTTCTCTTCAGGCTCAATCGGCAGCAGCTGCTGGAAGGTGATATCCTGTGACATAACCGTACGGAACGAGTTAAACAGCATCACAACCTGGTCATACTCTTCTGCAAGGTAACCCTCGATCACATCCTGAGCAAGCATTGCTGCTGCCTGATAGTTGGGCTTGGAAAGCATATTGGCAAAGTTCTTGTAGACCGTATGGCGGCTTTTCAGAAACTCATACCCTTTACGGCCAACCGTCATGATTGAGATCTGATCGAACTCAGCCTGCTTCTCCTTGATGTAACGCTCGCCAGCCTTGCAGAGGTTTGTGTTAAAGCCACCACACAGACCACGATCTGAGGTTACCACAATCAGCAGCAGTTTTTTTGCATCACGCTTTTCCAGAAGGGGATGCAGATTGCCTTCCAGATTACCGGCCAAAGATTGCAGCACTTCACCCATCTTCTGGGCATAGGGACGTGCAGCTACCACGTTTTCCTGTGCACGGCGCAGTTTGGCAGCCGAAACCATTTTCATGGCCTTGGTTATCTGGCGTGTATTTTTTACGGATACAATCCGCTTTTTAATGCTTTTAAGGCTCGCCATGTCTCAAACCGTCCTTGTTTAAGCGGTAAATTCCTTCTTGAACTGATCAAGGGCACTAACCAGCTTGGCCTTCAGGTCATCACCGATTGCCTGCTTCTCACGCAATTCAGTGAGTACATCAGCCTGACGGTTATCAAAGAATGCATACAATTCGGTTTCATACTTCTTGAGAGCGGAAACCGGATAGTCATCAAGGTAGCCGTTGTTGGCAGCAAAAATAACCAGAACCTGCTTTTCGTTCGGAATCGGACGATACTGTGGTTGCTTAAGAATCTCAACCAGGCGCTCACCACGGGCAAGCTGCATCTGGGTTGCCTTGTCAAGATCGGAGCCGAACTGGGCAAAAGCAGCCATTTCACGGTACTGAGCCAGGTTAAGACGCAGTGTACCAGCCACCTGCTTCATCGACTTGGTTTGTGCTGAACCACCGACCCGTGAAACCGACAGGCCGACGTTGATCGCCGGACGAACGCCGGAGAAGAACAGGTCTGATTCAAGGTAAATCTGACCGTCGGTAATGGAGATAACGTTGGTCGGAATGTAGGCGGAAACGTCACCGGCCTGGGTCTCAATGATCGGCAGGGCGGTCAGTGAACCGGCACCGCACTCATCGGACAGTTTACAGGCACGCTCCAGCAGACGGCTGTGCAGATAGAAAACGTCGCCGGGATAGGCTTCACGGCCTGGCGGACGACGAAGCAGCAGAGAGAGCTGACGATAAGCGACTGCCTGCTTGGAAAGGTCATCATAGATGATCAGGGCATGCTTCTTGTTATCACGGAAGTACTCGCCCATGGTTACGCCGGTGTACGGTGCGATGAACTGCAGCGGTGCGGACTCGGAAGCAGTGGCGGCAACAACAATGGTGTAATCCATGGCACCATGCTCGGTCAGCTTGGATACAACCTGAGCAACCGTTGAACGTTTCTGGCCGATGGCAACATAAATACAGATTACATCGCCACCCTTCTGGTTAATGATGGTGTCAACCGCAACAGCCGTCTTACCGGTCTGACGGTCACCGATGATCAGTTCCCGTTGACCACGGCCGATTGGAACCATGGAGTCAATCGCCTTGAGACCGGTTGCCATCGGCTGATGAACCGATTTACGGGCAACGATACCAGGTGCCTTGATCTCCACCTTGCTGAAGGTACTGGTGTTGATCGGACCCTTGCCGTCAATTGGCTGGCCAATGGCGTTTACAACACGACCTACCAGGGCATCACCAACCGGCACCTCGGTAATCCGACCGGTACGCTTGACCGTATCGCCTTCTTTGATCTCGGCAAATTCACCAAGAATAGCAGCTCCGACGTTATCTTCCTCAAGGTTGAGAACCATACCGGATACGCCGCCGGGGAATTCCAGCAGCTCACCGGCCATGGCGCCGGCCAGGCCATGGATACGGGCAATACCGTCTCCGATCGAGATAATGGTACCGGTTTCCGATACCTCTACCTCTTTGCCATACTCGTTAATCTGTTTCTTGATGATTTCGCTAATTTCTTCGGCTCTGAGTTCCATAGAAGCGTTTACCCCTTCTGTAGTATATCGTGAATCCGTGCTAACTGAGTTTTAACACTGCTATCATAGGCGATATCGCCGATCTGGGTAACAACACCGCCGATCAGCGATTGATCAACCTTTACCTGTGGCACAACCTTCTTACCGGTTTTCTGCTCCAACGCACCTTTAATGGCATTGACCTGGCTGTCATCCAAGGCAAAGGCGGTCGTAATCATCGGACGGATCACCCCAGACTGCTCATCAGCCAGCTTTTCGTAGGTCTCAACAATTTCCGGCAGACAGACAACCCGGTTTTTATCCACCAGCAGCAACAGGAAGTTTGCCACCAGTTCCGAGCATTGCATACGTGCAATCAGGTCACGCATGATCTGTTTTTTTTGATCTGCAGTAAAGGCAGGGTTACCAAATGCGGCCCGCAGTTCTGCATTACCGGCAAAAACCCCGCTCACCACCTTCAGCTCCTGGCTGAAGCGATCAATCAGATCTCTCTCCGAGCCAAGCTGGACCAGCGCCTTGGCATACCGTCTGGCAATGGCGTTATTGATCACAGTTGCACCACCTTCCCAAGGTAATCCTGTACAAATCGGTCATGGTCCGCTTTTTGAACAGCAGCACCAAGTTTGCCACCAGCCAGCTCAACCGCAAGCCTGGCAGCCTCCACACGCAGTTCTGTGCGGGCCTTCAAGACCTCTTGATCAGCAGCCTGAGCGGCCTGTTCTGCAACCTTGGCTGCTGCAGCCTGGGCTTCAGCAATAATACGCTGTTTCTCGGCTTCAGCCTCTTTCAGCATGGCAGCACGCAGTGTATCGACCTCCTGATTGGCCTTTTCAAGCTTCTCAGTATATTCTTTCAGCTTGGCCTCAGCTGCCTCACGAGCCTCACGAGCCTCGCGGAGATTCTTCTCAATCTGCAGCTGGCGCTCAGCCAGCGAGCCCTTTACGTTAGCCTTTTTCAAGGCCCAGATCATAATACCGGCAAGCAGCGCAAAATCGACAACACGCCAGCCAAAGTCTTTCAACTGTGCACCACTATCGGGATGGTGCTCTCCGCCGCCCGAAGCAAGGGCCAGCACAGGAACCAGAATAGCGACAGCAACAGCCAGACCGGAGAGAATTCTTTGCATACGGCGATCATTCTGAATCAGCATGGGCTTACAGACTCCTCCCCAGAATTTTCTCACAAATATCGCCGGACAGGACATCAACCTGCTTTTGCAGCAGGGTACGTGCCTCGGCAGACTCTTTGGCGACCCGCTCACGAATCGAAGCGATTGAAGTTGCAGCATCCAGGCGCGCCTTGTCCAACAACGACGCCTCTTCCGCCTGAGCCTCTTTCACCAGCTCAGCCCGTTTGGCACCGACTTCAGCCTTGGCATCACGCAGACGCGCCTCATACTGAGCCACCTTTTCCTGCACCTGCTGATCCACAGCGACTGCACGCTCACGGGCAGACTGGATCTCCTGCCGCCGCTGGGCCAACAGCGCCCTGATCGGCTTGTACAGAAAGATATTCAGAACAAGAACCAGAAGTCCGAAGTTTACAATCTGGACAGCAAATGCGAGATCGAGATTGATCACGGCCTACCCCTTAACCTACGGTGAATTGTATACTGTATCCCACAAAAACATGCCTGACTGAGTGGTCAGGCGTAAACGCTGGTTAGCTATCATGGTTAAACACAGACTGTCAATCAAAAAAAGCAGCTAATTTGTTGCAGCACCGGATTAAGACTGCAACAAATCAATGATTCGCGTTAGCTCATCAGACGAACTGAAGTGAATTTCCAACGCCCCTTTACCACCACTGTTACGACGAATGGCGATCCTGGTTTGGAACTGTTTCTGCAGCTGCTCCTCCAGAGAAACCATCAAGAGATCAGGCTGACGGGCAGGCTTTTGAACTGCATGTGAGCCACGCTTAAGCTTGTTAACCAGCTCCTCCGTAGCCCTGACACTCAGCATCCTGTGCAGGATTTCATGGCGTGCCTTCTGAACCAGCTCTTCATTTTCAAGCCCCAGCAGTGCCCGGGCATGCCCCATGGAGAGCCGCTCTTCCACCACATCCCTCTGAATATCATCCGGCAAGCGCAACAGGCGCAACGCATTGGTGACCGTTGTGCGGTTTTTGCCAACCCGTTTTGCCACCTCATCCTGAGAAATGCCGAAATGCTCAACCAGCGACTTGTAGGCCTGGGCCTCTTCAATGGCGTTCAGATCTTCACGCTGGATGTTTTCAATCAGGGCCAGCTCCATCACCGCATCTTCGCTGGCCTCACGGATAACCACCGGCAGTTCGCGCAACCCGGCCTTCTGGGAAGCACGCCAGCGACGCTCACCGGCAATGATCTCGTAGTAGCCATCCTTTTTGGTGACTACCAGCGGCTGAATAATCCCTTTTTCACGGATTGAGGAGGCCAGTTCCTCCAGCTTGTCCGCGGCGAACTGCTTGCGGGGCTGGTTGCGATTCGGCCTGATCTGCTCAATGGGACAGAGAAAATAGTTTTTGTCCTCGGCAACGGACATCACCGGCAACAGTGCCGCCATCCCCTTGCCCAAACCACCCTTTTTAAGCACTGGGCACCTCCCGCTGGATCAGCTCGCGGGCCAGCTGCAGGTAGGCAGTGGCTCCCTTGGAGGTAATGTCATAATAGATAATCGGTTTGCCGTGGCTGGGCGCCTCCGAAAGGCGCACGTTACGGGGGATCACCACCTCAAAGGCCTCTTTCGGGAAGTGAGCCCGGATTTCATCCTCTACATCCTTTGACAGGCGGTTACGGGCATCGGCCATGGTCAACAATATACCTTCGATCGTAATGCGAGGATTCAATCCCTTTTGCACCAAACGGATGGTATTAAGGATCTGGGACAACCCCTCCATCGCGTAAAACTCACACTGTAGCGGAATCAGGACGGTATCGGCAGCGGTCATGGCGTTCACGGTCAAAAGACTTAAGGATGGCGGGCAATCAATCAGGATATACCGGTAGCGTTCCTGCAGCAGCGCCAAGGCGTTCTTTAGCTTCTGTTCACGCCCGGTCTCAGTGGCCAGTTCCAGCTCGGCACCGGCAAGGTCCGCAGTGGCTGGCAGGATATGCAGATAGGGATGACCGGTGTCAACCACCAGCGAGGCCGGGGCTGCCTCATTAATCAACAGATCATAGACCGAATGTTGCAGCTGGGACTTATCAACACCAACACCGCTGGTGGCGTTACCCTGAGGATCAATATCCACCAGCAGGGTAGGCCGCTCGGCAGCAGCCAGCGCAGCAGCGAGGTTAATGGCGGTGGTGGTCTTACCCACACCACCCTTCTGATTTGCAATGCAGATGATCTTTGACATAACCTGTTGTTCGATCTGAGGAAATATGGAATTGAGCTGGTCAGGTGCGAGATCGGCACCGTACCATAAAGCAGCTGAGCCTGCAAAGAACTTTTTATCTACTTCGGCACGCCGTCCCGGCAGAGACCGCAGCGACTGACAAACGAGCTGTCCGGCAACGCCTCCAGGTTACAGGGCTGACCATGCCGCCCGTCAAACTGCAACCCGACACAATGCAACATGAGCCGTTCAGACGCCAGGCCACCATAGGTAGCATCACCCACAATCGGAAGGCCGGCTGCTGAGAGGTGAACCCTGATCTGGTGAGTTCGCCCGGTTCGCGGAAAGGCCTCGATCAACGCCAGCCCGTCTGCGGCAGCAAGCAGCCGGAAGTCAGTCAGGGCCGCCCTGCCTTCAGGCATGATTCCCCACCGCGCACTGCCCAGTTTGCCGATCGGGCCAGCGCAGGACCAGCGCTCTTCAACGGGTTCCCCCGTAACCAGCGCCAGATAACGTTTCTGAATCCCCCCCTGTTTAAATAGCTCGGAAAGCCAGGCCGCTGCCTGACGGTGCTTGGGAAACAGCATCAGCCCTGATGTCCCCCGGTCAAGCCGGTGCACCACCCGTACCGGTTCTTTAATTCCTTGGCGTGCGAACTCCTCGGCAACCCAGTATTCCAGCGTTCCTTTCAGCTGATACGGAGTACGCTGGCTGGCAATACCGGAGGGCTTGTTGATTGCCAGCAGATCCTTATCCTGATACACGATCGCCTCAGGTGGCAGTACCAGCTCCTGAAACCGGCCCTGCTCCATAATACCAACCGTCAACTGGTCTTCAACCTTCATACCTCGGGAAGCCACCCGCACCATGGTCTGATTGACCGCACAACCGCCCCGGTCAATGATCCGCCGGGCCTCACCCTTACTGATTCCTGCCAGCTGTGCCAGGGTTTCATCAAGACGCCGACCGGCCATCTCTTTTGCTACACTGAATATCTTGATCATAGCCCTCTCTACCATGAAGCTCGTCTAAATCGCAAATAAACCTGTTGGCAGCGGCCCGATGAGTTTGCTACCCTGCCGTCCATGTCATCAGCCCAAGCCCCACATCCCGTCCTGCGTGGTCCGGTCCCCCTCAGCCATCTGTTGCTGCGGCGCTTTATCCAAACCGGCAACCGGGTCATTGACGCAACCTGCGGCAATGGCAAGGACACCCTGCTACTGGCTGAACTGGTGGGGGAAAGCGGCCATGTCTGGGCCTTTGACATCCAGCAGGAAGCCCTTGACCGCACCGCCCAACGCCTGGCAGACCAGAATCTGCTGCAACGGGTATCCCTGCTGCATGCCGGCCACGAACGCCTGCAGGAGCTGCTGGAACCGCCACTGCAGGCGATCATCTTTAATCTGGGCTGGCTTCCCGGTGCCCCCCGGGAGATTGCCACCAGTACCGCCACCACCCTGACCGCTCTCGAGGCATCGCTGCACCTGCTGGCACCGGCAGGCCTGCTGCTGATCACCTGCTACCCGGGCCATGCGGGCGGAGACCAGGAGGCGACAGCCGTTCAGGAATGGGCAGCATCCCTTTCTCCGCGCAGTTACTTTGTCTGGCGGATGGGACAACTGAATGTGACCTCAGATGCACCGTTCTGCCTGCTGATTCAGGATGGAAGACCCTCCGATGTCCGCTGACCTGCTGCCCTTCATCGCCATTCTGCCGGCCAGTATCTACTCCCTGCTGACACTGTGGTGCGGCTGGCTGTTTTTCAAGGATCGAGACCTCCTGAAAAAACGACACGACACGGCTATTTCAATCCTGAAACCGGTCAAGGGGATCGATGAAGGCAGTTACGAAAATTTTGCCTCGTTCTGTAAGCAGGACTATGCTGCAGCGCTACAACTGATCTTTTGCGTGGCAGCCGAAGATGACCCTGCGATTGCGATCATCAGGCAGCTGATGGCTGATTTTCCGCACCATGACATCAGCCTCAATATTGATCCGGCCATCCACGGCCCCAATTACAAGGTCTCCAACCTGATCAACGCCTTTCCCGCAGCAAAACATGATCTGCTGATGATCTGCGACAGCGACATCAGGGTAGGACCAAGTTTTTTACAGTCGGTTGCCGCGCACTTCTGCACCCCTGCCGTTGGCCTGGTCACCTCCCCCTATCGCAGCTCAACCGTGCATGGTGCCATCACCGCCTTTGAGGCCCTGGCTTTTACCTCAGAGATGGTTCCCAATGTGGTAACCGCCCTGAAGCTTGAGGGGCTCTCCTTTGCCCTGGGGGCAGCCATGACCTTCCGCAGGCAGGCACTGCAGGACATTGGCGGGCTGGAGGCGCTGGTGGAGTATCTGGCCGACGACTACCAGCTGGGTAACCAGATTCACCGGGCTGGCTGGCAGCTTGTACTCGACCGGCAGTTTGTGGAGAGCATGCTGAAACCGGAGACTCTGGCCTCAATCCTCTCCCGCCAACTGCGCTGGGCCCGCACCATGCGGGTCAGCCGTCCCGGTGGCTACCTCGCCTCAGGGATTACCCTGCCGGGCCTGGCAATCGTTGCAGCCCTCCTGAGCGGCCCGCCTCTTTTTGCCCTGTCTGCCATCAGTCTGCTGTATCTGGTTCGACTGACAGCCACCACCCTCTTCAGCCGCCGCTACATCCGCGACAATCTGCTCCCCTTCTGGGGCTGGCTGCTCCCGGTACGGGATTTACTGGCCTTCGGCACCTGGCTGCTGGCCTTTGCCGGAAATCGCGTCACCTGGCGTGGACACTGTTTTTTGATCAGATCAAACGGCAAACTTAAAGAACTATAATCCTATCACTTTACAACCACACAACTTCCCTCTATAGTAATCAGTCGCTAAAAATCAACCAAAGGCGTGTAACCAGACAAATGAGCAACTTTTTGCGGGCCATAGGTCGCAGGACCATCGCGCTGTTGCAAGAACTGGGCAACTGTGGCCAGTTTCTGGCCTATGCCCTGTACTCCATCCTGCGCCGTCCCGGACGACCGGTACATATATTGAAGCAGATCAGCTTCATTGGCGCCAAATCCCTGTTTGTGATTGTGCTGACCGCTGCATTTACCGGCATGGTACTGGGCTTGCAAGGCTACTATACCCTGACCAAGTTCGGCTCTGAAGGGATGTTGGGCACCGCCGTGGCGCTCTCCCTGATCCGCGAACTGGGGCCGGTTCTCTCAGCCCTGATGGTGACCGGCCGGGCCGGTTCGGCCATCACTGCCGAAATCGGCATCATGCGGATCAGTGAGCAGATTGATGCCCTGGAAACCATGGCGCTTGATCCATACAAATACCTGATTTCGCCCAAGTTCATAGCAGCCATGATCTCAATGCCGCTGCTCTGCGCTATTTTCGATGTGGTGGGCATCTACGGCGGCTGGCTGGTTGGTGTTAAACTGCTCGGCGTCAACCCGGGGGCCTACTTCAGTGAGATGTATAAATCCGTTGAGTGGAAGGATGTCTACTCAGGTTTTGTAAAATCGTACTCCTTTGGCATTATTATTGCTTGGATCGGCTGCTACAAAGGCTATTACGCCGGACACGGCGCCGAAGGAGTCTCCAAGGCCACCACAGAAGCGGTGGTGCTCACCTCGGTACTGATCCTGGTCTGGGACTACTTCCTGACCTCAATACTGCTATGATCGAACTTATCAATATCCATAAGAATTTTGGCAGCCAGACCGTCCTGAACGGCCTGAACCTTACCATCCCTGCCGGCAGGACCACCGCCGTGATCGGCCCCAGCGGCGAAGGCAAGAGCGTTCTGTTGAAGCATATGATCGGGCTGCTGCAGCCGGACCAGGGTGACGTACTGGTGGATGGTAAGAGCATTGTAGGGCTGCGCCGTTCACAGCTCAACCAGGTGCGTGAAAAATTTGCCATGGTGTTTCAAAACGCAGCACTGTTTGACTCCATGACCGTCTACGAAAATGTCGCCTTCCCGCTGGAGGAAAAGACCAGTCTCAGCACAGGCGAGATAGCAGAGCGGGTTGCCGTTGCACTACAGGAGGTTGGTCTGAAGAACGCCAACAACAAGTACCCTGACGAGTTGTCCGGCGGTATGAAAAAACGGGTCGGCCTGGCCAGGGCACTACTTTTGCAGCCACAGGTGGTGCTGTTTGATGAGCCGACCACCGGACTGGATCCGGTTATCCGGCGCGCCATTCACCAGCTGATCAAGGAGACCCAGCAGAAATTCGGGTTTACGGCGGTGATTGTCTCCCACGACATCCCGGACATCTTTGACGTAGCACACCATGTCGCCATGCTCTACCGTGGCGAAATTCTGCAGTTTGGCACGCCTGATGAGATTCAAACCTCCAATCATCCCGTGGTGCGCCAATTTATCAGCGGCAGCCTTGACGGCCCGATCAATAGCGGAGTTGCATAAACCATGAACAGCGCAAAACTGGAACTAATCGTCGGTATTTTCATGTTGATCGGTATCCTTTGCCTGGGATACCTCTCAATAAAACTGGGCAAGATGGAATTGATCGGTGGCAACAACTACCGGGTGACAGCCCGCTTCGACTCGGTTTCCGGCCTGAAACCCGGTGCACGGGTTGAACTGGCCGGGGTTGAAATCGGAACCGTCGAGCGGATCGGTCTTTCAAATGCCAGCGGGGATCAGGCTGAAGTAACCATGAAGATCAAAGACGGCATCAAGATTACCGACGATGTGATCGCCTCAGTCCGTACCAGCGGCATCATTGGCGACAAGTTTATCAAACTGAAGCCGGGCGGTTCAGATCAGCTTTTGAAAAACGGTGGCAGGATTCGTGAAACCGAATCTGCCATTGATATTGAAGAACTGGTCAGCAAGTTTATTCACGGCAAGGTGGATTAGGAGCAGATTAAACGATGAAAACGTTGGCTCATGCAGCATTAACTGCATTTCTAGTAATTGCCCTGACTGCCGGGAACACCCTGGCAGGCAGTCCCGGCCACACCACTTTGGTGCTGGATCTTGAGTCCTGCATCAGCACTGCCCTGCAGGCTGCTCCCGAGATCGGCGAAGCCCAGGCGGATCTGGCATTAACCAGCAGTAAACTTGAGGAGGCAAAAGCCTACCGCTACCCCCAGATCAACGTCATGTCACTCTTTGGCCCGGCACCAGGGGCCAAGCGGGAGGACATCAGCCCCACAATCAATACCAACAAGAGCTTCAGCATCCGTGACCTGACCTGGTTTGCCAGCACCGATCTAACGATCACTCAGCCTCTGTGGACCTTCGGCAAGATCAGCGAAAACATGAAGGCTGCGACCCACGGTACCGAAGTGGACAAATCGAAGAAACAACAAAAAGGGAACGAAGTCGCCCTTGAGGTCAAGAAGTACTACTACAGCGTGCTGCTGGCCCGTGAGATGCAAACAGTTCTTGCCGAACTGCAACTCTACATGCTGCAAGGCAAAAAGAAGATTCAGGAACTGATTGACAACGAATCAGATTCCGGTGACCCGATGGACCTTTACAAGCTTGACGCCTACTCGGGTGAGATCAATAAATATATGGAAGAGGCATTGAAGGGTGAGCAACTGGCAACAGCCGCACTGAAGGCACGCCTGGGTCTGGCCGACAATGTGGATGTCACCGTTGCCACAGAACGGCTTGAGCTGCCGGATGAACCCCTCCCGGATTTAAACAGCGCCATTAAGAAGGCACGGCTTCAGCGTCCCGAATTCAAGCAGCTTAAAGAGGGGATGGCCGCCCGTACGGCACTGGTTGAGGCAGCCAAGGCAAACTACTACCCCGATATCTTCCTGGCCGGCATGGCCTCATGGGCCTATGCCGACAATCGTGACCGGATAAAAAACCCCTATATCTCTGACACCTTCAAGCATGCCTACGGCGGTGTGGCCCTGGGCCTGAAATGGCATCTTGACTTTGGCATCACCTCTGCCAAGGTGGCTGGCGAGCAGGCGCAGCTGAACCGGCTTGAAAGCACAAAGGTGTACGCGGACAACTACATCCCGCTACAGGCTAAAAAGGCCTGGCTTGAGATGCAGGAAGCCCAGAAGAATGTCTCCATTACCCAGAATGCCTACCAGAGCGCCAAAAAGTGGGGGGCGGCAGCACTGGCCAATTTTGATTTCGGCATTGGTAATCCCCGTGACGTGTTTGATGCCGTCAGCATCTATGGCAAGATGAAGGCTGCCCACTACCAGTCTATCTTTGACTACAAGATGGCCAAGGCAAACCTCGAATATGCCCTGGGTGACCACCAGGCAATTTCTCCCAAATAGCCGTACGGCCCACAAGGAGTCTGATTATGTTAAAGCGTGTTGTATTGTTTACTGCCGTCTGCCTGCTGGCTGCCGCCACCGCATTTGCCACGGTTACCGACACTGTTAAAAAGACCGTTGACGATGTCATTCACATCGTGAGCGACAAGGAATTAAAGAAGAAAAGCAACGAACAGAGACGCCGGGCAGCAATCAAGCGATCGATTGCCACAATTTTTGACAGCCAGGAAATGGCTAAACGCAGCCTGGGCAAACACTGGAATCCGCGCACACCCGCTGAACGCAAGCAGTTTGTCGACCTGTTTGCCACCCTGCTTGAAAACTCCTATGCCGGCAAGATCGAGTCCTACAACAACGAAAAAATTGTCTATACCAAGGAGACCCTTGACGGGGAGTATGCCGAGGTAAAATCAAAGGTCATCACCCCCAAACAGGATGAGTACACCCTTGATTACCGCCTTATGAAAAAAGACAACGGCACCTGGATGGTGTACGACGTAGTCATTGAAGGAGTCAGTCTGGTATCCAACTATCGCACCCAGTTTAACAGGATCATTTCCACAAACGGCTACCCAGAACTGGTCAAAAAGCTTCAGGCCAAGAGCAACGAACTTAAAATGTAACCACTGCATTTATCTTGACAGACCTCTTACACTGTGTTACAGGGACGCAGCGATAAGTTTCGGACGTGACAGCAGTACTCACGAAGCACCCGCTGGATTGGCCTTGCTTGGCGACACTCCTGCAACAGCTCCGGAAACTTAGAGAACTTTTTTGATCCGGCGCTGTCCGGCAACACACGAAGGAGGAAGTAAAAGATGGCTCAAGGCAAGGTCAAGTGGTTTAACGACACCAAGGGGTTTGGCTTTATCGAGCAAGAAGGTGGCGAGGATGTTTTCGCACACTTTTCTGCGATTCAAAGCGAGGGCTTCAAGTCCCTGGCAGAGGGTGAGTCTGTAAGTTTTGACATTGTTCAGGGCCCGAAAGGTCTGCAGGCTGCAAACATTGTTAAACTGAAGTAAATTCCAGACACAAACCAACCGGAACGGCCCGTTGATCACTCAACGGGCCGTTCTTTTTTTCTGCGGGCCTTTTCTCTGGTGGTGTTGCCTCCGCTCATCGGATTGCTGACCTTCATCAAGCAGTTTGAGCAAATCGGCCCGTCCCAGTTCCTTTAACAGCTTAACCACGCGTTGTCGTTCTTCCGGCAGATGCCAGAGCAGGATTGATTTCTGCAGGATCTTCTCCCGATCAGTTCTGGCAACAAAGACCGGCTTACCACTGTCCGGATCCATGCCGGTATAATACATACAGGTGGCAGCAGTTCCCGGCGTAGGGGTAAACTCCTGCACCTGCTCAACCTTGAGTTTCAAACGTTGCAACTCCCTCAGCAGCAGCACCATCTCATCCACACGACACCCTGGGTGGCCTGACATCAGATACGGCACCACCGCCTGAACCTTACCTGCCTTGCGACTTTCGTCCCTGAAACGCTCAAGAAACCGGACAAAGGCAGCCTTGCCCGGCTTGCGCATCAGCATGGTAACCTGATCCACCAGGTGTTCCGGCGCCACCTTCAGAAGACCGCCCACATGCTGTTCAATCAACGTCTTGCAATAGTCAGGCTGCAGTTCCAGCAGGTCATTCCGAATTCCTGAGGTAACAGTCAGGGTCCGCACCCCGGCTGAGCCGGATGCCTTGCGTAGCAACTGCACTGCCGAACGATCATCAGCCTTCAGGTTTGGACAGGGCTTGGGATGCAGACAGCTGGGCCGCCTGCAACGGTGTCCGCCATCTGACGCACCACAACCGGTACCATACATATTGGCTGTCGGACCACCTACGTCGCTGATCGTGCCACGAAACCAGGGCTTTTTAATCAGGGCCTGCAGTTCTGCCATCACCGAAGCTGCGGATCGGGACTGAATAAATTTGCCCTGGTGTGAGCTGATGGCACAAAAGGAACAGCCACCATAGCACCCCCGATGGCTGGTCAGCGATGTCTTGATCTGCTCAAAGGCGGGAATCGATTCTCGATAGGAGGGATGCGGCTCCCGGCTGAAGGGCAGGGCATAGACGGCATCAAGCTCTGCGGTTGCCAGGGGCAGCGCGGGCGGATTACAGACCACAAGACGTTCAGCATGGGCCTGCACCAAAGCTTTAGCACAGTAGGGATTCTGCTCCCGTTCCGCTTGGCAAAAGGCCTCGAGATACGCCTCGCGAGAACTGCCAACCAGCTCAAAAGAGGGGAGCACCACTGACTCTTCAGGAGGTTGCCTGGAAATAAACACCGTGCCACGCAGGTCTCGAATCTGCTCAAGCGGTTCTCCGGCCTTCATCCGCCTGGCAAGCTCAAGCAACGACTGTTCTGCCATGCCGTACACCAGCAGATCAGCCTTGGCATCCAGCAGAATTGAACGCCGCACCTTGTCGTCCCAGTAGTCATAATGGGCAAGACGACGGAGTGACGCCTCAATCCCCCCCAGCACCACCGGAACATCCCGGTACGCCTCCTTGAGGCGGGAGGTATAGATCAATGCGGCACGATTGGGGCGAGCGCCATGCTTGCCGCCCGGCGTGTAGGCATCGTCATGGCGCAGCTTCTTGCGGGGGGTGTAGTGCGCCACCATCGAGTCCATGGCACCTGCCGACACGCCGAAGAACAGACGCGGGCGCCCCAGGGCCATAAACGGTTCTTTGGAACGCCAGTCAGGCTGCGCAATAATGCCGACCCTGAAACCATGCGCTTCCAGCCAACGCCCTAAAAGCGGCACACCAAAGGCCGGATGGTCAATATAGGCGTCGCCGGTGACCAGAATGATGTCCAGTTCATGCCAACCCCGACCGCGGGCCTCATCAAGGGTTATGGGCAGATGGCGGCTCACGGGAAGATCGCAAGCCCTTCCAGACCGCAGGTTTCAGGAAAACCGCAGATCAGGTTCATGTTCTGGATCGCTTGGCCGGAGGCACCCTTGACCAGATTATCAATCGCAGAGACCACCACAATCCGGTTGGCCCGGCTGTCCAGGGTGATGCCGATATCACAGAAGTTGGAACCGCGCACAAAGCCGGTGGCCGGGAACTGCCCCTGAGGCAAAGGGCGCACAAACGGTTCATCCTTGTAGCTATCAGTATAGAGCGATACCAGTTCTTCAGTCGTCACCGCCCGGGTGGGGGTGGCATAGATGGTGGAAAGTATTCCGCGATCCATCGGCACCAGATGAGGGGTGAAGGTAATGGTGACCGGCCGCCCTGCCAGCTCCGACAGTTCCTGTTCAATCTCAGGGGTATGACGGTGTGCGCCACCCACACCATAGGCCTTAAAGGAATCGTTGACCTCACAGTAGAGCGAATCCACCTTGGCACTCCGTCCGGCTCCGCTGGTGCCGGACTTTGAATCGGCAATGATGGTAGTGATATCGATCAAGCCCTGCTTCAGCAGTGGCTTCAGTCCCAGGATGACGCTGGTGGGGTAACAACCGGGGTTCGCCACCAGCCGTGCCTTCCTGATGGTCTCACGACGCAGTTCAGGCAGACCGAAGACCGCCTCAGGCAACAGCTCCGGATTCAGGTGGGCTTCATACCAGGCACCGTAGACCGCTGGATCATGCAGCCGGTAATCGGCCGAAAGATCAACCACCTTTCTGCCGGCCGCCAGTAAGTCAGGCACCACCTTCATGGCAGCCTGGTGTGGCAGGGCGGTAAAAATCATGTCGGCCTTGGCAGCTATGGCAGCCGGATCGAGCGGCTCCAGAACCAGGTCACAACGACCGCGCAGGGTCGGAAAGATCTCGGAAATCCGCTTACCGGCACTCTGTTCAGAGGTAACGCAACTGATCACCACCTCCGGATGGCGATCAAGCAGACGGATCAACTCAAGGCCGGTGTACCCGCTGGCCCCGACAATGGCAACGCGCAACATAGACTATTCCCCCTGTTCGGCAACATACGATGCATCAACAGCCGGCACCGGGGCCGGCTCAATCACATACAACTCATACAGGATGGCCAGCAGCAGCGGGCCCAAAATGGCACCCAGCACCCCAAAGGCCGCCAGACCTCCAAGGGCACCGATCATGATCGGCAGGATCGGCAGGGAGACCCGGCTGCTCATGAAAATAGGCTTGACCACATTGTCCGACATACCCACAGCAAAAAAGCCCCACAGAATCATAATAACCGCCTTGGCCACCGAGCCTTGCAGGTAAAGATACAATGCCGCAGGCAGCCAGATCAGGGCGGTACCCACCACGGGGATCAGTCCGCCGATGGCCGTCAGTACTGCCAGCAACAGAGGTGAAGGCACATCGAACAGCAGGTAGGCAGCACCGGCCAGGACTCCTTGCACCAGACAGGTCAGCAGGGTGCCAAAGATGAATCCGGAGAGCACATCCCTGACTACCCGGGACAGCTTTTCCTGCAGACTGCCTTCAAGCGGCAGCATCCTGTGCAGCCAGAGCAGCACACGTTCTCCGTCAAGATAGACAAAAAACAGGATAAACAGCATGAAGATCATATCCATGAGAAAACTGAATGAGTTTGCTAGAATAGAGGTCAGAAAACCGAGCAGCTTTGCCAGTCCCTCTTTTGAATTAGCCATGACACTGTCAGTCAGACTGAAGCTGCTACCACCGACCAGCGTCTTGAATTTAGCCACGTAGGGTGCCCACTGCGGTTGTCCGGCCCACTGCTGAAGCAGCTTTTCTGCACCACCGCTACTTACGGAGCTGCTGACAAACTGATAGGCCTGGGCAACCTCCTGTGCCAGTACGGAGACCAGACTGACGACCGGCAAGACAAAGACCAGCATCACTGCCAGGGTCATCAGGGCTGCAGACCAGGCCTCCCGCTGCTTCAAGAGATCGAGCAGGCGACGGTACGCAGGAAAGGTGATGATACCGATAATCAAGGCCCAGGCGATCGGCACCAGAAACGGCAGGAAGATCTTGCCCAACAGATAGACAACAAGCAGGATCAAGGTAAAGGCAAGCAATGTCTTCAACAGGGTACGGTCCATGGTAGCCTCTCAGACAGATGCAATACAAAAGGGGAAGACCCTTGCGGATCTCCCCCCGTGTAGCACACTTTGCAGTGTATGACCAGTATCCGGATTAACGCTTGGAGAACTGGAAGCGGGCGCGGGCTGCCTTGCGACCGTACTTCTTACGCTCCTTGACCCTTGAATCGCGGGTAATGAAACCGGCCTTTTTCAGGTTGGCACGCAGTTCCGGATCTGCCTCAAGCAGTGCCTTGGTGATGCCATGCTTGATGGCTCCGGCCTGACCGGAGTCTCCGCCACCGCAGACATTGACAAAAACATCAAACTTGCCGACATTTTCAGTCAGCTCCAAAGGTTGACGAACAACCATCTTGGAGGTCTCACGACCAAAGTACTCGTCAAGGGTCTTATTGTTAACCACGATGCGACCAGCGCCGGGCTTAAGCCACACGCGGGCTACGGAACTCTTTCTTTTACCTGTGCCGTAGAAGCTGACTGCTGCCATAACTTTATCTCCTCAAATGTAAAACGTGTATAATCTGAAACGGTTACAGAGACAGCTGAGCGGGCTGCTGTGCCTCATGGGGGTGAGCGCCGCCACTGTAGACCTTGAGCTTCTTCAGCATGTGACGGGCCAGCTTGTTCTTCGGCAGCATGCCCTTCACTGCCTTGCGGATCAGCTCTTCAGGCTTCTTTGACAGCATTGCAGCCGCTGTAGAAGACTTGATTCCGCCAGGGAAGCCGCTGTGGCTGTAGTAAACCTTGTCAGCCATCTTGTTGCCGGTCAGGGCAATCTTCTCAGCATTCACAATCACAACAAAATCGCCGGTATCAACACTGGGTGTGTACATCGGCTTATGCTTGCCCCGCAGCACGTTGGCGACCTGGGTTGCCAGACGGCCAAGCACGACATTTTCAGCATCCACCACAAACCACTGGTGGTTGACAGTCTCTTTTTTTGCTACTTCTGTTCTCATTACGAACCTCACACCGGTCTAGGCCGGATTTCACCAGCCGTAGCACCGCCTTAGTTTTACGAAGAGGTGTACCATACGTGAGCCCCCAAGGGCTGTCAAGCAAATTTTTTCACCCCTACCCCGAACGGAGTTGCCAGCTGACCGGAATATGTGGTAGAGAAGCAGTGCTTTTACCATCGTTTTTACAAGGAATCAACCGATGAGTATCAACCAGCACGAGATAGAACATGTGGCAAAACTTGCCCGGCTTACGCTGCGGGATGATGAAAAACAGCTCTTCACCGGCCAGATGGAGGCGATCCTGGCCTATGTCGAGACCCTGAACGAGCTGAATACCGAGGGCATCGCCCCCACCTCCCATGCCGTACCGATGGAGAACGCCTTCCGTCCTGACTGCGTGACGCCGTCCATTGGCCACGACCGCGCCCTGGCCAATGCCCCTGACAAGAACGAGACCTACTTCCGGGTCCCCCCGGTCATAGAATAGAAGAGTATACCCATGGAACTTTACGAACAGACCATCCATGACCTGCAGGCTCAATTACAGGCACGCCAGGTCTCCTCGGTTGAGATCACCAACTCCTTTTTGAACAGGATTGAATCCACCGACCAGTCCATCAACGCCTTTATCACCGTCACCAAAGAGCAGGCATTGCTTGATGCAGCGGCAGCAGACCAGCGGATTGCAGCCGGCGACTGCGCCCCCCTGACCGGCATCCCGGTGGCCCTGAAGGATATCTTCCTGACGGAAGGGGTACGCACCACCTGTGCCTCAAAGATGCTGGACAACTTCATCGCCCCCTATGATGCCACTGCCTGGGCCAGGATAAAGTCACAAGGCGCCGTACTGCTGGGCAAGCTGAACCAGGATGAGTTTGCCATGGGCTCTTCCTGTGAAAACAGCGCCTTTGGGCCAACCCGCAACCCCTGGAACCGCGAGCATATTCCAGGCGGTTCATCCGGCGGCTCTGCAGCCGCCATTGCAGCCCAACAGGCCGTGGCCACCCTGGGTACCGACACCGGCGGCTCCATCCGCCAGCCGGCCTCCCACTGCGGTTGTGTCGGCCTGAAGCCCACCTACGGCCGGGTCTCACGCTACGGCGTGATTGCCTATGCCTCCTCGCTGGATCAGGTTGGTCCCATAACCCGCGACGTGACCGATGCAGCCCTGCTGCTGGAGGCAATCGCCGGCCATGACCCCAAGGACTCCACCAGTGTGGACTGTCCGGTGCCGAACTACACGGCGGCACTGAAACAGGGTGTCAAAGGGCTCAAGATCGGTCTGCCCAAAGAGTACTTTATCGACGGGCTTGATGCCGATGTCCAACAGGCCATGGATCAGGCCATTGCCACCTATCGCCGGCTCGGGGCAGAATTCGTAGAGGTCTCGCTGCCCCACACCAACTATGCCGTGGCCACCTACTACCTGATTGCCACCGCTGAGGCCAGCTCCAACCTGGCCCGCTATGAAGGGGTCCGCTTCGGACACCGGGCCAAGGACACTGCCGGCCTGATCGACCTGATGATGCAGTCCCGCTCGGAAGGATTCGGGGCTGAAGTCAAACGCAGGATCATGCTGGGTACCTACGCCCTCTCCTCCGGCTACTACGATGCCTACTACATCAAGGCCCAGAAGGTACGGACCCTGATCCAGCAGGATTTCATTGAGGCGTTCAAATCAGTCGATCTGCTGCTGACCCCGGTGGCCCCCACCCCGGCCTTCAGGATCGGTGAAAAGACCGCCGACCCGCTGCAGATGTACCTGTCCGACATCTTCACCATCCCGGTCAACCTGGCCGGTATCTGCGGCATCTCGGTCCCGGCCGGGGCAAGCAGCACCGGCCTGCCGATCGGCCTGCAACTGCTGGGACGCCCATTTGGCGAAGAGACCATCCTGAGAGCGGCTTTTGATTTTGAACAAGCCACCGACTGGCATACCAAGAAGGCAGCACTATGAGATTCCAACCGGTTATCGGACTTGAGGTCCACGTACAACTGAAGACAGACAGCAAGATTTTTTGCGGCTGTTCCACCCGCTTCGGGGCGGAACCCAACCTGAACACCTGCCCGGTCTGTCTGGCCCTGCCCGGCGCACTGCCGGTACTGAACCAGAAGGTGGTGGAGTTTGCCATTATGGCCGGTCTGGCTACCAACTGCAGCATCAGCCCCACCAACATCTTTGCCCGCAAGAACTACTTCTATCCTGACCTGCCCAAAGGGTACCAGATCAGCCAGTTTGATCTACCGATCTGTCTGGCCGGTCACCTGGATATTGCAGTGGGTGATCAGACCAAACGGATCGGTATTACAAGAATCCATATGGAAGAGGATGCCGGCAAACTGGTCCACGGCCAGGATGGCGGTTCCGGGGTGGACCTGAACCGGGCCGGCACACCACTTCTGGAGGTAGTCTCCGAGCCGGATATGCGCACTGCCGATGAGGCGGTGGCCTATCTGAAAAAGCTGTACCAGATCGTGACTTACCTGGGGATCTGCGATGGCAACATGGAGGAAGGTTCCTTCCGCTGCGACGCCAACGTCTCGGTCATGCCGGTCGGCTCCGACACCTTCGGTACCAGAGCAGAGATCAAAAACGTCAACTCCTTCAAGTTCGTCAAGGCCGCCATTGACTACGAGATTGCCCGCCAGATTGAACTGATCGAGGATGGCGGCAAAGTGGTGCAGGAGACCCGCCTGTTTGATCCCAATAAAGGGGTCACCCGCTCCATGCGGGGCAAGGAAGAGGCCCACGACTACCGCTACTTCCCGGACCCGGATCTGGTGCCGGTGGTGATCTCTGACGACTGGATCAAGCGTGTTAAAAGAGAGCTGCCGGAACTGCCAGAGGTCAAATTCAACCGTTTCCTGACAGAATACAGCCTGCCGGAGTATGATGCCGATGTCCTGACATCCTCGCGCACCCTGGCCGACTACTTTGAACAGTGCGCCCAGACCTGCACTAATGCCAAGGCAGCTGCCAACTGGGTCATGGGTGAGCTGACCCGCTCCCTGAACGACAACGGGATCAGCCTTGAACAGTGCCCGGTCTCCCCTGCCCAACTGGCCGGACTGATCAGGCTGATTGATGGCGGCACCATCTCCGGTACTATTGCCAAGAAGGTCTTTGAAGAGATCTGGAAAAACGGCGGCGACGCCGCTGCCATTGTGGAACAACAGGGGCTGGCCCAGGTCTCCGACACCGGTGCCATTGAAGCAGCCATTGACCAGATCATGGCTGCCAACATGGGCCAGGTTGAGGAATACCGGGGTGGCAAGGACAAGGTCTTCGGTTTCTTTGTCGGTCAGGTCATGAAGGCGATGAAGGGTAAGGCCAACCCGGCCGTGGTCAACGACCTGTTGAAACAGAAACTGGCGGGATAACCCGCCCGGAGCACGCCATGCCGCAAACCGCCATGATTGTCGATGATGCCTTGTTCATCCGCACGGTCTTACGCACCATGCTGGAAGACTGCGGCTGTCAGATCCTGGCCGAGGCGGCCAGCGGCCTTGAGGCGTTGCGCTGTCTGCACGCGGTCACGCCGGACCTGATCTTTCTTGACATCATCCTGCCTGATGCCAACGGCATCGATATCCTGGACGACATCCGTCACAGACTGCCGGACACAGCGGTCATCATCTGCTCGTCCATCAGCCAGGAACAGACCATTCACAAGGCCCTGCAACACGGTGCTGCAGCCTACCTGCACAAGCCGTTTACCCAGGAAGCTGTCGCCGCCGTACTCAGGCAGCTGGAAGCCGCTTAATCATGGATATCTCCCGTTACCGTGACCTGTTTGTCAGTGAGGCACGGGAGCATCTGACTGCCCTCGGCTCTTTAAGCGTACGCTGCGAAGAAGGGGCTGCCGGATCCGATATCATCAACGAACTGTTCCGCCATGCCCACTCCCTGAAAGGGATGGCGGCAACCATGCAGCTCGATCCCATCGCCACCCTTGCCCATGCCCTGGAAGACCTGCTGGACAAGGTTCGCTCCGGCTCCCTGACCATCACCCGCAGTGCAGCAGACCTGATGCTGGCCGCCATTGATACCCTGGAGCAGCTGGTGACACATGTGGCAGACGGGGGGGAACTGCCTGACACGGAAGCCCTTGCCAACCGGATCCGCAACTACACACCGGCTGCAGCGGACAGTCTGCAGGCCACGGCGCGGAGTGCCGCTCCTCCCGTACGGGCAAGCGTGCCGGATGACAGTTCCTTCCGCAGCAGCGACAGCACCGGCATAACCAGGATCAAAACCGCATTGCTGGACCGGCTGGTCACCATCTCAGGCGAACTGCTGACCGTACGCCACAGCCTGGAAGACCGGGCAGCCTGCAACGATACCGCCAGCATGGGGCAGCCGCTCAAGGAACTATCATCCCTGCTGCGTCAACTGCAAAACGAGGTATTCCGGGCCAGGATGCTGCCGTTTGGGTCAATTGCCGAGCGCTACCCCCGTATGGTGCGGGATCTGGCACGCCAGAGCGGTAAAGAGGTCAGCTTCAGCATTACAGGCGACAGCATTGAACTGGACCGCGGGGTGCTGGAACAGATGATTGAGCCGCTGATGCACCTGCTGCGAAATGCCGTTGATCATGGGCTGGAGCCCCCGGCGGAACGGATAGCCGCCGGTAAGGCGGCAACCGGCAATCTGCAGCTGGCCGTCAGCCGCCAGGCTGATCAGATCCTGCTGGAGATCCGTGACGACGGCCGGGGCATGGACCCGGCGCGCATCCGTTCGAAAGCGGTCAGTCAGGGACTTCTAACCAAACCGCAGGCGGACGCCCTGACCCTGCAGGAGACCCTGCTGCTGATCTGCACCCCGGGGTTTTCAACGGCACCCAGGATTACCGACATCTCCGGTCGTGGCGTAGGGATGGATGTGGTTCAGAACGCCATCCAGACCATTGGGGGCACCCTGACGGTTGACTCAACACCGGGGCACGGTTCCACCATCACATTGCGGTTGCCAATCAGCGTAGCCATTATCCACGCCCTGATGGTAACCTGTGGAGAGCTGCTGCTGGCAGTGCCGGTCAGCGCCATTACCAACACCTGTGAGGTACAGCGCAACGAGATTATCCAGAAAGGGCGCGACCTGTATCTGCTGCGTGACGGCGTAGAGATACCGATCCGCAATCTGCCCCGTTTTTTCCGGCAGCGCGAAGCCTTGTCAGACAGTGCAATACTGCCGATATTACTTACAGAATCAAACAAGCAACCAATAGGCCTACTGGTGGATCGTCTGCTGGGCCAGCAGGAAATCTTTACCCGCCCCCTGCGTCATCCCCTGACAGACCTGCGCGGCATCTCCGGTTCCTGCCTGCTGGGCAACGGCCAGATTGTCTTTATTGTTGACCCAGCTGCCTGCGTCGGCAGGCTCTATACGGAGAACTAAACCATGAAACAGCTTATCAGCACCTGCATCCTTGCAGTTCTACTCTGCTGCAGCTCCACCCCGGCCCTGGCAGCCGAAGCCACCCTGCAACAGGTCATTGCTACCCTTGAGCAAGGCTATGCCTCACTGCAGGACCTGCAGGCCAGCTTTAGTCAGACCACCACCCTGGCAGGATTTCCCAAGCCCCAGAAAGGACACGGCGAACTGGCATTGCGACGTCCCCCACAGGGCACCGCCCAGTTCCGCTTTGACTACAGCGTGCCAAAGCAGAGTATCATCTCCAATGGCAAACAGGTCTGGTTCTATCAGCCGGAGAACAGGCAGGTGCTGGTATCGTCGCTGGAAGGGATGATGAAGGGGGGCAACAGCATCGGCATGGCCTACCTGACCGGCCTGGGCAATGTGTCAAAGGACTTCAACGCCGCATTTGCCAAGCCGAGCCGTGACAAACAGGGCAACTACCTGCTGGAACTGACCCCGCGCAAGCCGACTCCGATCCTGTCCCGCCTGCGCCTGACCATCCACGAAGAGGCGGTCAATGCCATGCTGGCCGATGGCCAGGCAAAGGAGTCGTTCCCGGTGGTAGCATCAACCGTGGTTGATGCGAGCGGCACCGAAACCCGGATCAGCTATAGCCGGATACGGACCAACAGTGGCCTCTCAGCCGCAAAATTCACCTTTAAAGTGCCGCAAGGCGTCGAAATTATCAAACCGTAGGAGGAAGCACATGCCGTCGTTCGACATCGTATCCAAAGTAGACATGCAGGAAGTAGACAACGCCGTCAATCAGGCCATCAAGGAAATCGGTCAGCGCTACGACTTCAAGGGCTCCAAGAGCGAAATCACCCAGGAAAAGGATAGCGTCAAGGTTCTCTCTGAAGATGATTACAAGCTGAAGGCGGTGATTGATGTACTGCAAAGCAAGTTCCTGAAGCGCAACATCTCCATCAAGGCGTTGCAGTACGGCAAGATAGAGCCCGCCTCAGGCGGCATGGTGCGCCAGATCATCTCGGTCCAGCAGGGCATATCCAAGGAAAAGGGCAAAGAAATCATCGCCGTGATCAAGGAAAGCAAACTCAAGGTCCAGGCCCAGATCCAGGATGATCAGGTACGGGTCACCGGCAAGAACCGTGATGACCTGCAGGACACGATCCAGCTTCTGAAGGGCAAAGATCTTGATGTTGAGATGCAGTTCACCAACTTCAGGGAATAGGGGACTTCAGATCACTTTGCCGACGCCGGCAAAGTGATCACACCTGAAGCAGGTATAAAGTGTTTGCCATCAGGTAGATTTTGAGTATATAGAAACATGCTTCGCCTAAGTTTTTAACTGGCTGTTACTATTAGGCAACTGGGGAAGATCGATACATTGGCCAGAAAACAATGAACGACAAACGACGCTTTGAAATACGCTTTGAAGGACGCTTTGCCGATGGCCAGATGCTGCCGGTTGCGACTCTAAGCCAGGTTTTAAGTGCCATGCAGCGCGCAGTACATCTGCTTGCCATGCAGCATGAAAATGTATCTGTACGCCAGCGCGAACGGATCAGTAAATCTGTTGAAGCAAAATATCCCCTGCTCTGCTCCTTGCCCAAACCCGGCAGTTATATTGTCCCTGTAGAAATTGGTGATCCGTCTGTTGAACTGTTTGCCCTGGATGATGTTGAGGCTGTCGGCGGTTTATTTTCAGCCTGTTGTGAATCTATTGCCACAGGCGACGCTTCCCGCTTAACAGGTACCATTCCTGACCATAGTCGGCGTGATCGGTTTATTGAAGCGATCCGCTCCATGTCGCCTGCTCAGGGTAGCGGCATCAAGGCCGGAATCTCTCAGCCGGGGGGGCTTTTAAAAGTTGCTTTAGAGACCTTGCACGAGCGCAGCAGAACCTACCTGTCCACCACCGCCGACCCGGAATGCCAACTCCGCACCGTAACCGGTCGGTTATCCGAGATTCAGTTTGATGACCGGAAAATCAAGCTTGTCTACCCGGCAAACAATAGGGAGCTGGAGTGTACCTACTGCGAGGCGTTGGAGGAAATGCTGCTTGAGCGTCCCCGAGAACTGATTCAGGTTACTGGTGAGGTCATTATGGATGAAAATGACCTGCCTAAAAAAATTATCAATGTCGGAAACATTGAAGAGGTTGACCTTACCCCCTTCTACCTCCAATCCATTGAATACAACGGAAGAATATTCGAATTTTTGAAACCGCTCGAGTTGACACCGGAACTTGATGAGACCCAGCAACTGTACTGCCTTGAGGAACAAGCTCTTGGTATCGACGTTTATGCTTATACGCGCGATCAACTGGATATAGAGCTAAAAGAGCAAATTGCCTTTCTTTGGGATGATTATGCACAGGCCCCTGATGCAGAGCTGACAGACGCGGCAATCCGGTTGAAACAAAATCTTCTTGCTGCTGTGCGCGAGGTGCCGCGTGCAGCGTGATATCCGTCGTATTGAATCCTCGCTGGAAAGTAAGGGGTTTGAACGTTCAGAAGGGGATCACAGCTATTTTGTTTATCGTTCTACCACTGGCAAGAAGACCACGGCTAAAACCAAGACCAGCCACACCCCCAAAATGAAAAGCATCGGCGATGACCTGCTGGGTAAAATGGCAAAACAGTGTCATTTGACAAAGCCTCAATTTCTCGATCTTGTTGATTGCCCCATGGATCGGCAAAAGTACGAAAACATCTTGTCCGCCAAAGGCCTGGCGTAAGAGCACAAACCTGCCGAATCATCTGGGCCGCTCAACCATGGGCGGCCTTTTCGTATAAAGGAGAAACATGCCCACCCTTGACTGGATAGGAAAGAAGGCCGTTGTCAACCATCACCGCGAGGTACCGTTTCATCTGCTTAAATGCAATGATGAACTGTCGGTAGGCGACCCCGGCAGCGGCAACCTGCTGGTGCAGGGGGACAACCTGGTGGCGCTCAAGGCCCTGCTGCCCTATTACGCCGGTCAGGTCAAGTGCATTTATATCGATCCTCCCTACAACACCGGCAACGAAGGCTGGGTGTACAACGACAACGTCAACAGCCCGGAAATGCGGGAATGGCTGGGAAGAGCGGTTGGCAAGGAAGCCGAAGACCTATCGCGGCATGACAAGTGGCTGTGCATGATGTATCCGCGTTTGTCATTGTTGCGTGAGTTCCTATCTGAGGATGGCGTCATCCTTGTTTCTTTGGACGATGTCGAAGCTGGCCACTTACGATTGCTGCTAGATGAAATTTTTGGATTTAGGAATCGACTTGCAACTATTGCTTGGAATACAAGAAACACTGATAACAGGATCAAAACTCGTCTATCACCTGATCACGAACATATTTTCGTCTACGGCAAATCAGAAACAGCTAAAATTCAAGGTCGTGTAATTGACAGGTCAGACTTTCGAAACCCGGATAACGACCCAAGAGGGCCGTATGTTACCGACCCTCTCAAGGGAAAAGCAACAGCCTCGGAACGTCCAAATCTTCACAACTATGATATGGAGCAACCTGGGACGAACAACATATGGAAACCAGATCCAGCCAAAGGCTGGATAACAGACAGGGCTGGTTATGAACAGTTATTGTCTGAAGATCGTATTTGGTGGCCACCCAATCCACAAACTGGCTGGCCGCGCAAAAAGCGTTTTCTCTCGGAGACACAAGAACGAATGCCAGCGTCAAGCTTCTGGCCTGAGTTCAAGACTCAATCGGGAGCGCGGGAACTTGATGAAATTCTCGATGAACGCCTTTTTGCATTTCCCAAGCCGCTAGCTCTAGTTCAGAGAATCATTTCCTATTGTGCACCGCCAGACTGCTTGGTTCTCGACTCTTTTGCTGGAAGCGGCACAACTGGTCATGCCGTGCTTGCCCAGAATACCGCTGATGGTGGCAATCGCCGGTTCATCCTGATTGAGATGGACAACAAAATTTGCCAAAATATCACCGCGCAGCGCCTTTCGCGGGTAGCTTTGGGGTATGGAGATGTTCCCGCACTGGGCGGCGGTTTTCGTTTCTGCGAGCTGAGCGAGCCGCTTTTCGACGAGCGGGGCAACATACGCACGACGGTTTCCTTTGCCGATCTGGCCCGGCATGTCTACTTCTCCGAAACCGGCGAACCGCTAACCCACGATGCAAAAACAGATTCAGTATTGCTGGGCATCCACAACGGCACCGCTATCTATCTGCTCTATAACGGCATCCTTAAAGACAAGACCATCAAAGGCGGCAATGTGCTGACCACGGCCCTGCTTTCGCTGCTGCCCGAGCACGAAGGCCCCAAAATCATCTATGGCACCGCCTGCCGGATTGATGCAGAACGTCTACGGCGTGAAGGAATCACCTTTAAACAGTTACCCTATAAACTCAAGCTGGGGGCGGCATGATTCTCAAAAGCTACCAAAGTGATGCCCTGAACTGGCTGGAAAAGTTCCTCAAGCGCTGCAATGAAACCGGTTGCCCCCGCGAGAGCTACGCCGCAACCACCCAGGAATGGCGCAATATGGCGCTGCTCTACCGGCCACTGCGCACCCTTGAACAGGTCCCCTATGTCTGTCTGCGCATTCCCACCGGCGGAGGCAAGACATTGGTGGCCGGAATGTCGATTGAACGGATCAACCGCAGTCTGTTACAGACACCGTTCAGCCTGACTCTCTGGCTGGTGCCGTCGGAGCCGATCCGCGAACAGACCTTGAAGGCCTTGCGCAACCCCAACTCTCTCTTGCGGCAGTCCATGTCGTCTGTGTTGGGTGACTTCGCGGTGCTGGATATTGAAGAGGCGTTACGCATGACTCCCCACCTGCTGGACGGTTCCAACGTGATCATCGTTGCCACCATGCAGGCCTTTAAGCAGGAAGAAACCGGACGCCTGAGCGTCTATAAGCAGAACGGCAGCCTGATGGAGCATTTCAGGGGAGTGACCGACCCGGTACAGCGGGGCAATGGTTCACTGGTAGATGTGCTACGGCTTAGAAGGCCGTTTCTCATTGTTGATGAGGCCCATAACCAGGGGACACCGCTAGCCTTTGAAACCCTGTCCCGCTTTGAACCCTGTGCCATACTGGAGCTGACGGCAACGCCTGACCGAACCTATCAGCCCAGTAACGTACTGTATAGCGTGTCGGCTTCTGTGCTCCATTCAGAAGATATGATCAAGATGCCGCTGAACCTGGTGCAACGCCCCAACTGGCTTGATGCTCTGCGGGATGCTATCGCCTGCCTGGACCAGTTACAGCAGCACGCAGCATCGGAACCGACCTATCTGCGACCAATCATGCTGATTCAGGCAGAACGCAAGGATACAAACCATGAAACATTGGTGCCGGAACGGGTAAGAAAAGCGCTGTTGGAGGATTTTAACATCCCGCCAGATGAAATTGCCGAGGCCACCGGCCTTAATGACGAAATATCAGGCAAAGACATTCTGTCCGACACCTGCAAATTGCGCTTCATCATTACCGTGGACAAACTGCGTGAAGGCTGGGATTGCCCTTTTGCCTATGTACTCTGTTCGTTGCGCAACACCAGCTCCGCCACAGCCGCAGAGCAGGTATTGGGTCGGATTTTGCGTATGCCCTACGCCGAGCGGCGGCAGCACCCGGAACTGAATATGGCCTATGCCTACCTGACCTCTACCAACTTTGCCGCAACGGTTGAAAGCCTCAAAGATGGTCTGGTACGTAACGGTTTTGAGCGTCAAGAGACAAAGGATCTGATAAACATACCGGACGATCCCCAGACCGATGACCTGTTCAGTCACCAACACAGCATCACCTACAGCACACCTGAGTTGCCTGAACCGGAAGCAATACCGGAAACCCTTGCGAAAAAGATCGAAATCACCCCCGAGAATGGCTCCATCACTCTGAAGGGTTCTTTTAGTGAGCCTCAGGTAAAGGCCTTACAGGAGGTCTTTCAGACGCCAGCAGGCAAGCAGGCCGTGCGCGAGGCCATTACCCGGCTGCGCTCTCCCCGTACCGTTCCGACAAAATCACCTGCGGAAAGCGGGGTGCGCTTCTCCGTTCCCCAGCTTCAGTACCGCCAAGGCGATCTATGGGAACCGTTTGAGGCGACCCACCTGCTACAAGGCGACTGGAGCCTACTGGACTACTCCAGTGAGCTTACGTCATTCAGCACCTCCAGCCAAAAACCACAGGGCGGAGTAATGTCGCTGGAAAAAGAGAAGGTAAAATTCACCCCATTCACTGAAACTGTGGCAGAGACACCGCTATTTGAGTACCATTCCGGCTGGAATCAGGTACAACTTGTTTCCTGGCTGGAGCGTAATATCTACGATCAGACCCTGCTGCCGGATGAAAAATCCGCATTTTTGAACAGGGCTATTGACTGGCTGCTAGCAAGTGGGTTTACCCTTGAAGAGTTGGCCTACGCAAAGTTCCGCCTGCGCAATGCGCTGGAGACCAAGATCAACGAGGCAAAAAAGCAAGCCATGCAACAGGTGCATCAGTCGCTTCTGTTTGCCGTTGAAGACTTTGCCGTGAATGATCGGAGTCAGGTGATTTTTGAACAAGGCCGCTACGCCTACGATTCTATTTACTGTGGTTTTACCGAGTTACCTAAACACTTTTTCCCGCAAATCGGCAACTTGAAGGGTGATGGCGAAGAGTTCGAATGCGCCCTTTTTCTGGCAACTCAACTTGAAGGTGTCACCTTCTGGGTCCGCAATGTGGAATGTAAGCGTACCTCGTTTTCACTTCAGACCGGCACTGACCGTTTCTATCCTGATTTTCTCTGCCAACTGGATAATGGTAAGATTCTGGCAGTGGAGTACAAAAACAGTCGCGACTGGGAACTTCGCGAGAACCTTGAAAAGCGTCAGCTTGGAGAACTCTGGGAAAAGCGAAGTAATGGACAGTGCCTTTTTATAATGCCGAAAGGTAAGGATTGGGAAGCAATCCGCGAGAAATCAAAGGAATAAACAAACCGGTTTACCGGCAATGCAAGAGGAAGCAATGACAAAACAAAAAGTAAGTATGGTCAGCCTGGGCTGCCCCAAAAACCTGGTGGATGCCGAGGTGATGCTGGGGGTTCTGGCAAAACAGGGCTATGAAATCACCATGGATGAAAAAGAGGCCGACGTCATCATCGTCAACACCTGTTCCTTCATCAAGGAGGCTCGGGAGGAAAGTGTCGACGCCATCCTTGATCTGGCTGACCGCAAGCAGGATGGCAAGTGCAAGACCTTGGTGGTGGCCGGATGCCTGCCCCAGCGTTACCAGGAAGAGCTGGCCCATGAGCTGCCCGAGGTGGACATCCTGATCGGCACCGGCGACTATCCCCGGATTGCTGAGATCCTGACTGAGCACCAGGCCCAGGAGGGTCAGATTAAGTATGTTGGCGACCCCAACTATATCTACGACGAGAGCCTGCCGCGTCTGAATTCATCACCCGGCTGGTACGCCTACCTGAAGATTGGCGAGGGCTGCTCAAACTGCTGTACCTACTGCGTGATCCCGTCACTGCGCGGCCCGTACCGCTCACGCCCCGTCGAGGCCCTGGTGGCCGAGGCAGAGCGGCTGGTCAAGGGCGGCGTGCGAGAACTGATCCTGGTCTCCCAGGATATCACCCGCTACGGCAGTGACATGGATGACACCAGCAGCCTTGCCGGATTGATCCGGCGCCTGGCAGCAATCGAGGACCTGAAATGGATCAGACTCCTGTATGCCTATCCCGACGGCATCAGCGACGAGCTGATCGAGCTGTTCAAGACCGAACCGAAACTCTGCAACTATCTGGATATCCCGATCCAGCATATCAGCGATAACGTCCTGCAACGGATGAAACGCCGCAGCAGCGAAGAGCAGATCCGGACCCTGATCACACGCCTGCGCAGCGAGATCCCCGGCATCACCCTGCGCACCTCCCTGATCGTCGGCTTTCCCGGTGAAACGGTGGATGATTTTCTCAACCTGACCCAGTTCGTGGAAAAGGCCCAGTTTGATCGCCTGGGTGTCTTCTGTTATTCAAAGGAAGAAGGCACACCGGCAGCCGAGATGCCTGACCAGATATCCGAGCGGGTCAAACGGGAGCGGCACCGCAAGCTGATGAAGGCCCAGGCACGGGTCTCCTTCCGCCGCAACCGGGCCATGGTGGGGCAAATTGAGCAGGTGATTGTGGAAGGCTATAGCGAAGAGACTGAACTATTACTGAAAGGCAGAACCAGCCGTCAGGCACCGGACATTGACGGGCAGGTCTACATCACCTCCGGCCATGCCGAGATCGGCGACATTGTGGCCTGCAAGATCGTTGATTCATCAGACTATGATCTGGTGGCCGAGATGATCGAAGAGTAGCTTGACTGTTGTTCCAGGGGTCCTGTACGCACGGCCAGGGTGCGCAGGACCCCTTTCCTACCCGACAAAATCTCACCCCATTTCCAGATCAAGGATGCTGCCAAGGCGACGAGGAGTTCGGCGACGCAGGCGTACACGCAGTACGTTAGGAGCCGATGACATGCCAGCAAAGAGAACGCCTTGAAATGAACTTCACTGCAACATGAAGGTCTCGTACTCCAGCTTATCCAGATCGTTATCCAGCAAGGCCATACCGACCGCGATGGTCATCATCAGGGCCAATGCAAAACCGTAGCCGTAGTAGAAGGGCCCCAGCCGGATTGAAATCAGGGTAAACGCCAGATTCAGCACCGTGAACAGCGCGGTCAGCAGCAGAACCCGGTTACGTTTATCCAGATAGAAAAAGACGTTCAGAAGCCCCAGCAGTACCACCTGAAAACCGGTTGCCACCACCTGGACGGAGAGCAGCGGCAGGTGGATTTCTGAAATCCTGGCCCACAGCAGCAGTTGCCGCCCGGCCACGATGACAACAATGGTGGCGATGGCCTGAATCTTGATGATGTCATAGAGCCCTTCACGGGCAACCCGCACCATTTCATCCTTCATCTCCCGGATGTAGGAGAGTGAGCCCCCCTCGCGAACCGCGTCGTAAAAGCGGTCATAGTACTCCACAAAGTCCGTCTCCATCCGGACCAGGAAAACCGCCATACCGGGAATGATCGCAAGGTAGGCCAGGAAAACCGGCAGGTCATAGACCAGTGAGGCCCGCAAAGGTCCGATTACGATCGAACCGGTCAACGGGTGAAACCAGAAGATAAACTTGTCGATCCAGATTCCCAGGTTATAGAACAGACCGGTCAGCATCAGGGAGCGATACATCCGCCCGCCCCCCAGAAAGTCAAATTCAATAAAAACCCTGGAGGGATACTCCCGGAAGAGCACCCAGAACATTCCCAGCAGCAGAATAAACTGACCGGCCAGAAAGGCCAGCAAAAGCCCTTCCAGGTTGCCGTGACGCAGCAGGAAGGCCAACAGCAGGGCAGAGCCATAGCCCAGGGCAAAGTTGATCAGGATCGCCTTGTAGGCCTTGAGTCCGGAAAGCAGGATCGCCGTGACCCAGACACAGCAGAGCACGACAAAGGTCGCCGCAAACAGCAGCCGGAAGAACAGGCTTTGCTGGGGAAACTCCAGCAGTCCGATCGGGTAGGAGAGCACGCCGCTGACAACAATGACCACCAGCAACAGGCCGTTCAGGTTCGGCAGCAGCCTGTAGTGTTCTTTTTCAAAGATCCGGTCCGCCGAATAGCGGGTGAAGGCCAGCTGGACCAGGCCGGTCAGGATCAGGCTGAAGGCGATCAGATAGGTTACCACGGTCTGGAATTTGGAGACCAGCAGCGCCGGAATGACCACCGGCAGCGAGATGACACCGATCAGCAGGACCGCAATGATCGAGAGGATCCAGGGACCGGAGCTGATGATGCCGGCATAGGCATAGGCCATCAACAGCGAGCTGTAGCTGTCCCCCTTCATCAATTTGCGCAGTTCAAAACCGATGCCTGCCATCAGCTCAATGCCTCCTGGTACAACGCCCGGTAACGTTCAAACATCTGCTGCTGGGTGTACAGCTTTTCAACCCGGTTGATACCGGCCTGACTGGCCCTGTCCCAGGCTTCCTGGTCCCCGATCAGCCTGCGGCAGGCCTCTGCAAGGGCCTGAGGGCTGTTGATCGGCACAATGCCACCGGCCACCCCCAGCGCCTGGTCCTCCTCTCCCACTCCTTCCACCAGCTGACGGCAGGAACCGACATCGGTGGAGACCAGCGGCACGCCGGCCGCAAATCCCTCCAACGCCACCAGCGGCAACCCTTCGCTGATGGAGGAAAGCACCAGCAGACCGATCTGGGGAAACAGCTCCACCGGATTCATGAAGCCGGTAAAACGGACCCGGTCCGCGATCTCGAGACTCTGGGCCAGGGCCCGGCATTCTGCGGCGTATTCCGGATCCTCACCGTCCGGCCCGACCACCCAGCCCTCCAGTTCCGGGATATGGCTGACCAGGATACGGATCGCGCGGATGTAGGTCTTGACATCCTTGATCGGCACCACCCTGCCCAGCAGCGCCAGCACCAGAGGGGGCTTTGCCGGCCGTGTGGCGCGTAGCGGCGCAAAACGGGCCACATCGATGCCGTTAGGCACGACACTGATCTTTTCAGGCAGGGCACCGTCGCTGATCTGGCGCTGGCGGACCCCTTCGTACAACGACACGATCCGCCCGGAGGCATCATAGCAAAACCGCCCCAGGGTCTCAAAAAACCTGATCCAGAGATCCCGGAAGTAACTGATCTCGGTGGGATCGCGTTGCAGGGCATTACGGTTATCCTGAATCCACTCGTTGTTAAAGATATCGATCCGGCGTTCCTTGGTGTAAATGCCGTGCTCTGACAAAAGCAGGGGGCGGCCGGTATGGTGGTGCAGTAATCCTCCGAGAAATCCGGCATAACCGGTGGATACGGTGTGGTAGACCCGGGCAGGGATCAGGCTGCCGGCTATGGCGGCCAGTTGCCAGATCGGGGCATGCATGTTACGCACGCTCCAGAAATAGTCCACAAAGGAGGGGTCGGTACACTGGGCGCTATACAGTTCACAGATGTACTCCCATGAACGGCGGGAATAAAGGAACTGCGAATAGTCCACGCCACCTTTGGCATTCAGGTAGAACGAGGCCTGCTTCAGCTCGGCAGGCAGGCCATCCGGGTGAGGATTGGCGAACCAGCCGTGCAGCCGTTTCAGGGTCTCAAACCCCTGGGCATCACCGCTGCAGGGCGTTATCGGCGGGGTGGTATGTTCATCATGCAGGTAGTGGACCTGCAGGTGTTTCAGGTTTGACGGCAGCTCATACTTGATACCGTCATATTCATCGGAGCTGCTGCCGATAAACACCGCCCCGAACTCAAGTTCGGGAAAGCCCCTGATAATCTGATTGACCCAGCTGGAGACCCCGCCGCTGACGTAGGGAAAGGTCCCCTCCAGCAGCAGCATGACATCAACCTTTTGTGCCTTCGGCAGCCTGTTGTCAGCCATTAGCGTGCTCCCCAGAACTGAGCCACCGGACCGATGCCCGGCCTGAAGCGGACCGTGGCATCCTGCATCAGAAAGGCCCTCACCCCCTGAAAGTCCCGGGCATAAAATGCCAGTTCAGCCTGATACGGCAGCAGTTTGAGCGGATCAGCACCCGCTGCAAGGGCGGTTTGGATCGCCTCATCTGCCAGGAGATAGTCACGTTTCTGCAGATGAATCCTGACCATCAGGATGAGCAACGCCGGGTTTCTGCTGTTCAACTGCAGCGCCTGTGCGGCATACTTGGCGGCCTGTTCCACAAAGAAATCGCGCAGGTCATCCTGTGCCAGTGCGCTGTAGACCATCTCCCAGTATGAGAAGGCCAGATTACGGCAGACCGAGGCCTTAACCGCTGCTGTTTTGGCCTGCTTCAGCTCTTCCAGTGAGGCGGAAATGGTCTGTTGAATCTTCTGTTCCTGGCGTTCATAGAGGTTGAAGGCCAAGAGCCGGATTTCATCGTCACTGTCGCCGGTGGCATGCTGCAGCAGCCGGCTGGAGTTATGTCCGCCACTCGCCCCCACTGACAGCAGGGCCTTCAAACGCAGCTCACGGGGCAGACCGGCCGTGCGCAGACGGGACCAGGCCCCCCCCTCACCCATACCGGACCCCAGGTCGGCAGATTCTGCCTGGAAGGGGGGTAAGGGTACATTGGAGAACTCGGCCCGTTCCTCGTTTGATAAAAACATCCTGAAGTACAGAAGAATCAGCAGGGTTCCGACCGCGCCGAAGGCAGGCACAAAGAAGTTGAAACAGAAGAACAGCCCTAACAGGCCCCGGCGCAGCGCAACAAAGCGTTTGGGAAAACTGATGGCGAGCAGCAGCGAAAAGAGTGAGGACGCAATCAGATGCCCGGCAAGAAACAGCAGTACCCGTTGCCAGACCGGTTGCGAACCAAAGACCGCCAGCAGGGCTGATTGCTCACTGCAGAGGCCATAGATGAGCAGTTTCAGGCTGTTCATAGATCCTCCGTCAACAGGTTTGCCAGTTGCACAAGCGGTTCATCGCCGGACAGGACCGCGTATTTTATGGTAATCCCCACGCTCTGCAGCGTCATGCTGAACTGCTTGCGCAGGACCTCGTTCAGGCGGGCCTGGTACCCTTCCAGGGCGGCCGGGCCGGTGAACGGCATCAGGGTCACAAACTGCACACACCAGCCCAGATCCCTCCGCCAGCCGTGATCCAGGCCACGCTGCTGCCGTTCCAGCACCTGGCACAACTCATCAAGCCGCGGTCCCGGTTGCAAATTGATCACCACCACAGTACTCACAATATCAAGGTCACGCCTCAAACGGGTCATCTTGACCAGTTCAGCTCCAAAGACGGTCGGACAATCGGGGTACACCGCTATCAGACGTTTGGCGATAGTGGCGGCCTCCACATGATCAGCCGCGTAGGCCAGCAAGACGCCGAGGATCTGCAGAGTTTCACGATGCAGCGCCATAAAGGGCATATCACTGACCAGCAAAACCCCCAGCATCCGTCCGCTGCTGGTGCGAAGCGGTGCCGCCACCAGATAACTGCTGTGCTGACCATCGCCAAGCCGGTTGGCCGCCTGATATGCCGTGGTGCCCGACTCCAGGGCAGAGCGCAGCAACAGATCATCCGGCCGGTAGGAGGCCCCCTGGCCGCACTGTGCCAGCGGTACGGGATCAGGCACCCCATGGCGCACGGCATAGATGGCGGCGCTTGATAGTGAGCAGTAGTGGGCCAGAATCACCATCAGCTCACCGGCCAATTCATTGCTGACCTCTCCGCCTCTCTCAACCAGCAGCCGGCGCAGCTCCATCATGGCCTGCCGCAGGGTGACCGGACGGCTGACCAGGTTCTGCTCAAGCCGGTCATGGGAATGGCGAACCATGAAGTAGGCCCGCGACAGCTGCTGAAAACGTTCGGAGGCATGACGGGAAAGCTGGTCAGAACGCCTGAGACGGGTTGTCCAGACCGAGCTGAATTGACCGGCAATCAGGGACAGCAGGGCTCCGCCAAGCATGAAATGCAGCGGGAACGCCCCCTTGAGCAGGCCTGTCAGGGAGAACACAAACCAGAGCACCACCAGGGACGAGACCGAACTGAGTGCCGGGGCAATGCCGTAACGCAGGGCCACCAGCAGCGGACCGAACCAGAGCCAGGGAAACGCTGACTGCACAAAAAACGGGTCGTCTTTGCTCAGCAGGCAGCCCAGCGCCGGCACCAGCAGGGTCAGCACCAGGGTCTCCAGCCACGGCGCCAGCTGCGGGAAACGGGAGGTTATGCCGTTTAACGGGGTCATACTAGCGCAGCTCTATTGTCTTAATCAGGTTCTCCAACACCTGCTGCGCAACGGCACTGACCGCCTCCCGGCTCCAGCCGCTTTTTCCTGAACTGCCGCTCCAGAGCACCTTGTCATCCCGCAGGTCAACCAGCTGCAGGGTCATACCGGCCACCGGCTCTCCGTCAAGCCCGACCTTGTAGCGCCACTCCGTTATTGTTCCTTGCAGGGCATAGCGAATGTTCTGCTTTTTGGCCCAGGCAAGCCCCTCCTGCCGCCGCTTCAGCCCCCGGTCCGGCAGTGCCTCGGCATCTGCCGCCGGGTCCTGGGGCGCTGTTACCACCCGCTGGATCCCACGGGCATAGAGCAGCGCGGTAGCAATCGCCTCAGCCCGCTCTGCGGCAAAGGGGGTCTCCGTATTGTTCACAAACGGGATGACCGCCCAGGTTTCCGCCTGCGGCACTGCCTCCCGCATCCCCTGATGCAGGGTAGTACAACCGGCAAGCATCATTAGTCCCACCAGAACAGGCACGACACGTTTCATGGTTTCCTCCTCATAGCCAGCATAGAACTTAGTAAAAATACCGATAGTTGACGCCGATGGTAGTGGTCAGGTCTGTGCTGCCGAACTTGCCGCTGCCCTGCGTCACTTCAAACATCAGCTGATCAAGACCAAAGACCGGCCCCACCAGGCCTGCCCCATAGCTGAAACCGGCCCCGGAGTTGCTGTTCCAATCAAAATCTGCCTCTGCAAACGGCTTCCAGTCGCGGCTATAGCTGCTTTTCCAGGCCTGTCCAAGGAACAGACCCGCCCCCAGATGTCCAAAACTGGCCGGTACAAAAAACGCCGCAGTCGGGCTGGCAGTGGCCGGCACGAGCATTGCCGACCTGTTGCTGACGCTGCCATCTGCCGTATAGCTGGTATAGCCGCCAAACAGGCGCACCCCGTAATCGGGCCAGGCGCGGGTAAACTGGTGTCTTACGTCAAGCTCCGCTGACTGCCCCTGCCCCAGATAGTGTCCCGCCTGATCATGAAAACGCGCTGCAGCCAGCTCCAGGGCAAACGAAACTGCTGGAGTCGGCGTACCAAGAGCGGTCAGACGCAGACGATCGCGGGTGCCCCCGACAGAAAGCGCCGCGGTTTCGTCGGCCCTGCCGTTCAGCTCCAGACCGGCTGCCAGCTGCAGGTCACGCCAGGGCTGCCAGTTTCCTGCAAGGGAGGCGGTGACAAAGCTGTCCAGACCACCATCACGCCCCCCCAGCGTCAGGGCCAGCTGTCCCCGCTCATGCTGGCGGGTAAGGGTCAGGCTGGCGCTGAGATCATGGTCCGGCAGGGCGCCCAACGCGTTACTCTTCAGCAGGCTGAACTGCCGCTCGGTCAGTTCCGCCTTCAGGCTGTAGCGACCGCTGACCGGTTGTGCCAGCGTCAGCCGTGACTCTGCCCAACCGACACCGGATTGATCCTGCAACTTCAACCCCGTGGCGAGGTAACCGGGGCGGAGGCCGAACAGTTGCCGCACCTGGGCATCCACCAGATTGTCCTCACGGTTCAGTTGCAGGCGCTGCCAGGCATGCTCTTGAGCCAGCGGGATACTACCTGATCGCTGCGCCGCTTCAATTGCGTCACGGTAGGGCAGCTGTTCCAGTTTGCGGTCAAGCAGCTCCGCCATGGTGTCCCGGTCGTTCTCTTCCAGGGCCAGTCCCAACCGGGCCCATTCAGGCCGGGTTACGGCCCGGGCAAAACTCTTCCAGTACCAGAGCCGGGCCAGATCGGTCTGACCGGTGGTCATGGCCCAGCCGAGAATCAGCTCATTGGCAAAATTATCCCGTTCACCTTCTGCAATCCGTCTGATGCGGGCTGAAAGGGGATCACCCGGGGCCAAATGCAGCAACAACTGGGCCTGGGTCAAGCGCAGGGTCCGGGCATCGGCAAGCGTCAGATCGTTCTGGATCTGCTGATGCAGCAGCCGGTAAGCCCGGCGCCTGACCGTCCAGGCAACCTCCTGCCGGCCAGCCTGCTCCAGGAGATCGGCAAAGGAGGCCAACCAGGCCGGGTCTGCCTGATGCTGCGCTGCCAGGATCTGATAGTGCCGTAACGCCCGGGGAGTATCACCCAGCAGCACCATGGCGGCTGCCAGCGGTTCACGCAGGGCAGGCAATGTGCCAATCCGCGCCTCCCACTCCCGCACCAGCGGCCGCAATTCAGCCACCTGCTTCAGGTCCACCAGCATCCAGAGGTAGGCCGCAAGCAGGTCGGCATCACCTGCTGCCAGACGTGCGGCAACCCGTGCGGCCGTCAGACTGGCGACAGGATTACCGGTCTGACGGTAGACCTGGGCCATGGCCATCCAGGAACGGGCATCACGGGCAAGCAGACCGCGCTCTTCAGCCCCCAGGTTTTTCAGAAACAGGGCCAGTGCCTTGGCCTTACCGCTGCGCAGACCGGTATCTGCCATGGCATACCAGTATAGCGGGGTATGGAAACGCTGCCAGCCGGCCAGGGCATAGCCGTATGCCCGCCGGGGGTCCGATCCGCTGTACAGCTCCAGCAGTCGCTGGTAATCCACGGCAATGGCCTGCCCCGTGGCAATCAGCTGCTCAGACGCCCTGGCTGAGGACGCTGTTTCCTGAACAGCCCAGGCCAGGTCCGCGTAGGTTCGCCAGAACGTCACAGCGCCCGCCGGAGCGGTCGCGGCCGCTTGCTTTAGCACCTGCCAGGCGTGTATCACGTCAGACTGACCATACCATAACGAGGCCAGTTTCAACGATTCATCAACATCGAGCGGCTTGAGTGCAGCCCGTTTTTCCCATGCCTGTAGCGCATCTGCCGGCTGTCCCAGCTGCTCGGCCAGCCGGGCCTCCTCCGTCAGGCGCCAGACCGGGTCAAAACTCCCCAGATCTCCCGAGGCCAGCAGTGCATAGGCATCCTGCGGCAGCCCCATCCCCTCGGCCACAGCAAGATATTCCCGCTGCAGGGCAGGGTCAGCGTTTCCCTCACGGATTGTCTGTTCAAGCAGCTGTTTGCGCAGCGGAAACTCCTGCAGCCCGCGGGAGAGACGCAGCACAGACTGACGGGCCTCGTGATTTCCCTGCCGGGCCAGATAAAACCACTGTTCCAGGGCCAGATCGGGCCGACCGGCCCACTCTGCCGTCTGGGCAGCCTTTTTCCGCCAGACCGGATCACCGGGCCGGGCCTTTACCGCACGCTGGGTAACCGCCAAGGCCTCCTTGAGATTTCCGTTTGCCAGAAAGACCGTATGGGCCAGTTCAAACAGTTCCTGCTCAAAGATGGCCCTGATCTCCGGGATGGAGTACTGCGACGGCTCAGCCAGGGCATACGCCCCGCTTGTCTGTCCAAGCAGCAGCCCGGCTGCAAGTATCCTGGCCGTAGCGGTTTTCATGGTTCCTTCGCCCCGGACGGCAGCCCCAGGGCTCGCCGGACATATTTCTGGGCAAGGTCGGGACGGTTTGCTGCCAGTGAAAGTCTGGTCAGATACAACAAGCTCTGGCGATCATGCGCCAGCCCCGCATCAAGATGCCGTTCGGCTGCCGCCAACGCCTCAGCCAGCAGGTTGCCCGACTGCAGGGTACGCACACCAGCCAGAAAGTAGACCCGTTTCTGACTCAAACCGGCGGAAGACTGCATCCCCTTGAAATAAAATTCTGCGGCGCCACGATAATCTCCCTTGGCCAGGGCAGCAGAGGCCGCAGCCTCAACCGCCGGAGCTGCGCCGTGATCGGCAGCCGCCCCCAGCAACGCCTCCAGCCGGTCCACGGTCAGTTTGTCGCCAAGTGCCCGGGCATCAGCCAGGCAGCGCACCAGCTCCTTCGGTGTGGCCCCGGCCTGCCTCAGCTGCTCAACCTGGGCCGCATATTGCTGCTGTGCAGCTTTCCAACCCGGCTCATCGGGCAGCATCAGCTCCAGTTGCTGCCGCCGGGCCTCGTAGTAGAGCTGCATGACAGTCTTTGCCTGTTCTCCGGTTAACACGCCGCGCCGGTGTTCCAGCACCTTGAGTGCCTTTTCCGTGCACCCTGCAGCCAGGTAACTACGCGCCAGGATGATGACCAGATTGGGATCTCCGGTGCGCAGATGTATCAGTGCCTCAAGATAGCGTTGCTGGGCCGGGCTGGTCACATTCGGCGCCTCAAGCAGTCTGAGCAGGCTTTTTTCCGGATAGAGCACAACCAGCAGCAGCAGCCCTGCCCCGACAAGACCGGCAATGGCGGCTGGTCCGGCAAAGCGCTCACGCTGATTCTGCTGCCTATTTACAGACCAGTTCCAGGCCATAGGTCCCTGTTTTCAGCGGGAGGATGAGTTGTTCCGCATCCCGTTGTACTGCCGCCGGGCGGCCATTGGACACCAAGCGGCAACCATCGGCAGCCCCAAACCTGAGATACCCTTCGGCATGGGCGGTCACCGCCAGACGCATGCCGCTGGAGGTCCACTCAAAGCGGTCGATAGTGGCAGCCGCTGCTGCCAGCCAGCTCCGTCCGGGGCGCTTATCCGTCAGCACCAGAAACGCCTCTTTGCCGGGCGCCAGATGGATGTAACGCTGGTCATGGTGATCAGAGAAGCCGAGCACCCCGCGGCTGGCAGCTAGATCAGGGTAACCGGCGCTGACCGGCAACCGCAGCTGACGCAGGTCACCATTGTTCCGGATCAACCAGCCGTTGCCGGAACGGGCAACCACGGTGCGGTTGAAATCAAGCACCTTATTGACATACTCAGAGGCAAAGATTGCATGGGGTTTCTGGGCCAAGGCCCAGTCATAGACATCCTCCAGCGCCCGCCGGGAGGCCTCCTTGGTCACCGAATAGGTGTGATAATAGATGTTAATCGGCTTTAGTCTGCGTGGACTGTCAGTCAGCTTGAAGGTTTCAATCACGCGACGGTAACCGTAAAAGGGACCGGTCCAGAGATTGGTATAGACATTTTCGTTCTGATTGGGGGCAAAGACCTGGAACCAGCCATTTTTTGCCACGCCCAGCGGTGCAACAGCCGTAATCGACCTGTTTGATTCTGTTATCATTGTATCGCCGCCATTAATATTGCCCAGCCCGGCACGATAGGTGGCAGCCAGGGCATCGCCTCCGGGCGCACAGTCTCCAGACCACTGAAGCAGGCGGGTTTTCTTGCCGGGAGGCAGCAGGGCCTGATTGATAAAGGCCGCCGAACCGGCAATCTCTGATTCAAGCTGAAAGCTGTAACCGGGAATGGGCAAATACTGGGCGGTGTAGCCCTGTTTGGCTACGTCAGTATTCTGCCAGTAAAAGGGGTGGGAAAAGGTGTGGCTCCCCGCCTCAATCCAGGGCAACGCGAAGATCTCGCGGGCCTCAGCCTGCAATGCCGGAGCTTGTTGGGGGTTCAGGCCATGATCGCCCAAGGTGCTGGTGATCACGGAATAGGTGGTCGGTATCCGGTATTTTTTCAGGATACGCTCCCGCAGTTCGGTTACTGCCAGCGGTCCACCGGGACGCTCAACCCTGCTTTCAAAGCCGTCTGCATCGATATGGGACAACAGCAGACGCACCCCGTTTTCGGTGGTGGTGTCCGGTACGGGGCTGTTTGCAAGGCGCAGGGCCTTTCTGAAAAAGTCAAAGGGATTGATCACCCAGCGTTCGCGCTCATTGATCAGCTCGTTCAGCACGTAGGGTTCCAGGGCGTATCCTCCCCAAGGAGTTATTGCAACCGCCTCACTGGCCACCTGTCGGCCATCACCCACAGCCAACAGCACCTCGCTCCCGGGAAAGTGAAGCGCCAGCGGCTGTCCCACGGACGGCATGACGGGCGCCTCAACCCCCATCAGGGCATCCTGCTGCATGACCTTAAGCCCTTTGCCGGTGGCACTGCCGACACGCAGCGTTCCTCCCATAGCCTGGGCAAACTGCTGGGGCGGCACACCGAAACGATCCAGAAAGACCAGCGGCAGCTTGAGATCCTTCTGACGCAGAATCCATTGCAGCAGGTTGCTCTTGCTGCCGGAACTGTCCGAGTTGGGCCAGACCACCACCCCGGCATAGCGTCCCGCAAGCTGCCCCTCCGGTAACGGCTGACGCATATCAACCAGCTCAACCTGATAGCCCAGGTAGTTCAGCGGCATAACCACAAAACGCTGCAGGTTGGTGTAGATCGGATCAGCCCCCTCACTGCCGTCATACAAGCCCAGGATCTTGCGCGGCAGCACCTCTACGGTTCCTACCCCCAACGACGCCAGATCCTTGTCGGTCACCCAGGGTATAAAGCCGGCCTTCCTGATCTTCTCTGCAGTCCTACGGGCCAGATCACGCTCTGCCGGAGCAACGTAGTCGATCACGATCACCGGAAGTCCTGCCTGGCGCACCTCGGCAAATTTTCCCAGCAGCCACTGGCGGTCATGTTCGTTCACTTCACCATAGCTGCCGGTGGCTGGATCAAAGTTCCGGAAAAGTGACTCTGCAGCGACCGCAAAGGCGACATCCCTGACACGCCCCAGCACCTCAAAACCGCGGTTCATAATCAGGCGGGCCTCGGGATGCCGTTTTTTGATACTGCGGATAATCTCAACCAACCCGGCCTCAAGGGCAGGATGGCGCTTTTTGTCCTGCACCAGTTGATACGAGTCAAGGGTATCCAGAAAGAAACCACGGTAGCCGGCTGCCCAGAGCGGCTCCACAACCTGATCCAGAAAAAATCTCCGCCAGGCAGGGTTGGCCAGGTCAACCAGCTTGCTTTTCCAGGCCCGGTTTTCACCAATCAACCAGGACGGTTTGATACTAGTGTAGTAACGGCGATGGGGATCGGCTTCTCCCACGCTTATGTAGGCAAACAGCGTGCTGAGTTTTGTGCTGTACGCAGCCGGGGTACTGCCGGCAGCATCAGGGTCAACCACCACCAGATCAAAGGCCTGCAGTTCATCCAATGGCGGGTTATCGGCATAGAAAAAGGCCACGCTGAACTGATCAGCGGCAGCAACCGCATCTGTCACAGCCGGTATGGCATACACCAGCAGCACCAGCAGGAGTATTGCGGACAGACGTTGCATAGAAATAACCTCAGGATACTATTGGTTGAACCGATTACTTCTTAACACAAAGCAAACCTGTTGCAAACATTCAAGATCCTATTAATCCTGACAAGCTTTATTCTTGACACTAATCTTGATTTCTGTTAGTGATTTCCGCCTTTCGCAGCACAGCCTTTATGTTTTAGACCGCTACTTGATGGAGCACATAACGCATGGCAACCACCAAGCCCGTAAAGAAAGCAGCCCAGGAGCCTTCTGCAACCTCCAAGAAGCCCGCAGCTTCGGCACCTGCCAAGTCACCTTCCAAAGAAGCCGCCAAGCCCGCACCGCCAAAATCCGAGATCAAGCCTGCTGACAAAGCGGCCGAGCCAAAGAAAAAAGCAGCGGGCGCTTCAGCCGAACCGTCGCTGCCGGCCACTGCCAAACCGGCAGAGACACCTGTTGCTTCAGGTGGCAAGTGGAAGGAGATCCAGCAGATCCTGCTGACCATGAAAGAACAGACGCTGCTTGAGATAAAACGCTCGATCAAAAAAGGTTCAGAGGTGTCAGTCGGCGAGGAACCTACCGGTGACATCTACGACCAGGCCTCATCGGAGCGGGACCGCGAGCTTGGTCTGCTTCTGAACGACCGGGAGCGGGAAAAGCTGCACAGCATTGACGAAGCACTGCTGCGGATTGCCGAGGGCGAGTACGGCATCTGTGAAGAGTGCGACGAAGATATCCCGATGGGGCGCCTGAAGGTGCTCCCTTTTACCCGGCACTGCGTCAAGTGCAAGTCGGATCTGGAAAAGTTCCAGGCCCAGACCCGCCGGATAGAAGAGGACCGGGCCTATCGCGAGATACCGGTCGGTGACGACGACGAGGGCTAGCCCCTACCGTAGACGCTCCAGCAGCTGAAGCAGCATTCCTTTCCGGATACCCATGGCATGCTGCGGGCACAGTTCCCGGCAGCACCAACAACGGATGCAACGCCCTGAATCAATCTTCAGGGCGTTTTTTGTTATGGTAATGGCGGCTGGCGGACAGGCATCGCGACAAACACCGCACAGGGTGCAGCTGGCCTTCTCCGCACCGGGCAACGGGGCCAACTGGTTGCGCAACAGCTTTTTCAAAAACCCGGGCAGGCCGAATTGCACATCCAGCCCCTCCGGCAGGACAAAGGGCGGGGCTGCAACCATAGCTGTCAGGTCTGCCGTCAACTCAATCCGGTCCAATTCGGTACCGGGCAGCCCTCTGCGACGGGCTTCTCGCTCCACCGGCAGCAGATCGGCCGGAATGCCTGCCAGATATGCTGCGACCGTATCAACTGCCACAGGATTTTCTCCCGCCAGCAACAACCCCAGTTGGCGCGGTGTGCCGCTGTTCGGCCCGTTTCCCTCCATGGCAACGATCCCATCCACAATGGTCAATGCCACAGGTCTGGCAAAGGCGATCTCCAGCAGCAGCCCGGCAAACAGCTCCTTTGAGTGCCCTGCGGTCAGGTGCAGCCCTGCCTTGGCAGCGCCGACAACCGTCCCGTACAGGTTCTTCACGGCACAGGTCAGGGTCATCATCTCATGGGTCTTCAACTTGGGCAGGTTGATGACCACATCAGCGTCCAGATAGGCGGTCGCCAGCTCCAGCTGCCGGAAGGTTCCCAAGGAACCCACACTGCGGGTCTCACCAAACGGGACCAGCTGTCCACCGGCTGACTCGACCGCCTTTCTGATACCGCTTTTTTCGGCAACACGTTCAAACGAGCCGAGGCCGGGGCTATCGCCTACCACCACCTCTGCTCCGGCCTCCCTGACCAACTCCGTCACCAGCTTGACCAGGGCAGGGTGTGTGGTAACAGCCGCTTCCGGCGGTTTGCCGGCCAGCAGATTGGGTTTTAGCAGCACCCGCTGGCCCGGCCTGACAAACCGTTCCATCCCCCCCAACGGCTGCAACAACGCAACAAGCCGTTCTCTCAGGAGATTCTCATCATATCCGTCACAACCTTGCAGGCTTATCAAATCCACAACAGCCCCCTTGCGTTTTATTCCAGTTCAGTTACACTACCCTTGCAAACGTCGACAGGCACTCTACCGCGGGCACGGGGTCCCCATGAAATCAGCGACCATGGATCATTACGACATATCATTACTCTATGTAGAGGATGAACGGGTCACCCGTGAGCAGATTTCCCGTATCCTGCAGCGGATCGTCACAGAGCTGTATGTCGCGGAAAACGGCCAGGAAGGTCTTGAACTCTACCGGGAGAAACACCCGGACATCATCATGACCGATATCATGATGCCGGTCATGAACGGCCTGGAAATGGCCCGTGAAATCCGCAAGCTGGATCATGACAGCCAGATTATCATGCTGACCGCCTATAGTGACACCGAATATCTGCTGGAATGCATCAGCCTGGGGATCAACCAGTATGTCCAGAAGCCGGTGGATTTTTCCCATTTGGCCACCGCGATCGAGACCTGCAGCAACTATGTCTTGCTGAAACGGAAACTGCACCAGCAGGAAAGCAAAATCCAGATGCTGTCCCAGGCGGTGGAGCAGGCGCCGGCACCGGTCATGATCACCTCATTAAGCGGCTCAATTGAATATGTCAATGCCATGTTCTGCCGTCTGACCGGCTATCAGGCTGCCGAAGTACTGGGCCGCAACCCCCGCCTGCTGAAATCGGGCCTGAACTCTGCAGAAGTCTACCATAACCTCTGGGAAACCATTTTGAACGGCGAGGAGTGGAAGGGCGAGCTGGCCAACAAGCGCAAAAACGGTTCCATCTATTGGGAGGTAGTCAAGATTTCCCCTTTGCGCGACGCAAACAATGTGGTTACCGGTTTTTTGAAGGTTTCCCAAGACATCACCGAGCGGAAGCAATACGAAGAAAGCCTGCAGTACCTGGGCACCCATGACCCATTGACCGGCCTGTTCAACCGGGCCTATTTCGATGCAGAGCTGCAACGGATCGAGTCAGGCCGAGAATACCCGGTCAGCATCGTGATGGCCGACATTGACGGGCTGAAGGGGGTAAACGACTCCCGCGGCCACGACGAGGGTGATCGCCTGATCAAAGGGGCGGCAGAAGTACTCTTGTCAGCCTTCCGCTCCAGCGACGTAGTTGCCCGGATCGGCGGAGACGAATTTGCCGTGCTGCTCTCCCGCACCGACCATGACGCGGTTATGGCGGCCATTCAACGGGTTAAGGGCTGCGAAACCGACCCCAAACTGGGAAGCTTTGCCCGTTCACTTTCATTGGGAGCTGCAACGGCAGCACACCCGGATGAACTGATGGACAGCATGAAGCTGGCTGACCGGCTTATGTACAAAGATAAGGCAGAACGCAAATCCAGACACCTGAACAGCTCCCTCAGGGCGTGAGAACCGCACCAGCTAAAACTGGATATTGGGCCGCAACACAAGTGTAAAGTTCGACGCATCGGTATCCCGCAGGCTCCCGCTGTAACGGGCCGGATCCTCCCAGATCATACCGACATCAAGTTTAAGCGCAACCCCCCACGACTTGATCGGAAACTTCTTCCCCAGGACATACTCCTGACGTAACAGATCACCATTTTTGGCACCGATATCCCAACGGACATCAAAGGTACTGTTCCTCAGGAACTCAAGTGGATTCACCCTGAAATCAAGGTTGCTGCGCCGGAATCCGACATAGAACGTGTTGGCAATGTTCTGGTTTTCATGCATCTTCGCACCAAGCCGGAAGCTCCAGGAAAGCTTTTCATCTTTAAAGCTGCGCTCCCCTTTCATCTTCCATTCTGCCTCAAGGGAATGGTCAGGAATCAGGATATTATTGCGGATATGCTGATTCGAGTAACTGAAGAGGTAGCCCATATAGCCCTTGTTTGATGACAGCCGCTCTTCACCCGGCTTGTTGAACTTGATCATATCACCAAAAAAGACTGAAAATGCGTAAGGTTCTTCAAAACCGGCGGTCAACCACTGGATTACATTCTGATTCCGGCCGATATCGGCAATACCGTAGAAATCCCTGGCATACTCCTTCAGGGCGACACCTGCCAGCGGTAACGGCATGACCGACGCCTCAACCAGCATGAAGCGCGGCACAAGAGAGTTGAGCAGCAGCCTGCTATAGACCTCAAACTCATGCTGATCGGCCACTGTCGTGATAGGTGAACCGTCCAGCGGAATATTCAGCGAAACATTTGAGTAGTAAAGGTCCGTCTCCCAGTCAAGGTCGGCCCAGCCAAGATCCTGGCTGCCAAAAAGATATTCTTTCAAGGTTTTTTCAGATGACGGCGGTTGTTGCGGCTTGGCCGGTTCATCGGCATGGACCGCGCTGACGAGGGACAGCAGCAGAAAGCAGGCCAGCAGCAAAAACCGGTGTCGCATTATCCTTCCCCCTCCAGAACGCCTTCTGCCAGCTGCACCAACAAGCGCACGCGATAACCTGCCGCCTTGGCCAGCGCCTCCAGCGCCTTCACCGGCACCAGTTGTGCCCCTGTCTCCTGGGCCCGCTCAAAGGCCACCTGGCATGCAAGCCAGCTGAGCAGTTCCTCAAACCGCTCCTTGTTAAACCAGACCACACCGGCATCCTCATGCACCAACAGGAAACGGTGCAGCAGCGGATTGCTGAACAACTGCGCCAAACGGTCTGTGACGCTCCCCGCGGACCAGATTTTCCCGGCTACAGCAACTGCAGCGCATAGTTCAACAATCCACGCCTCACGGTGACGCTCCACCGGCCCTTCTCCTGCCACAAAGGCCGCCAGCGGGCGACCCAAGCCGTACTCATGCAAGGCATCATCACCCAATGGCGCGACCAGGCAACCTGTCAGCAGTATGGCCAGGGCCTGACGGCGATTTTTCCGATCAAGGGGTAATGCCTGTCTGCTTACACCGCTCTTGCGCAGCAGCCGCAGGGTTTTAGCTGCAACAGCCGGCTGAAGCGCCGCCTCCAGAGCATCCATCAGCCGCTGCGGTTCAACTCCCGGCAGAGCCGATACCGGCAGCTCCGCACAGTAGTCCTGAATCGCCTTCTCCAGCAGCGCTGCCTGCGGCATCCCCTGCAGACAGGCAGCAAAGGCTGCAATCAGGGGCTGGTTGGCAAGCTGCACCCGCTCATCCTCAAGCGAGAGCACGCCACGCCCGGCCAGCTGAGCGCATAGCGCAGCCCACTCACCGTCCGGCGTGTCTTCAAGTATCCGGAAATCAAGAAAGACATGAAACTCATACTCAGAGAGTTCGGCATACATCCCGCGTTGGCAGATCTCAGAGGCGTTACGCAGATACTCATGCTGCGTAGAGATCTCACGGAACGCCAGAAAACAACGGGGATCATCCGGCACTGCCAAGGCCTGCCCCAGACTGCCGGTCTGCAGCGCAGTCGCATCAGCCCCGGTCCTGACAGCAACCGGCGCCGCAGTTTTGATCCACCCGGCAGTCCTGCCGTAGCGGTTGTTATACAGCACCAATGCCCTCTGTTCACCTGTCCGGTTGCTGTAGGCAAAGACATTCTCGTCCACACTGCCGTCATGGCAGTAAAAATCATACAGGGCAAAGTGCTCGGAACCGGAAAAAAGCCGGCGTCTCTTCAGCAGTGGAAAGATCCAGAGTTCATGCCCGCGCAGCAGCCCCTGATCCACCGCCTCATCCCAATAGGCCCGGCGATATTCCATACCGTATTTTTCATGGAACCCTTCGATCTGGCCGTGGCCGAACATCGGCAGCCCCGGCATGGTGGCCAGCAGCACACAGGCCCCGAAATACTTGCCCTGGGTGCCGAACTGCTCCACCGCCGTCTTCTCGTCAGGGTTGTTCATAAAGTTGACAAAGCGCTTCAGGATCTCAGGATTAAACTCCAGCACGTTCTTGACGGTCTGGCGATATTTGGCGTTTTCCTCCTGCTTGAGCATGTTCATAAAGGCGGAGTTATAGACCCGGTGCATCCCCAGCGTACGGACGAAGTAGCCCTCCATCATCCAGAACGCCTCGGCCAGCAGCAGGGTATCCGGCGCCTCGACCGCCATCCGGTCCACCACTTCACGCCAGAACTCCACCGGAAAGACCGCGTCAAACTCATCACGCCCCATGGCATGCTCAGCCCGGGAAGGGATGCCGCCCCCCAGTCCCCGTTGCGGGTACCAGAGCCGCTGGTAATGTTTCTTGGCCAGGGTCATGGCCGCATCAAAGCGGATGATCGGGGTCAGCCGGGCCACATGCAGGATAGTCTGGATGACGGTCTCCCGCACCTGCGGGATCAGGTAGTTCAACTGGGCCGTGTCATTCCAGGGGATACTGGTGCCGTCGTTACCGTGGTAGATGTAACGGGTACGGTTATCCCGGCGGTCAATCATCCTGAAGACCACCGCCGCATCCTGCTTGTTCCAGTAACCGTCTTCAATCTGGAGCGTGACTGACGGGTCAGGGGAAAGGTCTTGACCGTTAAACTGGTAGGTGGGAAAGGGGGCGTAGTCAGTCTGAACGAACCAGTCGGGATGTTCCAGCACCCAGCGGGAAAAGAGGCCGGTATGGTTGGGGACCATATCGCTGGCAAGCCGGATACCGCGTTGCCAGGCCCGCTGTTTCAGGTTCAGAAAGGCGGCTTCACCGCCCAGGTCTGCTGCGATGGTATAATCGTACAACGAGTAGGCTGAGGCATGGGCCTCAGGATTGCCGCACAGCTGCTTGATCCGCTGTGAAGCAGATGAGCGTTCCCAGAGACCGATCAGCCAGAGACCGCTGAATCCCCAGGCAGCCAGACGGTCCAGTTCGGCATCAGGCACCTGATCCAGGCGGGTAATGGGACGGGCGTAGTTTTTTGAGAGTTGATCCAGCCAGACATGGGTCATCTTGGCCATCATCACCACATTGGACATCCAGTCGGCATCGGCCGAAAAGGCCTCATACTCAGGCTGGTCATAACCGGCGTGGTGACCGGCACCATGGTAGACACCCCCAGGAACCGCCTCCGTGGCAGCACCTGCAGCAGCAGTGCCCGGCAAACCGAACTGAAGTACCTCCGCAGGACCGGCACCACCATCCGACCACTGGCGTTGTTCTTCATCCAGGATATCAAAGGCGGTCAGCAGTTCTTCCAGCAACTCCGGCGGCAGGGCTTCAGCCCATTGTTCCCGGATATAGCCAAGCTGCCCTGCCAGAGACTCCGGGGCAGCACTCAACGGGGCATACAGTGCCTCAACCAGGGTCACACCGAGTACAGGCAGCAGCGGCCCTTTTGCCAGCGACTGCTCAAGCCCGGCAACCACCTGGCGATACGGGACACGCGACGCCAATTCACGGTCATCCAGTAGTACGCGAAAGGGATCAAGCGCCCGGTTCCGGGTGGCAAGATTGAGCAACAGCAACTCACGCAGCAGCAGGTAGTCGCGTGGTTCCCGTTCCAGCGCTGCCAGCTCGCAGCCTGTTGGAAAGCTTTCCACAAAGGCATCAAACGTCTGGCTGACCTGTTCACCGGCAGGATCCAACCCAGCTTGCTGCAGGGCAGCTGCCAGCAGAGAAACCTGCCCACCACGGCAGACATCATCTACCAGGTGACGGTAAATCCGCAAAAGCGAGGCATACAGGTTAAGCTGGGCAGCGGTAACCGTGGCAGGAGGACCGCCCGACCTGGTCATGGCAGAGGCCAGCCGGCGATAAAACAGGATCTGGGGATAGTTGGTGCCACTGCGCGCCAACAACGCCTCTACGTCAAACCGTTGCTTCGCACGCGCAGCGATCTGAATGGCAAAAGGAAAATAATCCGGTAGTGATGGGGACATGGTCACGGCTCGAGTCTATCTGGATAGGTGCAGCAGACTACGAAAAAAAGGCGGCCAGGAGTGCTGGCCGCCGACGGTCTGTCAGGGAGACTTTTTCTTGGCCGGAGCCTTTGACTTGCTCGACTTGGTACTACTTTTCTTGCCCTTGCTCTTACTCTTGGCCTTACCTTTTTTTGATTTTTTCGATTTGCCGGCCTTCTGCGGCACCGGGTTGAACTCGTCCCGTATATTGTTCAGCAAAACCGAGGTTTCTTCCATGCTCGGGTCGGCCTTGCGGGCAGCCTCAAGCGCCTCCCGCGCCTCGGAAAGACGGCCGGTTTTCATATAGACCCGCCCAAGTGCATGCAGGGCACGGGCATGGTCAGGCTTCAGTTCAACCGCTTTCTTATAACTGGCAATGGCGTTATCGTACTCTTTCTTAAAGTCGTAAATCAGGCCGAGCTTGTAATGATTGTTCGCATCGTCAGGGGCCAGATCCACCGCTTCCTGCAGCAATTCCGCCAGTTCATCATATTTCTTGTCTTTGACATAAATCGCCACCAGGGCGTTACGGCTTTCGCTGTCATCCTCCTGTAAGTCAAGTGCCTTGGTATAATATTCAACGGCCTTGTCGGTTGCCCCCTTGGCGCGGTATACCGCTGCCAGCTCACGGTTTGCCTCGGGGTTATCAGGGGCCAGTTTCAGTACGGCCTTATAGGACTCTTCAGCGAGGTTCAGGTTCTTGTTTTTGACAAAGATCCTGGCAAGCTTCAGATGGATGTCGGCACTTTCCGGCTTTAACTTCAAAAACTCGACATACTGTTCCACCGCTTCCTGGGTATTGCCCCGTCCCAGCCGGATATCGGCCAGCTTCAGGCGTGCCTCGGCATGCGTCGGTCTTTTTTCAATGGCCCGTTTGTAGGCGACCACCGCCTCATCCAGCTGATTGCGCTTTTCGTACAGCAGCCCCAGATGGTAGTAGACCTCAGGATTGGAGCTGCCAAGGTGGGTTGCATCACGGTAGGCCAGCAGGGCATCACCATCCCGACCGGCCCGGAAATACAGAGCACCGAGTTTTTCCAGTGGCTCAATCGAATCGGGCTGTTGCTTGAGCACGCTCCGGTAGGCTTCAGCAGCCTTATCCACCTCACCCTTTGCTGCCAGCTGATCACCCAGGACAATCCCTTCGGGCCGGTCCGGCAACTCTTCTGTCACCACCACCTTTTTACCGCCCAGCAGACGCTCATATTCAGCCTGCTTTGCATCACCATTCTTTTCATAGATATCGGCCAGCATCAGGTGCAGGCTGCTGCTGCGGGGATTGGCCGTTGAGGCCTTCTTCAGCAGCTTCAAAGCGGCCTCCTGCTGGTTTTGCTGCAGGTAGATGCCTGCAAGGGCAAGTGAGGCCTGTTCATGGGAGGGATCCAGCAGCAGTGCCCGCCTGAACTCGTCAACAGCGCGGTCGGTCTGCCCCTGAGCGGCATACACCTCGGCCTGCCCCGCCAACACGCCGGCATCCGCAGGCAGCTTGGCAGATGCCTCGCCATAATGGTACAGGGCAAGGGCATAAAACTTCCTGTCGGTCATGATCTTGCCCAGCGCCTTGTGATAGGCCGGCAACGGCTGTCCTGCTATCCCTTTGGTCAGTGCAACAGCGGCATCATCCTGCAGGCCTTTTTGCAGATACAGCAAACCCAGGTTGCCAGAGGCAACAGCAAGTCCCGGTTCCTTCTGCAGGGCACGGCGGTAACCGGCAATGGCACCGTCAACATTGCCACTTCGTTCAGCCTGCAGGGCCTGCACAAACTGGGCAGCAGCTCCATCAGGGCAATTAGACAGTATCTGAGCTTCATCCTTGGTTCTGGTCGCATCATCACTATAGGCAGGAAGCTTGTTTGCCAGCTCAAGGGCATCCTTGCACTTGTCTCCACCGAAGTTCCAGCTGAAGCCGGTCAACAGAAAGAAAGCGCCGGCAAGGAGCGGCAGAACTGTCGTCCTTTTTTTATACATGGTTAATTTTCCTTTTGTTTGGCAGCAAGATTGGGGCGAAGTATACAGGCAAAACTGCAAAAATTCAAATAATTCTGCTGAACTGCTTGATTCTTTACAGTTTTATGGAATAGTATAGCCAAACATCAGCAAGCGTTTTGCGCACAAAAGACAGGGGAAACTGCATGATCACAGACCTGGAACAGATCATCATGGCGGCCGGCGATCTGCCCACCATTCCGGTTGTTGCCACCAAGGTAATGCAACTGATGGAGGATGAAAATTCCACGGCCGACGATCTGGCCAGGGTGGTTTCTTCTGATCCTGCCGTTGCCGCCAGGGTGCTGAAGATATCCAACTCATCATTTTATGGTGCCCAGCGTCAGATCCAGACCCTGCCCCATGCCATCATGATGCTTGGCTTTGTCACCCTGAAGAGCGTTGTTGTGACCGCATCGGTCAAACAGGTCTACCACCCCTATGGCCTGACGGAAAAACTGCTCTGGGAACATTCCTTTGGCGCCGGCCTGGCAGCCCGCCTGATTGCACAGGAGCTGCGCCAGATCAACCCGGACGAGGCCTTTCTAGGGGGGCTGTTCCACGACATCGGCAAGCAGATCATGAACTACCTGGACAAGGACAAATTTCAGGAGGTCATGCAGATCTGCTATAATGAGAAAATTCCGTTTGAAACCGCGGAACGGATGCTGTTTCCCTACACCCACGAAGAGGCCGGGGCACTGGTGTTAAAGAAGTGGAACTTCCCGGAACAGATGATCAAGGCGGTCATGGCACACCATGACCTTGACCTGTCAGACGACGAAGACCCCTACCTGATCAACCTCGCCAACGTGGTCAGCCTTTCAAGCCTGTTCTGCCACCGCTACGGAGTTGGCACACTGGGCGCGGAAGAAGATCTGGATGTTGCCGCCAGCGCTCCCGCCGTCCGTCTGGGGCTAAATGAAGAGCGGACCACAACCCTGCTGGAACGTTTTATTGAGACCTATACCAAGGATCAGTCGTTCTTCAGTTAGCCGGCACAGTGTCACTCATCGTCTTCAAGATGTTCCAGAATAGACTTGCGGTAGGTTCCCTCGGATCGCTGGCGCGCCTCCTCAGAGATATCCACCGTATCGTCCTCTTCCTCATCCCCACCGGCGTGCGCGGCGTCAGCGTAAAGACGACGCACGCGTTCCTGTGTCGTACTGCGACGGCGCTCAACCCCGTCTGCCTTCACAACTCCCTGTATCGGTTCCGTCATTATGCCACCCCGTGCAACGCAGTTGATTTTGTTGCTCAGAAATTGGTATAAAGTTAATTATGAATTTTACCAGACTACGAGTACGCAGACCATGATTCGTCCTATTCTCGCTTTTCCCGACCCGCTTCTCAAGCAAAAATCAGCCCCGGTCACCATCATAACCGATGAGATCATCCAGCTGGCCAGAGACATGGCTGAAACCATGTATGACGCCCCCGGTGTCGGTCTGGCAGCACCCCAGATCGGGGTCCTGCAACGGGTGATCGTGATTGATGTAGCTGCCAAAAACGAGCCTCCCCAGCTGATTACCGTTATCAACCCGGTTGTCATCCATGGCGAGGGAGAAACCTACGAGGAAGAAGGCTGCCTGTCAGTCCCCGATTTCTCGGCCAACGTCAAGCGGCATGAACGGGTGGTGGTTAAAGGTCTTTCCCTGGAGGGGCAGGAACGGATCTGGCATGCCGATGGACTGCTGGCGGTGGCCTTTCAGCACGAGATCGACCACCTGGATGGTATTCTGTTCGTGGATCGCCTCTCACCGCTCAAGCGGGATCTGTTTGTCAAAAAATGCAAAAAACGGAGTGCCCAATGACCGGCTGGCGGATCATCTTTATGGGCACGCCGGAGTTTGCCTGCCCCACCCTGCAGACCCTGCTTGACCGTAATGAAGAGCTGGTGGCGGTCTTTACCCAGCCTGACCGCCCCAAGGGGCGCGGCCAGAAACTGCAACCGACGCCGGTCAAAGAACTGGCTCTCCGGCACGGAATCCCGGTCCATCAGCCAGCCAAGGTACGGGCGCCGGAAGTGATCGAGCAGATTCGTGCGCTGCAGCCCGATCTGATTGTCGTGATTGCCTTTGGCCAGATCCTCCCCAAGGCACTGTTGGAGATCCCGCCGCAGGGCTGCGTCAATGTGCATGCCTCGCTACTGCCGCGCTACCGTGGTGCTGCCCCGCTCAACTGGTGTATTGTCAATGGTGAGACCGAGACCGGTGTTACCACCATGCTGATGGATGTGGGACTGGACACCGGGCCGATGCTGTTGAAAAAGGCAACCCCGATCAGCCCGGATGAAGACATCCAGTCACTGCATGACCGGATGTCGCAGCTGGGGGCAGCGTTGTTGGGAGAGACCCTGGACGGCCTGAAGGCCGGCCGGATAGTTCCCGAGGCACAGGATGACAGCCAGAGCTGCTATGCCCCGCTGCTCAAAAAGGAAGATGGCCTGATTGACTGGCAGAGACCGGCAACAACGATTCACAACCAGATTCGCGGCCTGTCGGTCTGGCCCGGTGCCGTGACCTCCCTTGAAGGGGCACCGCTGAAGCTGTACCGCAGCAGTGTCGGCCAGGGTACCGGCGCCCCCGGCACCATCATCGCCGCCGGCAAAAGCGGGATTGAGGTGGCCTGCGGCCAGGATTCCCTGGTCATCCACGAACTGCAGGCGGCAGGCAGCAAAAAGATGGATGCAGCCAGTTTTCTGGCCGGCCATCCCCTGGCACTCGGCACCCTGCTGATGCCCCATGAGGTAGCTGCATGAGTGATGTCCAGGAACAGACCGCCGCCCCGCGCAAGAGGCTCTTTATCGCCCTGATGGGGTTTACCTGCGTTGTTCTGGTGCTATTGATCTTTCTGGCCTGGTGGATACCCAGCCGCGGCCTGGCCAATATCCACCCTGACCTGCCCCGGATTGTCGGGCTTGTTGTCCTGGCCCTGTCCGGCGTCGCCATCCTGGGCACGGTCCTGTTGGTGCTGACCACGGCACTGGGCAAAGACATCTTCTTTACCCGCTTCATGCGTCTGGTGGTGATCAAGTTCCTGCTGCCGATGATTGAATTCGTAGGCAGGGTACTGGGGCTGGACAAGGACCGGATCCGCCAGTCCTTTATTGCCATGAACAACTCCCTGGTGATTTCACAGAAATACAAGGTGCGCCCGGACCGGATCCTGATCCTGCTGCCCCACTGCATTCAGCTGTTTGACTGCGAGATCAAGGTAACCGGCGATGTGAACAAATGCGTGCTGTGCGGCCGCTGCGACATCAAAGGACTGGTGGAGATCGGCAGAAAGTACGGGATCGACATCTCGGTGGCCACCGGCGGTACCCTGGCCCGCAAGGTGATTGTGGAAAAACGTCCCAAACTGGTGCTGGCCGTGGCCTGTGAACGGGATCTGACCTCCGGCATCAAGGATTGCTACCCGCTGCCGGTGATCGGCGTCCTGAACCTGCGCCCCCATGGCCCCTGTTTCAACACCATTGTGGATACGGCTGCCATCGATGCGGCCCTGCAACAGGTGCTTGAGCTACCAAAACAGGCTTAACAGCCTGACTGACCACAAAAGATCGCAAAGAGAGTAAAGAACAGCAAACCGTTTCAAAACCCGGCTTATGACTATTTTTTGTGTTCTTTGCCTTCTTTCGCGACTAACTGCTTTAAATCCTGAACCGCTCCAACTCATCCTCCTGCAGATTGTTCAGCACACTAATTTCTGATCGCCTCCCGTCTACCTGCAGGCTTACACAGGCCGCCTCCCCTTTGGCAGCCTTGGTGTAGCGCAGCAGGATCCGCCCGGCCTGCAGCAGATCCGCCTCCGACGGTTCTCCCACCAGCAGCACCAGCGGACTGGCACCATCCAGCCAGCGCAGGGTGCTTTCACCGGCAGCGATGGCGGCCAGGATTTTCTCGTTATCACTACTGTCCCGGCCAACCACCGCCTTACAGGTCTCAGACAGCCGGAAGTGCCGGCCGGTCCGCAGCAGATCAAAGTCCCTGATCACCGGCACGACCTGGTGCTCCAGCAGATCCTTGACCTTGGGGATGTAGCTCTCCTCGGTCAACAGGCAGCCGCCGCCCGGTGCCGGGTACTCATCAACCCCCAGTTCGGCTGCCAGCCGCATCTGATCCTTGCGTCCCCGCCCTTTGATGGCCGGCAGCTGTTCCCGGTTGACCCAGCCCTCCGCTTCAGGGATGGTCACCTTCATATATTTTGCGGAAAGCGGCCGCAGCAGCAGGCCGGCAATCCCGCAGTCACGTTCGATCAGGCGCAGGGTATCCTGACGCTGGCTCATGGGGCGCTGCCCCACCACCTCACCGGTAATCACAAAGTCAGCCTGCAACTCCTGCATCAGGGCACCGGCACAGCGCAGCATAAAGGTCTTGCAGTCAATGCAGGGGTTGAGGGCGCTGCCGTAGCCATGACGGGGATGCCGCAGCATCTCAATAAACTCTGCCCCCAGCGGGATGGAGCGGAACGGAATAGCGTAGCGCCGCGCATACTGCGCCGCCACCGGTTCACCATCAAGAATCGGAGAACAGCCGAAAAAAGGCGAGGTAAAGTTGATGGCAAGGACATCAATCCCCTGCTGCTGGATCACCTTCACTGCCAGGATTGAATCCAGGCCACCGGAAAATAACGCTAGGGCTCGACGCTGCATCTGCTGAAAACTCCTTGGTTTGATTACTCAGTTGCGGGGCAGCATCTGTATCACAACCGCACTGCCTTCTGCAACGGTTGACTCACCATCATATCAGGTTACAATAGCAGCCATTCCTCAGCAGCAGAAGGGAGCCCTATGCCGATCAATGTCAGAGAAGGTACACTGGGTGCCATCCTCTACAACTCACGCATCATCAGCGAAACCGACATCGCTGCCGCGCTTGAAGAGCAGCAGCGCAGCAGCAGCCGCTTTGGCGAGGCCCTGGTATCGCTGGGAATTGTCACTCAGGAGGATATTGACTGGGCGCTCTCCAATCAGCTGGACATCCCCTATATCCGTCTCAAGCAGGAGATGATCGACCCTGAGGCGCTGAGCCTGTTGCCGGCACAGCTCTGCCGGATACACCAGTTGATCCCGCTGATCCGGGCCGGAGATGAGCTTTCAATCGCCATTGCCGACCCGCTCAACAAGGAAGCGGTGACAGCAGCAGCAGAGGCTTCAGGCTGCCGGATCAACCTCTCGGTGGCCCTGATCCGGGAGATCAACGAGATGCTTGACCTCTGCTACGGCCTGCCCAGGGAAGATCTGCTGGGATTCAGCTCTGACCTGCTGCCCCCGGAGCAGCTCACCTCCATCAACGCCGACAGCAGCGGCCAACAGCTGATCAACAGTCTGCTTGTCTACAGCCTCCAGCACCAGCTGACCTCTTTCTCCTTCAGACCGCTTGATGATCTGATCAGCATCTCCGGCCGCAGCGGGGCAACCAGCCATGATCTGGGACAGTTGGCGCCTGAACACTACGCCGGGCTGAGCGCACTGATCAGAAAGGCTGCAGGGCTATTGCCATCGGGCGAGGCATCGCAGAGCGGCTGCCTCTTTTTTCAGTACCATGAACGGGAGATCTGCTTTCAGGTGCTGCTGCTGCAAGGGACAAACGGCGACTACCTCACCATCCGTCAGCACATCACCACCAGTATTCCGGCAAAACTGGATCTGCTGCAGCTGCCGGGCTTCCAGAAACAGCAGTTCAGGCGCCTGGCGACCCAACGCCAGGGGATGATCCTGTTTGCCTCCCGCTCGTTACAGGAACGTTGCCGTTTCATGGACCTGCTGCTGGAAGAGCTGGACACCGGCGGGCAATCGGTGCTGATCCTGGGCAGGGAACCGGGCCGCTTGGACAAGCGTTTCCCCCGCATCCCCCTTGCCGGTTCGGAAGCGACCAAGGGACGCCTGATCATGGACAGCCTGGAACATGGCCCGGACATCCTGGTGATTGAGGATGGTACGGCACTGGAGTCATTCACTGCAGCCGGCCGTGCCGCCATGCGGGGCAAGCTGGTGCTGGTGGGGATGGATATCCGCGGCACCCGCAACCTGTGCGACCACCTGATCCGCTACCGTCAGCGCAACGCCTTTCTGACCCCGTTCCTGAGCGGCATTGTGTCACTGAAAGGGATCCAGCTGCTCTGCCCGGCCTGCCGCGAATCCTATTCCGTGCCGGATCAGGAGCTGTTCAGCCTGCACCTGCAACCTCCTCCAAGCGATTTTTTTCATGCCACCGGCTGCAGCCAGTGCGGCTTCACCGGCATCAGCGAGCGGATGTTTCTGACCGACATCATCTGCTTTGACAAACAGGTGCAGGACCAGTTTGAGGCGGCGGCCGACGGCAACAGCTTTCTGGAACAGCTGCGTGCCGGCGGTTACAGCGGCATTGAGGCGGAAGGTGAGGCGCTGATCCGGGCCGGGGCGGTATCACCGGAGGAATATATTGCAGCAGTCATCCAGTAACATCACGGAGCTTTATTCATGGCCAAAATAGACGCACTCTTTAAAATGATGAAAGAGCAGGGGGCATCAGATCTGCACCTGTCATCCGGCAATCCGCCCATCTTCCGCCAGCATGGCGAGATGGTCCGGCTGCAGTTCAAACCGCTCTCCCACGAAGAGTTGATCCCGATCCTGTATGAGATCCTCAATGATGAGCAGCGGGCCCAGTTCGAGGCCACCAACGACCTTGACTTTGCCTACGCCGTGCCGGATCTGGCCCGGTTCCGGGGCAACATCATGATGACCCACCGCGGCGTGGCAGCGGTCTTCAGGATCATCCCGGCCAAGATTCTCTCGGCAGACCAGTTGAACCTGCCGGAGGGGGTGCGGCGGATGACCCAGTTCAAGAAAGGGCTGGTGCTGGTGACCGGCCCGACCGGTTCAGGCAAATCCACCACCCTGGCAGCCCTGATCGATCTGATCAACGCCACCCGCAAGGAACATATCCTGACCCTGGAAGACCCGCTGGAGTTCATCCATGAAAACAAACAGTCCCTGCTGAACCAGCGCCAGATCGGGGCACATACCCAGTCCTTTGCCTCGGCCCTGCGGGCCGCCCTGCGGGAAGACCCGGACATCATCCTGGTGGGAGAGATGCGTGATCTGGAGACGATCCAGCTGGCCATGAGCGCCGCCGAAACCGGTCACCTGGTCTTCGGCACCCTGCACACCAACACCGCGGCCAAGACGATTGACCGGATTATTGATGTCTTTCCCAAGGAATCCCAGGATCAGGTCCGCACCATGCTGTCGGAATCGCTCAAGGGGGTGGTCTGCCAGCAACTGCTCAAGACCACTGACGGCCACGGGCGGGTGGCTGCGCTGGAGATCATGCTGGGGACCCCGGCCATTGCCAACCTGATCCGCGAGGGCAAGACCTTCCAGATCCCCTCCATCATCCAGACCGCCAAGAAGGACGGCATGCAGCTGATGGACCAGCACCTGCTGGACCTGCTCAAGACCAGGCAGATCAACCCGGAAGAGGCCCACCGCTGCGCCATTGACAAGAAACAGTTTGAACAGTACCTACCGCAACCGACTGCAACATAGCAGCAACGCCCCACGAAAAAAATCCGTGGGGCGCAGACTTCCAGACATTTAAGGAAGCGAGAAATTTTTCGTTCCGGCTGCGGCAATCAAACCATGACGCGGAGGCGTACAGACCAGAACGCCGAGGAACTATCATCAAATTCAGGGTGAACGAGGAGGGCTGTATGCCAGGCGCACGGAGCGCAGCGACCGAGACATACCGTATCCGGTAGGCGAGGGAGTGAGCACCGCGCAACGACGCAGACAGCCTCCGCAGCCGCCCGGACCTACATTTCCACTCTTGTTACCACCCCTTGCAGCTTTGCCGCCGGCAGCTTGTTAAACTGCACAAAGTTGGGGGTCAGTTTCTTGATCAGGGCAAAGAACTTCCAGATCGGGTTGGTGGTGGCAATATCCTCGATACCGTAGAAGATGACCTTCTCTGTGATGCCGTAAGCCCTGATGATCTTTTCAATCTCGATCACCTCCATATAACCGGCCTGAATCTCAAATCCCTCCAGCCCCGGCCCCATCTCCTTGGTATGGACACTTTCCACCCCGAACGGTTCATCGGTCCGTACGATGGAAATCAACACGTTGCGCTCATAGATAATGTTGCTGCGGATCACACAGTGCACCAGATAGGGGGGGATCACATCCAGTCCCCGCACAAAGAACAGACCGGTGCCGGGAATGTTGCGCCCTTTGCCGAAGATCTGCTCATAGGAGATCATGAAGGTCTCCAGATCCAGCGGTTTGAGGGCATGGTAGAGCGCCTTCTGTCCCCTGGTCCAGACCATGATGGTGACAAACGGCACCGCCGCCAGAATGATCGACCAGTAGGCACCGTGGGGGATCTTGGAAAAGGTGGAGGTGAAATAGATCAGGTCCAGAATGCCCACCACCACCACGATCGGCACCTTCCATTTTTTCATGGTGTGCGAGTAGACCATCACCATCATGATGGCGGTGATGGTCATGGAGCCGGTCACGGCCATGCCGTAGGCCGCGGCCAGGTTCTCCGACTTCTGAAAAAAGAACATCACAAAGATCACGGCGGTCATCAGGGTCCAGTTGACCGCACCGATATAGATCTGGGACTGGATATGGGTGGAGGTGTAATCCACCTTCATCAGCGGCATCAGACGGGTGGTGATCCCCTGATAGACAATGGAGAAGACCCCGCTGATGATCGCCTGGGAGGCGATGATGGTGGCCATGATGGTCAACAGCAGGAACGGGATGTAGAGCAGCGGCGCCTGATGGTTGATCATGGCGAACAGGATGTTCTTGGTCTGGCCGCTGCCCAGGATAAAGGCCCCCTGGCCCAGATAGTTCAGGTAGAGGGCAAAGAAGACAAAATACCAGGCCCGCACGATCGGCTTGCGGCCCAGATGCCCCATATCGGCATAGAGCGCCTCGCCGCCGGTGGCGCAGAGGATCACCTCCGACAACACAATGTAACCGGCAAAGCCGTTCTGGCGGAAAAACTCAAAGGCGTAATGGGGGCTGACCGCCTTGACGATGCCCGGCATACCGGCGATGGAGACCAGACCGGAGACCAGCAGCGAACCGAAATAGAGCAGCATGATCGGCCCGAAGATCCGTGCCACCTTGTCGGTGCCGCGATGCTGGAAAAAGAACAGGGTAAAGGCGATCAGGGCGGCAATCAGCACCAGCAGCGACTGCTTCATGCCGGCAAGCGAGGGGATCAACAGCAGACCTTCCACGGCCGAAAGGATTGAGATGGCCGGGGTGATCACGCCGTCCCCCAGCAAGAGCGAGACCCCCAGAAACGAGAGAAATCCGGCAAAGGCCAGCAGGCGCCCCTGTTTGAGCATCTTGATCAGGATCTCCCGCAGGACGATCTCGCCCCCCTGCCCCTTGCGCCCCAGAGACATGGCCAGCCAGGCATACTCCACGGTCACCAGGATGGTCATGGTCCAGAACACCAGCGACAGGATGCCGTAGACGTTGGCAACGGTCGGCCGGGTCAGGGTAAAGACAATGGTCAGGGTATAGATCGGGCTGGTGCCGATATCGCCGAACACCAGTCCCAGGGCCTTGATGATACCGCCCCAGAAGGAATCTTCATGTTTGTGGGTCATGCAACATCCTGAGGTATACGTAGTAACGGCAGGGCCGTTCTTTGAGCTTATACCCCAAGAAGTCCGATTTGACCAGCATGCTACATTTCAACCCTCGTGACGACTCCCTGCAGGCGGCTGGCCGGCAGCTTATTGAACTGTACGAAGTTGGGGGTCTGGCGTTTGATGGTGGCAAACAGCTTCCAGACCGGGTTGGGGGTGCTGATATCCTCTACCCCGTAGAAGATCACCTTCTCCTTGATACCGTGCTGCTGCAGCAGTGTCTCAATATCCAGATGCTCCATATAGCCGGCATGGATCTCAAAGGCATCCAGTCCGGTGGCAATGCCGGTCTTGAGTTCCGACACCAGACCAAACGGTTCGTCAGTCCGCACAATGGAGATAAAGACGTTACGCTCGTAGATGATGTTGCTGCGAATGATGCAGTGCACCACGTAGGGGGGGACCACGGTGTATTCCTTGACAAAGAACAGGCCGGTGCCGGGGATGTTGCGTCCCTTGGCGTAGATCTGCTCATAGGCGATCTCAAAGGTATCCAGTTCAAGCGGGCGCAGGGCGCGATACAGGGCACGCTGGCCACGGGTCCAGACCAGCATGACCACCAGCGGCACCGAGGCCAGAATCAGGGACCAGTAGCCGCCATGGGGCAATTTGTACAGGTTGGAAACCAGAAAGAGCAGATCAATCAAGGTAACAAAGAGTGCCAGCGGCACCTTCCATTTCTTTTTGGTACGTGAAAAAATCATGACCATCATGATGCCGGTGATGGTCATGGTGCCGGTCACGGCCAGACCATAGGCCGCGGCCAGGTTTTCCGACTTTTGAAAAACCAGCATAATCATGACCACCAGCACCAGCAAAAGCCAGTTGATCGAGCCGATATAGATCTGTGACTTCAGATGGGTTGAAGTATAGTCCACCTTTAAAAGAGGAAGGATACGGGTAGTGATCCCCTGATAAACAATCGAGAAAACCCCGCTGATCAAGGCCTGGGATGCAATAATGGTGGCCAGGATAGTCAGGACCAGAAACGGGATATACAGCAGCGGCGCCTCCCATTTGATCATGCCAAACAGCACGCTCTTGGTATCAGGGTGACTAAGTAAAAAGGCGCCTTGGCCAAGATAGTTGATCAAAAGGGCGGCAAACACAAAATACCAGGCATGACGGATCGGCTTGCGTCCCAGGTGGCCCATATCGGCGTAGAGCGCCTCACCACCGGTGGCGCAGAGGATCACCTCGGAAAGCACAAAGAACCCCACCAGACCATTGTGCAGCATGAAATTGATCGCATAATGGGGACTCAGGGCCTTCAGAATCTCAGGATGGGTGGCAATTCCCAGCAGGCCCGAAACGGTCAGGGCAGCAAACCAGAGCACCATAATCGGACCAAAGGCACCAGCCACCCGGTCGGTCCCCTTGAACTGAAAGACAAACAGCACCATGGCAATGATGGCGGCAATCAGGATCAGAGCCGCATGGGGCGTTCCTTCAAGTCCGGGAATCAACACCAGACCTTCCACCGCCGAGAGGATTGAGATGGCCGGGGTGATCACGCCATCTCCCAATAGCAGTGCCACCCCCAGAAAAGAGAGGATGCCGATAAAGGCCAGACGCCGTCCCGGTTGCAACATCCGGGTCAGGATCTCCTTCAAAACAATCGTCCCCCCCTCTCCTTTACGGGAAAGGGACATGGCCAGCACCGCATATTCAAGGTGAACTAAAATAACCAAGGTCCAGAAAATCAGCGAGATGATACCGAAGATATGCTCGGGGGTGGGGCGGGTAATACCGAAGATAACAGCCAGGGTGTAAATCGGACTGGTACCGATGTCGCCGAATACCAGTCCCATTGCCTTGACAATACCGCCCCAGAAGGAATCACTGTCGTGCTGCTGCATGCTACTCCTCTTTAATGCTGATGAAGTACCTGCCTGTATAGGCCTTCCCGTGTCAAGGGGGTATCAAGATGGATGGCAAACATATCAAGAAAGTATCAAGAACCCGGCTTCAGACCAGACGGTAACCCACTCCCGGCTCGGTAGTGATATAGCGTGGCTGGGCCGGATCCGTTTCTATCTTGCGGCGCAGATTGCTGATGTTGACCCGCAGCACATGAGGTTGTTCCAGATGGGACGGCCCCCAGATCTTGTTCAGGATATGGCGGTGCGTCAAGACCTTGCCGGCCTGACTGATAAACAGCTTGAGCAGGTCATACTCGGTCGGGGTCAGTTGTACCTCCTGCCCCCTGACCAGGACCCGCCGCAACTCAAGGTTTACCTCCAGATCGTCACGTACAAAGGTCGGTTCAGGAGTCACCTGCCGGGCACGGCGCAAACTGGCCCGCATCCTGGCCAGCAACTCTCCCACGCCAAACGGCTTGGCCAGGTAATCATCGGCCCCGGCATCCAGTGCCGCGATCTTGTCCTCCTCCCGCTCTCGCACCGAGAGCACAATGATCGGCACCTGCGACCAGTCACGAATCCTTTTGATCACCTCGATACCATCCAAATCAGGCAACCCCAGATCAAGCAGAATGATATCAGGACGGATTGCTGCCGTGACCGATAATCCGGTATGGGCATTCTCCGCCTCGTACAGCAGGAACTCCTCACCGGACAAAACCGTACGCAGAAAACGCCGGATCGCCACTTCATCATCAATGATCAGGATGCGCGGAAGATTTTCTCCCGAAGTCTCAGATGTCATAGTTGCCCGTTCTCCTCCAGGGTGTTCTGCACGGCCAATGGCAACCGTACCACCATCATCAGCCCGCCGCCAGACTTGTTTATGGCCCTGATGCTGCCGTTATGGGCCTCAACAATCCCCTTGCAGATTGAAAGCCCCAACCCGGTGCCCCCGACCCCCTCCGGCACCGGTATCCGGTAAAATTTGTCAAAAACCCGTTTCAGATCCTGCTCCGGCACCCCCGGCCCCTGGTCGGCAATCTCCAGCAACAGCCAGCCCCGTTCAAGGCGGGCACTGATCTCAATACTACCCTCAGGCGGAGAATATTTCAGCGAATTATCCAGCAGGTTCACCAGCACCTGGGTCATCAGCACCAGATCCAGCGACACCATCGGCAGGTCATCCGGCAGTCTGATCCGGATGTTCCGGTTCCCCACCCGGTGCTTGATAGCAGCCATGGCACAGCCCACCAGATCCTGTATGTCGCACAGTTCCAGATTCAGCCTGATGGCTCCGGCCTCAATCCGCGTCATATCCAGCAGGTTACCCACAAAGCGGTTCAGGCGCTCGGCCTCGCCGGCTGCGGTATCCAGCAGTTCATGCCGGGCCTGATCATTGAGGTGCATCCCCTCATCCCGCAGGCTTGCCAGCACGCCGGTCACCGTAACCAGCGGGGTTCGCAGGTCATGGGAGATCGAGTTGAGCAGCGCCCGTTCCAGGTTTTCACGGGCCTGGAGTATCTGGGCCTGCTCGGCCTGATGGGAAAACTGAACCCGCTCAATGGCCATGGCCGCCTGGACGGCAAAGGCATCCAGCAGACGGCGGCTCTCGGTGGAACGATAATCCAGCTCATCCTCCATCCGCACCCCCAGTACACCCAGTTGGCTGGCCGGGGTCTGCAACGGCAGATAGATCAGCTCGGCCGAGATCAGGGTATCGGTACCGCAGCCGGCCGGCTGGCGGTTGCGGAAGGCCCAGTCTGCAACCGCCTGTTCCTTGCTGTTCAGCTGCACCCCCTCACTTGCAGCCAACTGCTCCAGGCGTTCCCCCTCCGGCAGAAAGATGACAGCCTTGGCATTCAAGGCCTCTTCCACGTTCCTGGTCACCGCCTGCAGCACCGTAACAATATCAGCCGCAGCCGCCAGATCACGGCTCAGGTAGTACAGTGAAGCGGTCTGGATCTCCCTGACCCGGATCACATCGGCCCGTTCCCGAGCCCGTGCCACCAGAGAGCTGATCACCAGCCCCACCATCAGCAGCCCGGCAAAGGTAATCAGATACTGGGTATCGGCCACGGCAAAGGTGATATGGGGTGGAACAAAGAAAAAGTCAAAGGCCAACACCCCCAGAAAGGCGGTCAGCATGGCCGGTCGGCGCCCCAGCCGTACCGCCGCCACCACCACGGTCAGCAGGTAGATCATCACCAGATTGGTCGGCTCCAGAAAACGGCTGACCAGCCCGCACAGCATGGTTGCTGCAGCCACCAGCAGCGCGGCAGCCGGATAGCCAAAAGGATGGGCATGGTGGGGAGGTCTGACCGCCTGCTGCGGCCGTCCCTGTTGGCCCTCACTGCTGATCCGTACCACAAAGACATCGCTGCTACTGCTGCGACGGATGATCTGGTCCACAATCGGCGGGTGCAGCAGTTCCTGCCAGCGGCTGCGGCTGGGCTTGCCCACCACGATGCGGGTCACGTTATGGCGGGCGGCATACTCCACCACCGCGTCCGGTACCGAAGTGGCGGTCAATGTGGCCACCTGCGCCCCCAGGCTTTCGGCAAAGCGCAGATCCTGCCAGATCCGTTCGCGATTCTCTCTGGTGTGGCGGTCACTGCCCGGTGTCTCGATATAGACCGTATGCCAGGGGGCCTTCAGCTCCTCGGCCAACCGTCGGGTGGCCCGGATCAACTGTTCGCTGAACGGGCTGCCGCTGACACAGACCAGCAGCCGTTCTGCCGTTGGCCAGGGGCCGGCAATCGACTGGCGCTCCATATAGGCCCGCATCTGGTCATCCACCCGGGCAGCGGTACGGCGCAGGGAGAGCTCCCGCAGCGCCATCAGATTCCCGGGCCGGAAAAACTTCTCAATCGCCTTGGCAGCCTGATCCGGGATATAGACCTTGCCCTCGTGCAGCCGTTGCAACAGGTCTTCCGGCGAGATATCAACCAGTTTGATCTCAAAGGCAATATCCAGCAGCCGGTCCGGTACGGTCTCCCGCACCGTAATGCCGGTGATCTGGGCCACCACGTCGTTCAGACTCTCAAAATGCTGGATATTGACCGTGGTATAGACATCAATCCCGGCGGCCAGCAGTTCCTCCAGATCCTGCCAGCGCTTTTCATGCCGCGAACCCGGCACGTTGCTGTGGGCCAGCTCATCCACCAGCACAATCTGTGGTTTGCGGGCCAGGATGGCATCCAGGTCCATCTCCGGCAGCAACACACCGGCATAGGGCAGCTCCCGGCGGGGGACCAGCTCCAGCCCCTCCAGCAGCGCATCGGTCTCGCTGCGGCCGTGGGATTCCACATACCCCACCACCAGATCACGGCCGTCCCGCTTGCGCTCCCGCGCCGCCTCCAGCATGGCATAGGTCTTGCCCACCCCGGCGGCATAGCCCAGAAACACCTTCAGTCTGCCCTGCCCGGATTGGGCCTCCTCAGCCTGGGCCAGCTTCAGCATCGCCTCCGGTGTGGGGCGTATGTCATTGACAGGGTTGGTCATTGTCCAAGAGTATCCAGTTTCAGATTAACCGCAAGCAGATTTACCCGTGCCCCTCCCAGAATTCCCAGCTGAGGACCTTCAGTATGCTCATTGATCAGCTTCTGCACCGCTGTTTCAGGGATACCACGAGCCTTGGCAATCCGCGGCACCTGCAGCTTGGCTGCCGCGGGTGAAAGATGCGGATCAAGCCCGCTGGCCGAGGCCTGCACCAGTTCAGCCGGGATCGGGCCGGTGATGCCGCTCTCTCGCAGGACCTTGACCCGTTCTGCCACGATTTTCAGATAATCCGGGTTGGTTGGTCCGCTATTGGAACCACCGGAGGCAGCCGGGTTGTAGCTGAACACTGCCGTGGCCGAGGGACGCGGCCAGAGATAGCGGGGTTCAGTGAACGGCTGACCGATCAGGCTGGAGCCGATTATCCGGCCGTCTTTGTCGTTGATCAGGCTGCCGTTGGCCTGGCCGGGGAACAGGGCGTGGGCAAGACCGGTCACCAGGGCCGGATAGATGCCACCGCAGATGACACTAAACAGAACAAAGAGCAGGATTGCCGGTTTTATATCTTTCATGGCTGTTCTCCCTAGACAAGCAGTGCGATGCAGAGGTCGACCAGCTTGATCCCCGCAAACGGTGCAATGATACCACCCAGCCCGTAGATCAGCAGGTTATGGATCAACAGCTTTTCAGCAGGCATGGCCCGGAATTTCGTCCCTTTCAGGGCCAGCGGCACCAGCAGCGGGATAATCAGGGCATTGAAGATAACGGCTGAAAGGATGGCACTGTGGGGACTGGCCAACCCCATTACGTTCAGCCTGCCAAGCTGGGGGTAGATTGAGATCAGCATGGCCGGGATGATGGCAAAATACTTGGCAATGTCGTTGGAGATACTGAAGGTGGTCAGGTTACCACGGGTCATCAGGATCTGCTTGCCCACCTCCACAATATCCAGCAACTTGGTGGGGTTGGAGTCCAGGTCGATGATATTGGCTGCCTCCCGGGCCGGCTGGGTGCCGGTGTTCATGGCCACCGCCACATCGGCCTGGGCCAGGGCCGGGGCATCGTTGGTGCCATCGCCGGTCATGGCCACCATGAAACCTGCCTCCTGATTATCCTTGATCAGGCGCAGCTTATCCTCCGGCCGGGCCTGGGCCAGGAAGTCATCAACCTGGGCCTCGGCAGCTATGGCTGCGGCGGTCAACGGATTGTCGCCGGTGATCATGATGGTCTTGATCCCCATACTGCGCAGTTGCAGAAAGCGTTCCTGAATACCGGACTTGACGATATCCTTCAGGTTGATCACCCCCAGGATCTGATCGTCCTTGCTGACCACCAGCGGGGTGGCGCCGGCCCGGGCAATCTTGTCCACCACATCGCCCAGCTCAGGCGGGACGTGGGTCGCCCCCTGTTGCTTCGCAAAGACGATCAGTGAGTCAGCAGCCCCCTTGCGGTACTGGTGCCCCTGCAGATTGATGCCGGAAAGCCGGGTATCGGCACTGAAGTCGATCACCTCTGCACCAGACAGCAGGCTGCCATTCGTCAGGCCATAGCCGCTGCGGGCCAGGGCAACCACGCTGCGTCCCTCCGGGGTTTCATCCGCCAGTGAGGCCATCAGGGCAGCCTCGGCCAGTTCCTGTTCGGAATGGCCATCCACCGCTATAAAGGCCACTGCCTCGCGGTTGCCGTGGGTAATCGTGCCGGTCTTGTCCAACAACAGCACATTCACATCACCGGCCGCCTCAATGGCCCGCCCGGACAGGGCGATCACGTTCTTCTGGAACAGGCGGTCCATACCGGCAATACCGATGGCGGGCAGCAGCGCTGCGATGGTGGTGGGGGCCAGACAGACAAACAGGGCTGCCAGAATGGTCAGAGAGACCGGCGTGCCCTGACCGGCTGCCTTGACGCTGTAAATCGAGAGCGGTGCGATATTGGCGCAGACCAGCAGAAAGACCACGGTCAGGGAGATCAGCAGCACCTCCAGTGCCACCTCGTTGGGGGTCTTGCGCCGCTTGGCCCCTTCAATCAGACCGATCATCCGGTCCAGAAAGGTCTCGCCCGGGTTGGCGGTGATCCGCACGATGATACTGTTGGCAATCACCGTGGTGCCGCCGGTCACGGCACTGCGGTCACCGCCTGATTCCCGGATCACCGGGGCTGATTCACCGGTTACGGCGGATTCATTCACCAGGGCCGCCCCTGCCACCACATCGCCATCACCGGCGATCATCTCACCCGCCTCCACCAGGATGCAGTCTCCTTTGCGAAGCCGGCTGGCACCGACCGAGCAGAAGGTGCTGGTAAACTCAGGCGTGGCGAGCAGCTTTGCGGTTACGTCAATACGGCTTTTGCGCAGGGAAGCAGCCCTGGCCTTACCCCGCCCTTCTGCCAGCGACTCGGCAAAGGTGGAGAAGAGCACGGTCAGCCAGAGCCAAGCCGAGACCGTGCCGGCAAACCAGGCCGGTTCTGCAGTGAGGCTGGAGAGCGACCGTCCAAAGGTGATCAGGGTAATAACGCCGGCGATCTCCACGCACAGCATGACCGGGTTACGCCAGAGCTGGCGGGGATCAAGTTTTTTCAGGGACTCCAGCAGGGCTGACTGCAGCAGGGCTGTATCAAAGGCCGATGTCGGCTGTTGGCTATGTTTGGACATCTGTTGTATCTCCTTGTTTTAACCCCTCCCCGCTCCCCTTATCAGGGGAGGGCTTTCGTTCCCCCCTGACAAGGGGGAACTAAGGGGGGTTATCCCAGCATGGCCAGCTGTTCCACAATCGGCCCCAAGGCCAGGGCCGGGAAGAAGGTCAGGGCTCCGACAATCAGGATGACCAGGGTCAGCCAGAAGGCAAACGCCGGCTTGTCGGTGGGCAGGGTACCCAGACTGGGGGGGATATATTTCTTTTCTGCCAGTGAACCGGCCATAGCCAGGATTGCAACAGCCGGCAGATAACGGCCCAACAGCATAGCCAGCCCACCCAGCAGGTTGTAGAACGGCACGTTACCATCCAACCCGGCAAAGGCACTGCCGTTGTTGTTGGCCATGGAGGCAAAGGCATACAGCACCTCTGACAAGCCATGGGCACCGGGATTGGCCATGGATGCCACAGCGGCTGGCGTGATCATGGCGATGCCGGACAGGATCAACACCATCACACCGGCAGCCAGGATGGTGATGATCGACAGCCACATCTCCTGCAGCTCGATCTTCTTGCCCAGGTACTCCGGGGTGCGACCGATCATCAGGCCGGAAACAAAGACTGCAATGATGGCAAAGGCCAGCATGGTATAGAGCCCGGAGCCGACCCCGCCAAAGACGATTTCGCCCAGCAGGATCAACGAAAGCGGGATCAGGCCGCCGATCGGGGTCAGTGAGTCATGCATGCTGTTGACCGCGCCGCATGAGGTGGCAGTGGTGGTCACGGTAAACAGGTTGCTGGCAACCATGCCGAAACGCAGCTCCTTGCCTTCCATGTTGCCACCCACAACGCCAAGCTTTGCAATCAACGGGTTGCCTGACTGCTCGGCACCCTGCAGCACACTGAAACAGAGCAGCAGCAGGAAGGTCATAACCCCCAGCAGGGCCCACCCCTGGCGGGTATTACCAACCATCACGCCAAAGGTATAGGTTAATGAGGCAGGTATCAAAAGGATCAGCAGGATCTCCAGGCCGTTGGACAGGGGGGTGGGATTCTCAAAGGGGTGAGACGAGTTGGCGTTGAAAAAGCCGCCGCCGTTGGTGCCAATAAGCTTGATTGACTCTTGGGAAGCTACGGGCCCCATTGGGAGACGCACGGCAGTCGGTTCCTGCTGACTGTACCGGGAAGCCTGCAATAACGGAACAGTCCTATGCGGTGAGAGGTTCTGAATCACTCCCTGTGAGACCAGCAGAATGGCAGCCACCAACGAGAGCGGCAGCAGAATATAGAGGGTGCCACGGGTCAAATCCACCCAGAAGTTGCCGATGGCAGCACTCCTGCGGCGGCTGAAACCCCGGATCAGGGCGATCACGATCGCCATACCGGTGGCAGCGGAGACAAAGTTATGCAGACCAAATCCCGCCATCTGGGTCAGATAGCTGGCAGCCTGTTCGCCGGAATAGTTCTGCCAGTTGGTATTGGTGGTAAAACTCACCGCCGTGTTAAGCGCCAGTTGCCAGGTAAAGGGGGGCAGCTTCTGCGGATTCAACGGCAGCAGGTGCTGGGTCAGCAGCAGGACAAACAGCCCGGCAAACAACACCAGATTAAACAGCAGCATGGACCAGGCATAACGCTGCCAACCCATTTCCTCATCCTGCCGCACCCCGCTGATCCGGTACAGCAGGTTTTCAACCGGTGCTACCAATGGTGTCAGAAAGGTACGTTCCCCTTGGTAGACCCTGGCCATAAAGCTGCCCAGCGGCTTGATCAACGCCAGCAGGATCAGCAGCAGGAACGCTACCTGCACCAGCTCAACCAGTAACTGACTCATTACCCTCTCCCCAGCAACAGTTGACGGGCCAATGCTGTCGGCAACAGTTCCCAACGCTGGGCCATGCTGTCGAACACCGGAACCTGACCGGCGCCATACTCCGGCGGAGCAACAGTGGTGACACCACCCACATAGGCAAGTGTAGCACTGTCTGCAAAGATTTCACCTTCGTACAGCCCGGTATCCTCGTTAAACTGGTACGCCTTCATGATCCGCCTCCGGCCTATCGATCTTGCTTCATGCTTGTACGATAGAAAATCAGAGATCAAACAGGCGTCAAAATCGGCCCTGATCAGGTCAAAGGGGCATCAAGATACACGCGGTGCAATCAGGCAATGCTCTTGGCTGAAAAATCTGCTAGAGTTATCCCCATTTCTGACACGACAAGGAAACACTGTTCATGGATGAGCGTATCGTTGCGCTGAAGATTGATGTTGATACCTATGTCGGCACCCGTGACGGCGTGCCGGTGCTGCTTGAGCTGCTGGCCCGCCACAATGCCAAAGGCACCTTTTATTTCTGTCTGGGACCGGACCACACCGGCCGGGCCCTGCGCCGCATCTTTACCCACAAGGGATTTCTTCAGAAGGCGCTGCGTTCCGGCGCCCCATCAGCCTACGGCCTCAAGACCATGCTCTATGGTGTGCTGCTGCCGGGACCGGTAATCCACCAGAAATGCGCCGGGATCATGCGTCAGACAGAACAACAGGGACATGAGGTGGGGATTCATGCCTGGGATCATACCAACTGGCATGATTTTCTGCTCAAGGGTGATCTTGGCTTTGTCAAATCCGAACTGGGCCAGGCGGCCAAAGGGTTCAAGCAGGTCTTTGATCGATTGACCACCACCACGGCAGCGCCTGGCTGGACCGTCTCGCCGGACTCGCTGGCCCTGCAGGACCAGATGGAGCTGTCCTATTGCAGCGACTGCCGGGGCAGCCATCCCTTTTATCCGGTGATGAACGGTCAGCGTTTCTCCACCCTGCAGATCCCCACCACGCTGCCGACGGCCGATGAACTGCTGGGCCGCGACGGCCTGACCCCGGATGACCTGCCTGACTACTACCTGCAGCAGTTACAGCCCGGCCTGAACGTCCTGACCATTCACACCGAACTGGAGGGGGGCGTGATCCGCAGCTCCTTCAGCCGCCTGCTGGAGCTGCTCGCGCAAAACCGCATCCCCTGCATCAGCCTGGCCGAGGCCAGGGCCCGGATTACCGATGCGCCTGTCTGTCAGCTTGCCATGGGAATGATTGCAGGCCGCACCCTGCCGGTGGCGCTGCAGGGTGCTGAGGTGACGGCATGACAACACGTTTTTTCCGGGTTGACCGCAGTCAGCACGCCTACCTGACCTTTATCACCGAATCCTACGAAGGGCTCTGCACGGTCAGTACCATGGATAATGCCAAAGGCATCGTCAGGATGATCGCCCCGGAAGGGCGGGAGGAAGAACTGGAAGGGTTGATTCGTGCCCTGCAGGAAGAGATCGGCATGGAGGAGGTGGCATGGCCCGCCTGCTGATTCTGCTCTGCCTGGCGATGGTGCTGTCTGCTGCGGATTCCCGTGCCGAGGTCATCCCCGGTATCGACATCCTGGCCCGCCGCAACTTTGACCTGCTGCAGGGCAAACGGGTCGGCCTGATCACCAACAACAGCGGACGTTCAATCAACGGCACCAGCAGCATTGACCTGCTGGCCGCGGCCCCAGGTGTCCAACTGGTGGCGCTTTTTTCTCCGGAGCACGGCATCAGGGGCGATTCAGACGTAAAACTTTCCTCTGGCCGCGACACACGCACCGGCCTGCCGGTCTACTCGCTCTACGGCGCAAGCTGCCGCCCCACACCGGAGATGATGACCGGCATCCAGACGCTGGTCTTTGATATCCAGGGGATCGGCACCCGTTTCTATACCTACATCGGCACCCTGCACCACGCCCTGTTGGCGGCCAAACAGCAGGGGATTCCGCTGGTGGTGCTGGATCGCCCCAACCCGCTGGGCGGTATGGCAGTTGAAGGTGCCGTGCCTGATGCCGACGAGATCTCCCGCAGAATTGCTGCGGACAAGACCGGCTGCCGCTCCCTGACGGTGGCCCACCCAATCCCGACCCGCCACGGTCTGACCATTGGCGAACTGGCCCGGCTGATCAACGCAGAGGCAAAGATCAATGCGAATCTGCAGGTGGTCTCCATGGAGGGCTGGAAACGGGAGCTACTCTGGCAGGATACCAATCTTCCCTGGATCAACCCCTCCCCCAACATGAAAGACCCGGTGGCTGCCCTGCTCTATCCCGGTTTTGGCCCGTTGGAGGCCACCAACCTCTCGGTGGCCAGGGGGACCGACAAGCCGTTCCACCAGTATGGGGCCCCCTGGCTTGATCCGGCAGCCGTCCTGAAAAACCTGCCAAGCCTGGCAGGGCTGAAATTCAGCGTCGCCAGCTTCACCCCCACCGCCCCCGGACACCCCTACCGGGGTAAACTCTGCCACGGTATTGAGGTTACCATCACCGACCTGAAGACAGCCAACCTGACGCTGGCAGGGCTCTACCTGGCCCAGGCGATCTACCGCGCCCACCCGAAGCAGTACCGGATTGCAGGAGGTTTTCGCGGCATGCTGGGAGATAATGCGGCCTGGAAGATGCTGACAACGGAATCGGCAAGACCGGATCAGGTGACGGCCCGCTGGCAGCAGGGGATTGAGGCGTTCAGGAAACTGCGGAAGAGCTACCTGTTGTATTAAAAACCAACGAACCAGCGTTCGCCTTCTTTTCGTGCGGCCAGCTTGGCGGGCGGCAGCTTTTTCACCCGCGCCACCAGCTCATCTGCCCGCTTGCCGGACAGCGGGGTAGCCTGAAAACCGACCTCTTTATGCAGGATATTGACCGGCACCAGCTCTGCGGTCCGTTTGTCGCCATCAAAGTGCAGCCGGACCAGCAGGGTCCGGTCGGCGATCCGGCTTTTATGGGCAAAGGCGAAGTTCCCCAGGCTGTAGCAGATAATCCCCCGCTTGTAGCGTTCAATCCCCTGCAGAATATGGGGATGGTGACCGATCACCGCATCAGCCCCGGCATCGATCATCATCCGGGCCAGACGAGGCTGATATTCCCGCAGCCGGATCTTGCCCTCTTCGCCCCAATGTGCGGTTACAATCACGATCGGCGCCTGTTTACGGGCTGCCACAATATCATCCTTAACCATCTTCTCCATAAGCGGAGCCGTGCCGACCCGTTTTTCACCGGCCCAGAACTCCTGCGGCAGGGTCAGGGAGTAGCCCAGCAGAGCCACCTTGGTGCCACCGATGTCGTAGACCACCGCTTTGCGGGCTGCTGCCAGGTTTTCACCACCACCCACATGGCTAATACCGGCCTTATCCAGTTGCTGCAGGGTATCCAGCAACCCCTGCGGACCGTAGTCCATGCTGTGGTTATTGGCCAGAGTCACCGTGGTAATGCCAGCCTTCTTGAGGGCTGCTATTGCTGATGGTTTAACCCGAAAGCGATACTTCTTATCAGTAAACTCTTTGCCGCGGCTGGTTAACGGTGCCTCAAGGTTAACCAGCGTGATATCCCCCTTTTTCAACTCCGGCGCAATGCGGGCAAAGGGGTGATAATAGCCATCCTGCGCCATCTGCTGTTCCCAGCGGCCGCCCAGCATCACATCACCGGTAGCCTGGATCACAACTTCAGCAGCAGTTGCCGAAAGAACCGTCGGCAGCAGCAGTAGAAGTGAGTAGAATAGCATCCTGAGTTGGTATTTAAGACCTGTTTTGCGTTGACGGTAGCGGTTCATAAGTGCTAGATAGTACACCTTCATATTGAAAGAACCAAAGGAATTTCCCATGCTTGACATGAAATTTATCCGTGAAAATCTTGACCAGGCCGAGGCCGCCCTCGCTACACGCGGCGGAAACATCTCCCTGGCTCGTTTTCGTGAACTGGACGAACAACGCCGCAAACTGCTGACCGAGAGCGAGACCCTCAAGGCGCTGAAGAACAGTGTCTCCGAAGAGATTGCCAAAGTGAAGGACAAGAGCACGGTCAAAGACAAGATCGCCGAGATGAAAGTGGTCTCAACCAAGATCAAGGGCTTTGACGATGAACTGAAGACGGTTGAGGAAGAGTTTGGCGCCCTGCTGATGACCATCCCCAACCTGCCCCATCCCACCACTCCGGTAGGCAGATCAGAAGATGAAAACGTGGTTGTGCGTAGCTGGGGCACCCTCCCCAACATGGCATTTGAACCGAAACCGCACTGGGATCTGGCAGAAGATCTGGATATCCTTGACTTTGAACGCGCTGCCAAGATCACCGGCGCCCGCTTCTGCCTCTCCAAAGGGGCCGGCGCGCGGCTGGAGCGGGCCCTGATCAGCTTCATGCTTGACCTGCACACCACCGAGCATGGCTACACCGAGGTGCTGCCCCCCTTCATGGTCAACCGGGCCAGCATGACCGGCACCGGCCAACTGCCCAAATTTGAAGAAGACCTGTTCCGCCTGGTGGACCCGGAATTTTTCCTGATCCCCACCGCTGAGGTGCCGGTCACCAATATTCACCGTGATGAAATCCTGAAAAAATCAGACCTGCCGATCTGCTACACCGCCTACACCCCCTGCTTCCGGCGTGAGGCCGGATCCTACGGCAAAGATACCCGTGGCCTGATCCGCCAGCACCAGTTTAACAAGGTGGAACTGGTGAAATTTGTTCACCCGGATGAATCCCAGGCAGAACTGGAGAAACTGACCGGCCATGCTGAAAAGGTACTGCAACTGCTTGAACTGCCCTACCGGGTCATGGCGCTCTGCTCCGGCGACATCGGCTTTTCCGCTTGCAAGACCTATGACCTTGAGGTCTGGCTACCCAGCCAAAATACCTACCGTGAGATCTCATCCTGCAGCAGCTTTGGAGATTTCCAGGCCCGCCGGGCCGGTATCCGCTTCCGGGAAGATGAAAAGAGCAAGCCGGAATATGTCCACACCCTGAACGGCTCCGGTCTGGCTGTAGGACGGACGTTGGTGGCTATTCTAGAAAACTACCAGCAGGCCGATGGCTCAATTGTTATCCCGGCCGCATTGCGCCCGTATATGGGTGGTATGGAAAAAATCACCAAATAGGGGCTTGAGCTTCTGCCCCAAAGTATGCTAGAAAGCTTACCTCTTCCACGGAGGGGTTGCCGAGTGGTTTAAGGCACCGGTCTTGAAAACCGGCGACGCGCAAGTGTCCGTGAGTTCGAATCTCACCCCCTCCGCCATTCAACAATCCTGACTAGTCCAAACTAGTCCACAAAGCCCTGAGAAATCAGGGCTTTTTTATTTGCACTTGTCCTGTACAGTCCTCACTGGTATGCTCAAATCCACGACTTTTGGCGGTATTTTTTACGGCATATCTCCCATACCGCCAAAAGGAGTCATTAAAATACCGCCAAAATACCGCCAAAACGAGGTGAGGCAGCATGCCTAAACGAATCGCACCACTCTCCGATATCCAAATAAGCAAAGCAAAACCCAAAGACCAAAACTATAAATTACAAGATGGCTACGGCATGTATCTTTTGGTTACGGTATCAGGTGGGAAGTTATGGCGGTATGATTACCGATTTGACGGTAGGCGCAAAACAATTGCTTTTGGGGCTTACCACATAGAAGAGAAACGGATGTGTCATCGGGACAGTCGTTCAGCTTGAGTCAATATCGCAACCTAAATACTAGCCGATAACATACCTCTGCCGACCGGTACGATACAAATCCAACGTTTCTTGGAGCTGCGTCAGTTCAGCCTGAATCCCATGGGGGTACACACCTGCCCGGTGCACAAGAACCAGCAGACGGACCCAAAGCTGCTGAAGATCAAGATCGGATCTGTTCCGGTAAAATGCTTCAAAGCTCTTGCCGTTTGTTTGTAAAATAGCGTAGATCAGAATCCATCAGTGAGGTAATGTCATCCCTCACCGCCAGAGCATTCACAAAGACACCAGTAATTTCTTTCATATTTATCGCATTTTGTAGTCACGACAAAAAAACTTCCTCATTTTCCCCTAAGTTTCCTCTGTTACGTTTTGACCATGCAGCACTGCTGCACAAATCATAACAGGAGGAAACATCTATGAAAAAACTCGTAAAGATTGGCGTTACATGTGCTGCACTTTCTGTCGCCGGTGTGCTGGGAGCCTATGCTGCCAAACCACAGGAAAACGACGCGCTGATCACCCGTCATGCCGCTATCTCCCTGACTCAGGCGGTGCAGACAGCAGAGCAGCAGGTTCACGGCCAGGCAGTGCGGGCCGAGCTTGAACATGGCAAACAGGGCTGGGTCTTTGATGTCGAGGTGGTAGCTGGAAATACCAGCTATGATGTTGCTGTCGATGCGGTCAAGGGGACCATACTGGCATCGGCTCAGGACAAGGCCGACCATGACGATGCCCAGGACAAAGAGGACTAGCTGAAGTAGGCAACAGCCGGGAGCAATCTCCCGGCTGTTTTTTTATTTCCTAAGTTTCAGCTAAGTATTGCTTGCTACGGTGTCACCAGATCATCTCACCAAGGAACAACAACCATGAAAACACTTACCAAAACCGCACTGCTGATTACTGTTCTTGCCGCTGTCGGGACTGCTGCACGCTACCTGTCACGTCAGTTTCAACAGAGCAGGGTTTAAGCCGGGAAACGCCATGGAAAGCCTGAACCTCCAGCTCTTTCTGCTGATAAATGCGCCGGCACACCCCGATCCGTTGACTCTGGCCCTTGCCAAAGGTCTGGCCGAAGGGGTCATCTGGTTGGTGCCGCTGTTCTTAACCGTTGGCTGGCTCTGGGGTACGGAACAGCATCGCCATAGTATGCTGGAGGCTACAGCAGCCGGGCTTGGCGCGCTGGCGCTCAATCAGATGATCGCTCTGGTCTGGCAGCATCCGCGGCCGTTCATGCTCGGTCTGGGACACACCTACCTGCTGCATGCCCCTGATTCATCATTTCCCAGTGATCATTTGACCCTGCTGTGGTCGGTGGCCTTCAGCCTTTGCTATCATAGGAGTTTTCGTTATCTGGGCATGCTGCTGGCCCTGTTGGGACTGCCGGTGGCCTGGTCGCGTGTCTATCTGGGTGTCCATTTTCCGCTGGATATGCTGGGTGCTGTAGTAACTGCCGAAATCAGCTCCTGGACGCTGCGCCGTGCTGCACCGTTACTCCTGTTCTACTGCTATCAGCCGTTGCAGACAGTGTATCACAACCTGACCGGGCCGCTGATACGGCGTGGCTGGATAGCTGAATAACCATCACTTGAAAGGAGAATAGAGATGCCAACAGCAACCGAGACAACCATGCGTCAGCTTTGGAATAAAGTGCCGGAAGTTACTATCTTCTTCTGGATTATCAAAATACTTGCCACCACAGTCGGAGAAACCGCAGCCGACTTTCTGAACTTCAACCTGCATTTTGGGCTGACCGGCACTTCAGCGGTCATGGCGCTACTGCTTGCTGTCTTCATGGTGCTGCAAGTGCGGGCCAAGGCCTACATCCCCTGGCTCTATTGGATCACCGTAGTGCTGATCAGCATCGTCGGCACCCTGGTGACGGACAACCTTGTGGATAACCTGGGGGTATCACTGGGAACCACCACCGCTGTTTTCAGTGTAGCGTTGCTGACCACGTTTATCGTCTGGTACGCCTTTGAGAAGACCCTCTCGATCCATTCGATCTTTACGGTCCGGCGAGAGCTGTTCTACTGGGCAGCGATCCTGTTTACCTTTGCCTTGGGTACTGCAGCTGGTGACCTGACCGCTGAAGGCCTGAAACTTGGATACGCCCACTCCGCCTTGCTGTTCGGGGCCCTGATCGTAGCGGTCACGGCAGTCTTCTATCTGTTAAAAGGGAACGCCATCACCTGCTTCTGGGCCGCCTACATCCTGACCCGTCCGCTGGGCGCCTCCTGCGGTGATCTGTTGGCGCAAAGCCCTCCCGATGGTGGGCTGGGGCTGGGAACCGTGGCCACTAGCGGCCTGTTTCTGGCAGCCATCGCTGGACTGGTGATCTATCTGAGTGCTACCCGCCGTGACCTGGAACCGGTGACAACAGCACAGGGAGAAAACGTTTTAACTCAGTAGCACCCACACGAGACGCAGGGCGGATCGGACCGGTGAGGCGCCGCCGCAGCTTCAACATAACACCTTATAAAGGAGGTGAAACCAATGACCATCCAACCAGTAGCAAATAACACCGCAGCAACCCAGGCTCAGCAGACACAGCAGGCACAACCTGAGCAAACACAGGAAACCGCACAGACTGCCAAAGCAGCTACGGCTGCAAAAGCTAAAGCTGACAGCGTTACCATCTCAAAGCAGGCAATGCTGATGAACTCACCTGGCTACAGTGCATCAGAAGAAGCAACGGAAAGTCCGGCAGCCAAGGCTGCTGAAAAAACCAAAGGTCAACGCTAGACAGGGACGAAAGACAGCAAAACCTTTTTCATATACAGGAGTCGCACAGCGTTGCGACGGCGCCTCACCGGCCCGAAAATGGTATAAGGAGCAACACGATGATAAACGTAAAAGCGGAGGAACAACTCATCAAGGTACCGGCAGTCGCGCTGGTCTTTTGGCTTATAAAGATAGCGGCAACCACTCTGGGAGAGACCGGTGGGGATGCTGTTTCCATGTCGATGCAGCTGGGTTACCTGCTCAGTACCGGCATCTTTGCCGTACTGTTTGCCGTTGCCGTCACCGCCCAGGTCTCGGCCAAACGCTATCAGCCGCTTTTATACTGGAGCACCATCATTGCCACCACCACGGTCGGCACCACCCTAGCTGATTTTGCCGACCGCTCCCTGGGGATCGGCTACGCCGGCGGCAGTTCACTACTGTTCCTGCTGTTGCTTGGCTCGCTCTTTGTCTGGCACCGCAGCATGGGTTCGATCTCGGTGGATACGATATACACTAAAAAAGCTGAGCTGTTCTACTGGGTCACCATCATGTTCTCACAGACCCTGGGCACGGCCCTGGGTGACTGGACAGCAGACAGCGCCGGGTTGGGCTATACCAAGGGCGCTCTGGTCTTCGGCATGCTGCTGGTTGTCATCGTGGCAGCCTACTACTGGACCAGTATCTCACGCACCACCTTATTCTGGGCCGCCTTTATCCTGACCCGCCCGCTGGGGGCTGTGGTTGGTGATCTGTTGGACAAGCCGGTCAGTGCCGGTGGACTGGCGCTCAGCCGCTATTCAGCCTCAGCCGTGCTGCTGGCGTTCATTCTGATCAGCCTGTTTGCCTTACCGCAACGGGCAGCAGAGAAACAACATTGAACCATTCACGGGTATGGCGGGAGGTCTGGCTTGTCCTGGCAGTGCTGGTGGCTGGGACAGCCCTGATCGCCGCAACCGGCGCCGACCTGACGGTTGCCTCCCACTTTTACCGGTCTGGAGGTTGGCCGACAGGAGAACAGTTCCCCTGGAAGCTGCTCTACCGCCTTGACCGTTATCCTGCCCTGGCTGTTGCAATTTTCGGTCTCTTTGCAGCCTGCTACAGCTATTACAGACCAGACTGGCGTGTTTGGCGGCGGCAGGGGGCCTTTCTGGTACTGCTGCTGGCATTGGGTCCGGGGCTGCTGGTCAATGCCACCTTCAAAGACCATTGGGGGCGGCCTCGTCCACGTGAACTGGTCCAGTTTGGCGGCACAAAGGCCTTTATGCAACCCTGGCAACCTAGAATCAACGGCGATGGACGCTCCTTTCCCTGCGGCCACGGCTCGGCAGCCTTTTATCTGGCAGCCCCCTATTTCATCTATCGCAGACGTAAACCGCGTGTAGCACAACGCTGGCTGTTTGGTGGCATGACATTTGGTCTGTTGATGAGCTATGCCAGGCTTGCCCAAGGGGGCCATTTCCTGAGTGATATTCTCTGGGCATGGGGTATAGTATGGTTGAGCGCTCTGGCATTGGCTGCGTTTCTGCTGCCTGACCAGGAAAGCGAAACAAACAGCTGTTGCGCATTACAGCAATGAGGTCACCTTGATGCCCCATGACCAGCAGAACAGACCGGTTTCCCGACTGCCAGCCGGCGTCTGGATCCTTGGTTTTGTCAGTATGCTGATGGACATCTCTTCCGAGATGATTCACAGCCTGCTGCCGTTGTTCATGGCCCAGGTACTTGGTGCGGGAGCCTTCTCCATCGGCCTTGTTGAAGGAGTCGCCGAATCGACCGCCCTGATCGTCAAGATATTTTCCGGTGTCGTGAGCGACTGGCTTGGCAGACGCAAACTGCTCGCTGTACTGGGCTATGCCTTGGGTACCATCACCAAGCCGTTTTTCGCTCTAGCGCCATCGCTGACGGTTGTTCTGGCAGCCCGTTTCTTCGACCGGATCGGCAAAGGGATTCGAGGTGCCCCGCGTGACGCACTAGTGGCCGACATGACACCGGCCTCGCTGCGTGGCGCTGCCTTTGGTCTGCGGCAGTCCCTTGACACGGTTGGCGCCTTTCTCGGGCCGCTTACGGCAGTTGCTCTGATGCTGGCCTGGAACAACAACTTCAGGGCGGTATTCTGGGTTGCCGTGATTCCGGGATGCCTTGCGGTTGGACTGCTGGTGTTCGGCCTGCGTGAGCCGCACGGCGGCACTGCACCCGACAAACGCAGCAACCCGATCAAAAAAGAAAACCTGCGGCGTTTAAGCAAGCGTTACTGGTGGGTAGTCGTTATTGGTGCAATCTTTACCCTGGCGCGTTTCAGCGAAGCCTTTCTGGTCCTACGTGCAAGCCAGACCGGCATGCCGCTGGCCTTTACCCCGCTGGTCATGGTGGCGATGAACCTGGTCTATGCGGTCTCCGCCTATCCGTGTGGACGGCTTTCTGATCGCATGAGTCACGCAAAGCTGCTGGGAATCGGTCTGCTCGTCCTGATTGCCGCAGACATCATCCTGGCCCTTGACGCCCATTGGGGCTTTGTGCTAACCGGCGTTGCATTCTGGGGCATGCATATGGGGATAACCCAGGGATTGCTCGCTACCATGGTCGCAGACACGGCCCCGCCTGATCTGTATGGCACCGCATATGGCTTTTTTAATCTGGTAAGCGGCATTGCCATGCTGGTTGCCAGCGCAGTGGCCGGCTTGGTGTGGCAGAAGATCGGCGCTCCGGCAACCTTTCTGACAGGGGCATTATTTTGCGGCGTGGCACTGTTCATACTGCTTGCCCGGCAAACAGATGCAAAGCTTACGGCAAGGGCACAGGGATGATTTTATGCGTATCCTCTTGATTGAAGATGACCTGATGATTGGTGAGGCCGTATCTCAGGCGCTGAAGGATGCCGCCTATGCGGTGGACTGGGTGCAGGATGGCATCTCAGCCTCTGACTCCCTGGAGACCGGCGAGTATGAACTGGTCGTACTGGATCTGGGGTTGCCTAAACAGGACGGCTTGCTGGTGTTGCAGCGGATGCGGGCGGACGGTAGTGCCACGCCGGTATTGATTGTCACGGCCCGAGATGCTGTCGAAGACCGGATTCGCGGTCTCGACTTCGGTGCCGACGATTATCTGGTCAAGCCGTTTGCCGTTGGTGAGTTGCTGGCCAGAATGCGGGCTGTTGTCCGGCGCAAGGCCGGCAGCGGCAGCCCCTTGCTGAGTAACGGCCTGCTGACCCTTGATCCAACCACCAAAGAAGCAACCTATGGCGAACGACGCTGTCGTCTGAGCGCTCGGGAGTTTTCCTTGCTGCAAGCATTATTACTACGACCCGGCACCATCCTGTCCCGTGATGAACTGGAAACTCGCATCTACGGCTGGAATGAAGAGGTGGAAAGCAACGCAGTTGAATTTCTTATTCACGCTGTCAGAAAAAAACTGGGAAGTGACGTTATCCGAAATGTGCGAGGAATAGGATGGATGGTAGACCGCAACCAATAAACAGATCTCTGCAGCGCAGGCTGTTGTACTGGATCGCCGGGGTAACCATTGTCAGTAGTCTGGCAGCAGGGGGTGTTTCTTTTGTTCTTGCCTTTCGAGAAGCTCAGGAACTACAGGATGAGCAACTCCGTCAGGTCTCACTGCTTGTGGAACGTTCAGGCAAAGCATCAGATCTGCTGTTAGGACCAGTCGGGAACGTTGACCGTAACGATCCTGATGCGCAGATGATTATTTGCCAGTTAGGGGCAAATGCAAAGAATACCAGCCTTGAAAAACTGCCGATCAATCTGCCTGAAGGATTCCTGACCTTGAAGAGCAGGGGTGTAGACTGGCGTCTTTTCGTAAATACACTGCCTACTGGAGAGCGGATTGCTACTGCTCAAATGACCTCTGTTCGGAATGAGATAGCGAGAGACAGTGGTCTGCGTACGCTACTGCCGATACTGCTATTGGTTCCAACATTGGCTTTTCTCGCATCCTGGATTATCAGGCGGTCTTTGACCCCGATCGTTGTGTTGGCAGAACAGTTGGACCAGCGGCATGACGGCAATCTGTCTGAAATCTCTACGCAGGAGGTGCCCTCAGAAATAGAGCCGTTTGTAACTGCTATCAATCGCCTGATGCAGCGTATTGATGGTGCGCTGGCTCAGCAGCGTCGTTTCATTGCCGATGCTGCCCATGAACTACGCTCACCACTCACTGCAATGACCGTGCAGGCTGAAAACCTTGAACATACGCCCTTGTCAGCCGAGACATCAGCTCGTGTTCTACAGCTTAAAGCTGGTCTGGGGCGTACCACCAAGCTGCTTGAGCAATTGCTTAATCTCGCTCGGAGCCAAAACGGTAGTTCACAGGCCCAAGCTATCCGTTTTGATGAGCTGGTTCGGCACGAGATGGAAGAATATCTGCCGTTTGCCGTGTCCAAACAGATTGATTTTGGTAGCAAACGCTTTGAACCTACCCCTGTTATGGCACCACCGGAAGAGTTGCGCATGCTTGTGCGCAATGCCGTTGACAATGCCCTGCGCTACACACCACAGGGCGGGACGGTTGATGTGAGTATCTATCAGGAAAGCGGTCAGACCGTTTTTATGGTGGTGGATAGCGGCCCCGGCATTCCACCTGATGAGGCAGAACGGATCTTTGAACCATTTTACCGGGTTCTGGGAAGCAGAGAATCCGGTAGTGGCCTGGGGCTGGCTATTGTCCGAAGCATTGCCGAGCGCCTGGGAGGGACAGTTGAGCTGAGTAACCGAGCAGGTGGACTGGGGAGCCGATTCTGTTATCAGCAACCTTCTTGACTTAGCTCTGTTAGTACACATTACGCCGGTTTAAAACTATTTACATACGTGCTCGATTTCCGACCAAAATAGCCTTAATTGCAGTCACGAAAGCCGGCGAAAAAAGCTTATCACCATGGCTATTAGTAATCCCACCATCTTCACAAATTTTCATACCTTGCCGGGCAAGCCTTGACCCATTCAATCCCTTTTCCAAGGCAGATATCATTCTAGGCGACAGTCCGCATCCAACTTTAGTTCCAGTAACATCACCAAGCTTATCTTTAGCTATCATACTGTTTTTTTTAAGCTTCTGTTTTTCTCTATATCTTTTTTGACGTTCCCTGTGGAGCTGTTTCTCCCGCTCCTGTTTATTAAATTTGGAGTCCATTGGAATTAATTCTGTTTTTTTCTCAACGCTGCTACTGGTTGTGGCGATAGAATCAATTATATATTTTTTATAGAAGGCCACTTTGTTTATGTATGCGTCCTGTATGTTATACAGTTCCGCCTGAAAAGCCTCATCTCCATATTGAGTATAGACAGAAGGCAAGTACACTTTGCATCCAGCATAATCGATTGCTTTCCAGTCGGCGGCTGACAAAGAAGCAATTAGATCACGTTTCATTTCTGTATTTCCCTTTTTTTCTTGCAACCCGCTCAGGCGGCGCAATCCTTTCGACCACGAAACATTATGCCTGCCTTTTACAGCCAAGGCATATTCTTGCAAGAGATTTAAGTCTGAGTAATTATTCTTTAAAATAGCACTAGCGATGATCTCAAATATATTTCTTCCCTTATTTTTTTTATCATTTAGACCACAAAGATAGTAGCCTACTGTATTGTCAGATTCGAACAATTTGAAACTAGCTGAATGATCAAAACTAACATCTAGCCCTTGCTTAAGCATAGCCGTTAACCAAATGTTACTGACCTCCGACTCCTCCGGAACAGGCGATTCTGGCTTAAAAAACAGAAGCATATGAATGTGCGGATGCCATCCGTTTTTCCCGTGTAATATGTGGAGCACAGTAATTGCCCCATCGAGGCAATTGCTCAATTTCCGCCATGACCGTAATAGAAACATCTGTTTTTTTATTTTGCTCAACCTCAAAAACACTTCAGATAAACTTTCTCCGGAATCATGCGGTACGGTTAGGCTAAGCATTGCCCGCTGCCCTCCCCTGGCTTTACATGCCTCCTCCGCACATTTGATTTCGTAAACACTTACAGCCATTGCCTTCTCTGCGCAACTTGCACAAAACCACTTTAAATTACACCTGTACGCGCCTCCAAAATATGCACGGGACTCGGACTTATAAAGACTGAGTCCTGGCTTGAAGGTGCCACATATTGTTAACCGATTATTACCCACAATATTTGCCAACCGGCGAACCACCTCAGGTGACCTGAGAAGTGGCAATAAACCACGTATAGCCATCCTAGTACTCGCCGATTCCTAAAAAATTTAGCTCCTTTAATTATGATCATTGTTGTGTCCACAGCGGTTCGCCAGCTTCCAAGAACACACATTAAACGTACTCAAACAAGCACATATTCACTGTGATTTAAGACTGTTAGAAATATGACCGTTTAATATGCGGTGACGGTGGTGACGGTGGTGACGGTGGTGACGGTGGTGACGGTGGTGACGGTGGTGACGGTGGTGACGGTGGTGACGGTGGTGACGGTGGTGATGGTGGTGATGGTGGTGATGGTGGTGATGGTGGTGATGGTGGTGATGGTGGTGATGGTGGTGATGGGGGTGATGGGGGTGATGGGGGTGATGGGGGTGATGGGGGTGATGGGGGTGATGGGGGTGATGGGGGTGATGGGGGTGATGGGGGTGATGGGGGTGATGGGGGTGATGGTGGTGATGGTGGTGATGGGGGTGATGGGGGTGATGGGGGTGATGGGGGCGGGAAAACACTCTTGGTTCTGCAGCTTTATCTTGACTATCCCCTAGATATCTTACTATGTAGATTACCGATTTCAGAATCGAGATATGATTCAATTAAAGCTTTTTACGGTATTTTTGGCGGTACCAAGCTAGATGCAATACAAATAATTATTTATTATTATTTACTTACAGACCAATGTTATGGACACCCCCATAAGCCCCCGGATCAGCAAGATCCGAGGGCTTTTTACTAACCTCAAGAAATATCAACGACAACTGGGATCATCAAGGAAGTAAACTTTCCACGGACCGCTGGCATCTACCCCCTCTTTCCCCTTTTCACCTTTGTAAAGCGTTGTGTAGTCATTGGAACATTTCTGCCTAGCACCATTCTCGCTAACAATATAGATATCTGCCCCAATATTGTACCACCAACGACCGGTACTGCTGTCATTTTTGTATTCTGCATCTGTTGCTTTGACTGTTTCAACCTTAGTCTCTGGATGCAGTTCCAACCAGTAAGCGGCGATCATTTTTTTAAACTCATCCTTGGAGGGTGCCTGTTGAGCAGACGGAGCTACTGCTGACGATTGTCCTACCCCCATATCATCAAATACAAAACCTTTTCCTGATTTGCGATAGATCGCCGAGACACTGAAAACCCGTTGGCCGCTGGACTGTCGAACCGTCACCTTGGCCGGCACCCTGCAATAGCTGTTTTTGGCATAAAACTCCCATTTATCACCATGGGCATCAATTTTTGTCTGGCCGGTACTCTTAAGCTTGTCATAACTTGACGGTTCCCCATCCTGCACAATCGAGAGGATCTTTTCAGTAGGATATCCCTTTGCCCATGCCTTGCGAAGAGACATCTCGGCATCCTTCCAGGAAGCACAAGGCACTCCACCAGCCCATGCACTCAGGGGCACCAGCACCAAACAGCACAAAAAGACCAACAGTAGATTCATTTTTTTGGCGACCATTTTCCCTCCTTTAGACATTGTTAACATCCCAAATATTTTGTATGAAGTTACCATAGCATAGTTACAAAATTTTACAGCCTCCACTACCTAAAAATAATTAACGACCAGACACAGGAGCACCTCCATGAACGGAACGAACCCGCCTGATGCCACCATTCCAGTTTTCAGCACCATCTTTAGCCTGCCGGTTATTGTTGCTGCTCTGGGCTATTTTGTGGATATCTACGATCTGGTGCTGTTCAGCATTGTACGGGTTCCCAGCCTGAAGGCACTGGGGTTGTCCGGCAAGGGATTGGTTGATCAGGGAGTATTTTTGCTGAATATGCAGATGGTTGGCATGCTGTTGGGTGGCATTCTCTGGGGAGTGTTGGGGGACCGTAAAGGGCGACTTAAAATCATGTTCGGTTCAATATTCCTCTATTCAATGGCCAATTTTGCCAATGGTTTTGTTGATTCAATTGGTGCCTATGCCACCCTGCGCTTCATCGCCGGTGTTGGCTTGGCAGGCGAGCTTGGTGCAGGGATTACACTGGTCAGCGAGGTGCTGCACAAGACCGTGCGGGGCTACGGCACCATGATCGTTGCCTCGGTGGGGGTTTCCGGAGCTATTTTAGCCAACTTTGTGGCCAAGAATTTTGACTGGCGCAATGCCTTTATTATCGGCGGCATACTAGGACTCTGCCTGCTGGCCCTGCGTTTCGGGGTCGTTGAATCCGGCATGTTCAGCACCATGAAGGTGCAGGAGCAGGTCAGCAAGGGCAACTTCCTGTCGCTCTTTACCAGCCGTGATCGTTTTGGCCGTTTTCTGCACTCGATCCTGATCGGCCTGCCTTCCTGGTTTGTGGTGGGGGTGCTGATTACCTTTTCGCCTGAGTTTGCCAAACTGCTGGGAGTAACCGGGACAATATCAGCAGGCAATGCGGTGATGTACTGTTATCTGGGCCTGGTGGCTGGCGACCTGCTGAGCGGTATTCTGAGCCAATTGCTCAAAAGCCGTAAAAAGGTTGTGCTGTTGTTTTTGATCATCACCGCAGCAGCAGTTGTGATTTACTTTATGGCTGGTGGCGTCAGCGCTGAGGCATTTTACGGAATTTGCGGTCTGCTTGGGTTCGGTATCGGCTACTGGGCCATCTTTGTTACCATTGCTGCGGAGCAGTTCGGCACCAACCTGCGAGCCACGGTAGCCACCTCGGTTCCCAACTTTGTACGGGGGATGACCGTGCCGATCACCATGCTATTTCTGTATTTTCGCAACCATTTTGGCCTGCAGCAGGGGGCGATCATGGTTGGCTGCCTGACCATGGCGATCGCCCTGTTCTCACTCTGGCGGCTGGAGGAAACCTTTCACAAGGATCTGGACTACTTTGAGGAATTTCTTTGATTCCGATTCCAGATCAAGGTGCTATCGTCGTCGGCTCCTCAACGTACTGCTTGGTACGCCTGCGTCGCCTCCTCCTTGCCGCCTTGATTTCATCCTTGATCTGAAATCGGAACAGTCTTTCAAATGTTACCTTGTCAAAACGTAGATCACGGCACCGATTTCAGCCTGATACCGTCGTCAGACATGGAGATCAGCCCTTCGCGGTACAGCCCGCCCACCGCTTTTTTAAAGCTCTTCTTACTTACCTTCAGCAGCGCGGAGATAGACTCTGGGCTGCTTTTATCGTTTAAGGGCAGAAATCCGTCTGTGGCATTGGTCAGCGCAGCCAGGACCAGATCCCGATCAGTCTGCGCCTCCTGGGCGCCCCCCTTACGCAGAGTGATATCAATCTTGCCGCCGTCCCGGATCTTTTTCACATAGCCTCGCAGCTTTTCACCTGCCTTGGGCTTGGCATACAGTTCATTGCGAAACAGCATCCCGGCGTAGCGGTTATTAACCACCACCTTGGCCCCCAGATCCGTGTAGGCATAGATGAATAGATCCACCCCATCCCCTTCAGCCAGCGCAGCGTCGGCAGGCCTCAAAAACCGGTCCAGCCGGGCAGAGGCTGCAATCCTGCCACTGCTGTCCTGGTAGAGACAGACCAGTACCTGCTCCCCCTTTTTTACCGGGGCAAGCTGTTCACCAAAAGGGAGCAACAGGTCTTTGTCTAGCCCCCAATCCAGAAAGGAGCCGACCTTGGCGTTGGTGTCCTTAACCGTGAGTAGGGCAAATTCCCCCACCACAGCAAACGGCTTCTGCACCGTTGCCACCGGCCGATCCTCTGAATCAAGATAGACAAACACCTCCAGCTCGGTGCCGATCCTGGCACCTTCAGGGATAAACTTGCCCGGCAGTAGGATATCTCCTTCTTCTGAGGCTAAAAAAGCACCTGAAGGGGTAATTCTGGCTATTGTAAGGCGGCTGTACTGACCAATTAACGACATAGCGTCTCTCATTCCTTTGTTTGCAGGTTACGAAGGGATTGGGCAATTTCTTTGGACAGGGTTGCCAGTGCCCGGCTGTAGCCGGCTACCACAGCTTCATGGTCAGTTGAGCCAATCGGTTCAAGCAGCTTTGCACGACCGGTTAACGACTTCGCACCTTTTGCGCTGCGGATCTCCCATAATGCATCAACCACCACTCTGCTGCCTAGCAGCTCAAAACGCTGAAAATCCACAAACAGCCGATAGTCTGTACTGTTTGCAGCATGCTGAGGATAGGCAGATATCCGGGCACTGTTCATTAAACGAGAGATATTTTCTGCCAGCAAGCGCGGAATAGCCGACTTCAACGGTTCTGCCCAGCGATGGCTTTCCAGAATGGCAACCCGTGTCCCTGCATCAGGCACCACAAGTTGGGGTCGATCCACCAGCTCGGGCAATGTTACTGATGCAATGGCAATGCTGGGACCTTCCAGCTTGGGAGCTGTCACCTCTGTCACCAGCGGCGTCAAGGCATAAAAAGAGGTTTGGGGAGATCTTCCGCAACCGGCCAACATAAGCAGACCAGACAGGCCGCAAACCATAGTGACGAGTAACTGTTTGACACTCATCGCAGATCCTCCTTTTTGCCACGAAGCAGGGCTTCAGGATTACGCTCCAGATAATCACCCAGTACCCGCAACGACTGGGCAGCCCGCCCCAGTTCACGCAGGGTATCACGCAGGTCAACCTGAAGTGGTGCATCAGCCGACATGGTCTGTTTGACCTCTGCCAACGCCTTGTTGGCACCATCCAGGGTCTTGCGGACATCCTCCATCATCAGCCGTGTTTCCGGCACCACCGACGTATCAATATTCTTCAACAGCTTATCTGCGCTCTTCAGCGTAGCATCCAGAGACTGTACGGTCTTGCGAGCATCACCGGTCAGCTCCTCAAGGGGCATTTTTTCAAGCTTTTGAACGATCTTCATCAGAGAGGTTTGGAACTGCGCCATATTGCCACCAATGGTGGGTAGTAGGGCAGGATTTCGATTCCAGTTGATTCTGGCTGGTGCTGCTTCAGGAAAGAAATCAAGCGCCACATAGAGCTGACCTGTGAGCAGGCTGCCACTTTTCAGCTGTGCCCGAAAACCTTTTTTCACCATGGCATCCAGCAGCTTGTGGGAGTCTATGATTGATTTCTGGTCGGTGGATGCCTGGGAACGGGGCTTGATCCGCTCAGGATAGAACCGGATCTGGACCGCCATGGTCACATTTTTACTTGATGGATCCAGTTCAGCCTTGATTTTGGTGACTTCACCCACCGTGATGCCACGCAGGTCCACCGGTGCACCAACCGACAGGCCACGCACCGACTCTTTGAACACCAGCATATAATTTTCAACAATACTATCAGGACGTTTCAACGCTTCATCCTTGTTGCTGAACAGGGTAAAGCTCCTGCCCTGCTCAGCCTGGGGCGCCTCATCAAAATCATCAGGGGTCTGAAAGGCGATCCCTCCCATCACAATGGAGAGCAGTGATTCAGTATTAACCGTCATCCCATTAGCATCCAGCTTAAAATCAATGCCGCTGGCATGCCAGAAAAGGGTGCTGTTTCTCACAAACGCATCGTAGGGTGACCGCACAAAAACTCTTAACGTAACAGTCTCACCGTCCTTGTCCAGATCAGAAGAGACCACCTCTCCCACCTGCAGGTGCCGGTAGAAGAGAGGAGAACCGACACTGAGCGACCCAACATCAGTAGCGTGCAGCACAAATTGGCGGCCCGGCATATCCATGGTAACCACCGGTGGCGTCTCCAATCCGGTAAAGGCGGTCTTATCTTCCTTTGACTTACCCACATCCATACCGATATAAGACCCTGCAGTCAGGGTGCCCAGGCCAGAGATGCTGCTGCCGGTAATCCGGGGGCGCACCACCCAGAAACGGGTATCTGTCTTGAGAAAGCCTTCCGCTTCTTTAGCCAGATCTGCCGTAACCAGCACACTGGAACGATCCTTGGCAATGGTGATTGATCTGACCAGACCGATCTGGACATCCTTATACTTGATTTTAGTTTTGCCTGCCTCGATCCCCTCACCACTCTTGAAGCTGATGGTGATCACCGGCCCTTTCTCCACATAAGCCTTGACTGCCAGCGAAAGACCGACGATCAGCGCAACAATCGGGATGAGCCAAATCAGTTGTGATGAGCTGCGACGGCGACGATCAATAATGGCATCAGGAATGTCAGCCGGCTGCTCAGTCTGTTGATTAGTGGCTGTTTCACTCATAATTCTCTCTCTTTTCTCAGCGGGTCCCACATCAAACGCGGGTCAAACTCCATGGCGGCAAACATGGTTAATACCACTACCGCACCAAAGGCGATGGCTCCGGTACCAGCCCTGACGGTTGCAAACGACTGGATCTGTACCAGAGCAGCCAGTAGTGTTACCACAAAAATATCCAGCATGGACCAGCGGCCCACCAGCTCAACAATCCGGTAGAGCAGGATCCGGTGCTTAATTCCCCAGGTTGATCCACGCCGGACAGAGACAAGCAGCAGCGTCAAAACCACCAGCTTGAACAGCGGCACCAGAATACTGGCAATAAAGACGATCACGGCTATACCTGGATTACCGTTATGCCAGAGATGGATCACGCCGCTGAGGATGGTATCCTTGCGATAACTGATCAGGGTGCCGGTTTCCATCATAATCATCAGGTTTGCCGGAATATAGAGAATATATGCTGCGATCAGAAAAGCCCAGCAACGGTGCAGACTATCCGGTTTACGAAAGTGAAGCCGTGTAGTGCAACGAGGGCAGCGTGCCGCAAGATCATCCTGTTCCAGTTTGGACACCAGACCACAGACATGACAGGAGCAAAAGCCCTGACCTGCTGCTGACCTGCCGGGCCAGTCCATCTATACACCCTCCCTGCGCTGTTTCACGTCAAGGTGCGACCAGACATCCCGCGGATTAAACGATGAGGCCAGTGCTGCCAGCAGCAGGGTCAATCCACCGAAGGACCAGAGCGCCACTCCCGGTATAATCTTGAAATCCTGCACCAACTTGACCAACGAAACCAGGATTCCCAGCATAAATACCTCAATCATCCCCCATGGTTTAATGACCTGTAACAGCCGCATCACCTGACTGGTTCCTGGCAATAGATGCCCGCGGTACAAGGGCAGCAGCAGATAGAGCATCAAGCATAGCTCCAGGGCCGGTACGAAAATGGCGGTGACAAAAGTAAGGCTGGAGACCAACGGCATATCCTGATTCCAGAGGTCGTGGACTGCCTGCAGCAGGGTGACTGCATTACCGTTGCCCTGCAGATTAATCCCTAGAATAGGAAAGGAGTTGGCAATCAGATACAGGATGGCAGCAGCCAGGGTGAGCGCCAGACTGCGGTTAACACTGTCGGGAAGATTCCGGTACAGCGTTGCACCACAACAGTGGCAACAGGCAGACCGGCCTGGAGGCAATGGAATTTCACGCAGCAGCAGATCACATTCCGGGCAGGCTATCAATGTTGTATGGGGTGCAGGCATAGAAAAAAACTATAAACGACCGCCAGAGAAAGTCAATCAGTCGTAGCGCTCTGCATAGTGCGCTTGAACGGCTTTTTTGTGGCACGAATACAGTTGATAATGCTATAGTGCCGCCGTTTCCAGATCTGCGAGGTATATACCATGAACAATCGTTTTCTTGATGCCTGTTGGGGCAAACCGGTGGACCGCACCCCGGTCTGGTTGATGCGTCAGGCTGGCCGTTATCTGCCCGAGTATATGGCTGTCCGCTCACGCTGCAGCTTTCTTGAACTGTGCAAGACTCCTGAGCTGGCTGCTGAGGTTACTATTCAGCCGGTTGATATTCTGGGGGTGGATGCTGCCATCCTGTTCTCGGACATCCTGACCCCGGTGGAGCCAATGGGACTGAAGCTGGACTTCGTACCAGGGCCGGTCTTTGAAAATCCGGTTCGCAGCATGGCTGATGTGGAGAAGCTGCGTATTCCTGACCCTGAGAACGACGTTCCCTATGTGCTACAGGCGATCAAGATCCTGCGCAAGGAACTGGCTGGCAAGGTACCACTGATCGGTTTTGGTGGTGCACCGTTCACTCTGGCCTGCTACATGGTGGAAGGCAAAGGCTCCAAAGATTGGGCCACCATCAAACGGATGATGTATGCCGCGCCTGAGGTCTATGCCGCCCTGATGGAAAAGGTGACCATGATGGATATGGAATACCTGAATGCCCAGATCAAGGCCGGTGCCCAGGCAATCCAGATCTTTGACACCTGGGGCGGGGTGCTTTCACCCACCGACTATGAAAAATATGTTCTGCCCTACACCACAAAACTGATCAACGGCCTGAATCGCAAGGAAACACCGGTCATCCATTTTGTGAAAGGTTCCGGCACCATGCTGCCTGTTGTACAAAAGGCCGGCGGCGATGTCATGGGTCTAGACTGGCATATCAATCTTGGCACTGCCCGCGATACTCTGGGACCAGAGATGGCAGTACAGGGCAACCTTGACCCCACCACACTCTATGCCCCCCATGCCGTCATTGAACAGGAAGTTAAACGGGTGCTGGATGAAAACGCCGGCCGCCCGGGCCACATCTTTAACCTGGGCCATGGCATTCTGCCCACCGTACCGCCAGAAAACGCCAAGTTTATGGTTGACTGCGTACACAGACTTTCACAGAGGTAAGCGCCCATGTCCGTTTCCATGAAGAATATCGTACTGTTTGTGACTGACCTGCAAAAGGCTAAGACCTTCTATGCAGATCTGCTGGGACTACCCCTGGCCGGTGAGAGTCAGATGATGATGGAATTTTTCCCCGGCTCCGCTACCACCCTTGGTATTGCACTGGCGCTGCAGGATGATGCCAAGGTGCTGGTTGGACGTTATACCGGCATTTCACTGAATGTAAAGGGAATTGACAAGCTCTGTGAGCGCCTGAAAGCTGGCGGTGCAACCTTTATTGAACCGTTGGAAGAGTCCCCCTGGGGCAAGATGGCGGTAGTGGCAGATCCGGACGGTAACCAGTTTGCCCTGGTAGAAATGCCTAAATGATCACCGTCGATTGCCAGTTGCTGGATCAGTTGACCGAAAAGGCAAGAACGTCTCCTCGCCTGCGGATGAATCACAACTTTCATCCCGCCAATGAATCTGCCTGCCATCGTCTGCTGAATGCCATTGAGCCTGGCTCATATATCCGCCCCCATTGCCACCTTGACTCGGAAAAGGATGAAACCTTTGTCCTACTGAGAGGGCGGTTGGGGGTGATCTGTTTTGACGCTTCCGGTAACGTAACTGAAACGGCACTACTGGTTGCAGGCACTGACCAGACAGTTATCACGATTCCCCACGGGATCTTTCATACTGCTGCCAGCCTTGTACCTGGCACGATCTTTTTTGAGGCCAAGGCAGGCCCTTATATCCCCTTTACTCAGGCAGAGGTCGCTTCCTGGGCTCCCTCAGACACAGATTCCAGCTCAACTGCCTACCTGCAACAGCTATGCGCCCTTTTCAACTCACCCTGATTATTCTTATACTGTTTGTCAGTACCACTACGGTTCTGGCTACCCCTAAAATGCGCCCTTACAGCGGTATCGGCGTATTGCAGATCTCCTCTGTTGGTGTGACTGATGCAATTCGACTTTATAGCGATCCAGGCATTGGACGTTGCTGTAAAGTTGAAACAACGGCCATCAAGGAACTGAACGGCTGGCTTTTTGGGGAAGAGCTATCCCCTTCGCTGCTCGTAACCGCCCGCAAGGGTGACTGGCTTGAGGTGGAACATGATGACGCCGGTAGAAGCGGCTGGATCATGCAGGAACGCCGCTGGATCTACACCCCGTGGGAACAGTACCTGAAAGGCAAACTGGCGCTATTTCTTCGCAATAGCCCCAAAAAAATGACTCAGGTGCTGCCGCGGCCCGGGGCAGCAGAAGGCACCCCGCTTAAACCAAAACAGCCGATGAAGATTATTCTGGCGCAAGGTGACTGGGCATATGTCCTGCTTGACCAGAACAGTGCCGGCTGGATCAGATGGCGCGACAGTGATGGACGCCTGCTGGTCGGTTTCGATGTCCCCCTGGCCAAATAATCCGTTGACGCCCTGTGGCTGCACGTGCTAAGAATACCATTTATGAATTCTAAGATTACTTTCATCGTAGCAGCACGAGCTATCATCGCCGCGGCAAACGCAGCCGCGGAGATCACTGCTGCCCGCTGATCGTTTCGACACACCCGTTACTGAACAGCCGTAGGCATGCAGCCTGCGGCTGTTTTCGTTTTAATCGCCATAACGTGCTAAAGGAGAAAGCAAATCATGCGTGTGCAACTTGTGCCAGCAGGAACCGGTGAACTGACCTATGAAATCAGGAACATCGTCAACGTTGCTGAAAAGCTGCAGAAATGCGGCGTAAGCATCAACTGGGAAAACATCGGCGACCCGATTGTCAAGGGGGAACAGATCCCGAGCTGGATGAAAGAAATCGTCTCAGCTGCGGTGATGGACAACGAGACCTGGGGCTACTGCCACACCCGCGGCGTGCTGAAGACCCGTGAGTTCATCTGCGCGACCACCAACAAGCGTGGCGGGGCACAGATCACCCCGGACGATATCATTTTTTTCAATGGCCTGGGGGATGCCATTGCCAAGCTTTACGGTTGCTTGACCCCGGAGGCCCGCGTCCTGATGCCTTCTCCTTCGTATACGACCCACACCCTGGGTGAAATCGGACATGCCAATGCCCCTTCCCTGCACTTCCGGCTCGACCCGGAAAACGGCTGGCGCCCTGACCTGAATGAACTACGCAGCCAGGTTGAGAACAACCCCTCGGTCTGCGCTATCATGATCATCAACCCCGACAACCCGACCGGCATGGTATACAGCAAAGAACTGCTCCAGCAGATTGTGGCCGTTGCCAGGGAGTTTGGACTCTTCATCATTGCCGATGAAGTCTACAATAACATTGTCTACAACGGTGAGCAGACCGTACCGATCAGTGATGTGATTGGCGACGTCCCGGCCATCTCCCTGAAAGGTATTTCCAAGGAGTTCCCCTGGCCCGGCTCACGTTGTGGCTGGATTGAGGTCTATAACGGCGAAAGCGATGAGCAGTTTCGCAAGTACATCAACCTGATTCTGACCAGCAAGATGAACGAAGTCTGCTCCACCACGCTGCCCCAGACCGTCATCCCGGCCATTATGCAGCACCCCCAGTACCAGATCTACCTCAAGGAACGGATCAGCCTGTACGAGAAGTCCAGTAACATCACCTACAACTATCTGAAAGAGGTGCCTGAACTGTTGGTCAACCGCACCAACGGTGCCTTTTACATGGCTGTTGCCTTCAAGGAAGGGATGCTGAACAACAAGCAGTCACTGCCTATTGAAAACCAGGAAGTGCGTGAGCTGGTGGAATCGCTGGTTAACCAGCCGGGGGTCTCAGCGGATAAGCGTTTTGTGTATTATACGCTGGCAGCAACCGGTATCTGCACCGTGCCGCTTTCGTCTTTTGCCACCAGCCTGCAGGGCTTCAGGGTTACCTTGCTTGAACGCGACCCGCTTGAAACGGAGCAGATCTACAGAACACTGGCCAGCAAAATCAAGGAATATCTGGCATCATAAACACGCAAGGGGAGGCCTCACAGGCCTCCCCTTTTTAATGCTCGCTCAGCGATGTCGCTGGGATGTTTTTTTATGGTGTTTCAGCAGCTGCTGCTGTTTTATAACCCCAACCGGCAACCGGAGGCTTTGCCTGATCTGCTGCGCCCGTTCCTCGACAGCCTGACGTTTCCGCTCTCGTTCTGCCTGCAGCACCTCAAGCTCCTGCCTGATTTTCAGTTGTCGCCGGTATTCACGCTCCTGCCTCTTCTGATCCTCCTGCAGCGCCTTGTTCATGGTATCTCCCATGATCAGCACCAACACCAGCGCAATCATCCCCCAAAAGACATAGGCCTGAGGAAAGACAAAAAGGATTTCATTCAAGGCAAGCAGGCAGGCCTTCAGTACCCCAATGAACAGCTCCAGGCATAACAGGAAGAGCTCTTTGGCTGCAGCACAAAAATCGACCAGAAACTCGAATACTGACATGCAAGCCCTCTCTTGAGCGTTCCCCCGCCATCCTCTCAGCCAGGCAGCTATCCTTGATCAAGCAACGTCACACACAGCAAAACCATTCAAAACAGAAAAGCCCGCGAATGATCGCGGGCTTCTGTGCTCAACCGGACAGTGTCCGGGATTTTGTTTGGCGTCCCCAGCCGGATTTGAACCGGCGTCGCCGCCGTGAAAGGGCGGTGTCCTGGGCCGGGCTAGACGATGGGGACGCATGATGGTGAGCCGCGTTGGGATCGAACCAACGACCACCTGATTAAAAGTCAGGTGCTCTACCATCTGAGCTAGCGGCTCAAAGGAATCTCTATTTACAACAGAAAGCGTGACGATGTCAATATTTTTTATTCACCAAACGGATTTTTTATCATCATGGTCTGATCGCGACGGGGACCAACCGAGACCATCACGATCGGACAACCCGCCAACTCTTCCAGTCGCTTGACATATTTCTTAGCATTTTCAGGCAGTTGATCGTATGACCGGACACCGGTAATATCAACCTGCCAGCCCGGCAACTCTTCATAGACCGGCTCACAATTTTCAAAGGTTTCCAGCTTTGCCGGCAGGGTTTCAAGCTCCTGGCCTTCAAAACGATACCCGGTACAAACTTTAATTGTCTCAAAATCGCTGAGCACATCCAGCTTAGTCAGGGCAATACCGGTCAGTCCATTAATACGCACCGCATAACGGATCACCATGGCATCGAACCAGCCGCAACGACGTGGACGCCCCGTTGTTGCGCCGAACTCGCCACCGACCTGGCGCAATTTTTCACCGGTTTCATCCAGCAGCTCCGTAGGGAACGGGCCACTGCCCACGCGGGTCACGTATGCCTTTGAAATCCCCACCACCTCATGGATTTCGCGGGGAGAAACACCGGTACCGGTTGCAGCACCACCAGCACAGGTGGAAGAAGAGGTAACAAACGGATAGGTACCATGATCAACGTCCAGCAAGGTGCCCTGGGCTCCTTCAAAAAGCAGCTTTTTACCGGCAGCAACTGATTTTGACAGCACCAGTGAGGTATCGGCCATATACTTTTTCAGAATTTCGGCAAAATCCTGATAGGTACGATAAATCTCATTATACCCCAGAGGCTCTTCACCGAGCCGTTCCAGGATGGCATTTTTCTCTTCAAGGTTCTCACGCAGTTTACGACTGAACGCCACCGGATCAATCAAGTCCATCAACCGGATACCACGGCGACCGATCTTGTCTTCATAGCAAGGCCCGATGCCGCGACCAGTGGTGCCGATCTTCTTGTCGCCGCTCTTGGCCTCGCGGGCAATATCAATCGCCTTGTGATACGGCATAATAATATGCAGAGACTCGGACAACAGCAAAGCGCTGTCATCCTGCAGACGGCCTGCCGCCTGCAGGCGCTTGACTTCCATGATAAACACTTCAGGATCAAGCACCACACCGTTACCAATCACACAACGCTTGCCGGCATGCAGCACCCCAGAAGGGATCAGGTGCAACACCACTTTCTCTTCGCCAACCACCAGTGTATGCCCGGCGTTGTTCCCGCCCTGATAGCGGACAATCTCGTCTGCATACTCGGTATAGATATCAACGACCTTACCCTTGCCCTCATCGCCCCACTGGGCACCAACCACCACTACGTTTGCCATTGTCCATGTACTCCCGAATTGTTTAGCTTCGTGAAGGGAACAGCTGCCAGAGCTGTTCACGCGTTATGCCTTGCTCTGCTCTATCTGTCGCCTGTATCAGTCGATAGGTCGACCGTGTATCCTGATTGTTGCCGATTACCAGCACAGCCCGTATCCCAGCCTCTGCAGCGTAGCACAATGACGCATCAAGATCACGCTTGATGATATCACGGGCCACAGCATAGCCACGCTGACGCAACTCCCGAGAAAGCTCCAGCGCTTCACTACGGTCGTCAGCACCATTAAAGACCAGCAGATCACGCTGCTCATGCGGCCTTGCCCCCTGCAGTTCAAGTGCCTGCATCAGACTAAAAAGGTTACAGGTAAAGCCGGTTGCCGGAGCATCAAAGCCATAGCGTCCGATCAGATCGTCGTAGCGGCCGCCACTGAACACGGCCTCACCAATGCCAGGGACAAATCCTTCAAAGGTCAGACCGGTGTGATAATCAAGTCCGCGGGTTTCCCCAAGATCAATGGTCAGGCACTCGCTCACACCATGCAGGCCAAGGATTGCAACTACGTCCTTAATATTCTGCAAGGCTGTTTTTGAACGTTGATTCTGCACTATCCGCGCTGCTTCTTCCAACACCTCACAGCCACCAAACAACCTCGGCAGCGCCAGCAGCTCACGTTGCGACGTTTCCGGCACCGGATAGTGCCTGAGCAACAATTCCACCGATGAGACATCTTTCAGTGCGATAGCCTGTCGAATAAGGCGCAGTGGCTCTCCCTGCAGACCAGAGGCCTCAAAGACGCCCTGGCAAAAAGCGACCTGGCCCAAGTCAACCTTAAAATCGTGCAAACCAGCTGCGGTCATCACCTCAACGGCCATGGCGACCATCTCGGCATCGGCCTCGGGCGAATCAAGCCCGATCAGCTCAACACCTGCCTGCATAATCTCACGGTTGCGCCCGCTTTGCAGCTCGGCATGGCGCAGTACGCGTCCGGCATAGCTTATCCGGTAAGGCAGCAGCTGTCCCTTCAGGCGGGTTGCAACAATCCGGGCAATCTGGGGTGTAATATCAGGAGGAATAGCCAGCAGGCGTCCCGACTGCCAGTCGTCAAACCGAAAGGTACGGGCACGTAACCCGTCACCCATCCCCATTGCAAGCACGTCTTCAAATTCAAGAGCTGGCGGGAGAATCTGCTGAAACCCCCAGGAGGTCGCCACCTGCAGCACCTGCTGTTCAAGCAGGGACAAGCGGGTGGCACTGGCCGGCAGGTAATCAGCCACGCCCCGGGGCAGGCTGGTATCAAAATGGTGCACGTTCAGTTACTCAACCTTCTTGATCTGCAGGGCGCTTGCCCCCTTGGTACGCATCAACACATCTTCACGCTGAGTGAGCTGCAGTAACAGCAGCTCGCTCTTTGCCTCATCAAAAGCAAAATCCGGCATGTAGTTCTGGGTATCCTTGGTGCGCCAGACCTCTTCCAAGGCAGCGCCGTTCCAGTACAGGCTGTAGACGGCACCTTTCTTATACATACGGGCATTCCCAATTACAAAGAAACCATCATTTTTACCCACCAACACCTCTTGCTGCTTGGTCACCAGAATACGCTGATTCATAAAAAACCAGCGGTATTTGTCGGTGGTTGGGTTGACCATTGCATCATCTTCCACCTTATAGAACAGTTCAGAGCCACCAAAAGCGTCATTACTGCGCCACAGCTCTTTTTGCTCCTTATCATACACAACAAGATAATTTTCTTCATGATAGACTACTGTTAGCAACTCACCGCTGGGGTGCTTGAACTGGTTAAAGCTATAGACATTGCCATAACGAGGCATTGTAATCTTTGTTTTTCTGACAATCCGCGTGCCTTCACGCACGACTTCATAGACATCACCGTAGTAGCGATCCGCCTTGCGTCCTTGCTCCTGTGCATACAACTTGAGCTGACCACCGGCTAAGGCGATGGCCCGGAAAAAGTAGGGGATATTGTCAGCAAGCTTAATTAATTTATTGTTCTTCAGCCCCCAGACCTGTGAAGCGACCTCATCTCCTCTAACCACCGTCACATACAAATCAGGGTTACCAGCGCCCGCAGGATCAACATAATCAATGCTAAGAATCTTATCGTTGACTCCCAAACCAAACCCACTGATCGGCCTATTGTCACCCTCACGTATCAGCTGCACAGCCCGATCCTGAGCAATAAATAGCAGACGTTTTCCACCGCTGTCAGTTCCGCCCATCGCCAGCAGATTAAACATACCATCCAATCGCTTAACGTCCCCTTTGTTGGGAGCACCACGGTAAAATGCCTGCGGGCGGATAACGTCCCCTTGTGTAACATGCTGCAGGTCGCCATTTGCAGCTGGCACTGTTGCCCGGACAATGTCATTGTTTACCGTCCGCACTGGCAATGCTACAGGCACCTGCGCCGCACGGGGTATTGCTCCTGCAGCCTGTTGTTTTTGAAGCTCAGCAGACAGCTTTTCCGCAAGCTTCGCCGTTGCTGCAAACAAGGCATCCTGCCCACCCTCACCCTGCACAAAGGTACGCACGACGGTCTGGCCTGCCACCGTTTTAGCAACGGCATCAATATTATATTGTTTTCCAATGGCAATGTAGGTACCGCTGACCACAAGATCTGCCTCAGCAACAGCACTGACAGCCAGCAGACTGCCATCACTCAGGCGCGAGGCCAGCAGCGACTGCAGAACCACCTTGGTATCATCTTTGGCTGCTACACCAACCGCATTAAATTCACCCACGTATATCCGCAACGGCGCAGCACCAAAGGCAGGCATCGTAACCAACAACAGCAGTATCACCAGCATCAATCGCTTCATAGTTCCCCCATCCTCTACACTAAGCATAAAAAGTCGAAGGAGTATGCCACATCCCCCAGCTACTGTCAAAATAAAGGCTGCTACCGTCAATAACCACCTCTGATGCTGCAACCCACCAGAAAGGCGGGCATAAAGCATCCTTTATCGATACGAAGCCTGCTGTTTCGGTAGGACTATAGAAAAAAAGAGGCGACACGATATTCGTGCCGCCTCTTTGATTACAACTTGTGCTACGTCAGCAGACTAGAAGCTATAACGAGCTTGCAGACGCATTGCATAGGGATTTTCAGGATCAGCAGCATTTGCAGCACCAGCAGTAGTGCCGGATTTAAATGCTGAATTCTTGTAGTAACCACCCAAAATCATGTAACCAGCCTGTGCCTGAAGCTTGAGGTTTTTGTAGAGCTGGTAGCCTGCCTCAAGGTTGATTTCAGTACCCATGAAGTCACTTTGATTCAGTCTTCCAGTTTTCTGGTCTTTCGGTGCATCATATGAAGAAGGTGCCCAACCAAAACCAACATTACCGTTCAGATTAAACTTCTCGGTCAGCTTAGCATCGTACCCCATGGTAGCTAGTGCAATATTGGTCACATTACGACGAATATAGCCATCAGTGCTGGTTGGGCTGTTATAGGTGTTACGAGCAATGATCATCATGCCGGACTCATTGTACGAGTTAACACTTGATGTTACCCAACCATGATTTGAACTTGTGCTATTGTTACCTGAAGTGAACAGCAAAGCGGTTTTAGCAGTACCTGGGCCAACCTTCATGTCAGCAGCAACGTTGGCTGCCCATCCATGAAACTGACGACTTGTAGAAGGAACACCAGTAGCATTTTTCATATGACCTGCCTGCATAGCAGCAAAACCTGAGAGGTTGATGCCAGCCAGTTTGGTTGCACCATTCAGGCCAAAAGTATGCAACAGCACAGCTTGATCAGCAGTATGGTTGTAAGGTGTAGTCGGCTTTGTAGCGTCATAAAGTTGACCACTTGCACCTTGCTGTGCATAGTCAGCGAGGAAGTAGTAGGACAGACCCACCTTGGTATCTTTGCTAAGAGCAAAGGTGTTGTCCATAATGAACAGATCTTTGTTAGCATCACCAAGACGTGTACCTGTGCTTGTGCCACCGGCAACATCATCAGCATAGCGAGCAAAGCCCATCCCCAGAGTGTAGGCACCCAGCTTGGTGGTGGTCATTATCATAGGAACATCAGCATCGACAAACACGCCTTTTAAGGCATCTTTATACGGTTGTATACCAAGCTTTACGTTAAATGATTTGCCAATGTTAAAATCAAGATAGGCGTGCTTAGTAACAATGTTCAGACCATCAGAGTCCAGATCTCCACCACCACCATTAGCATCTTTGTAGTTACCAAAACGGTTATTAATCTCAAAGTGGGTTACTAACTTGAGGTCGTCGCTGGCCTTGGCAGTGTACTGCAGGCGGGTACGTTGCTCAAAATAGTTGTTCATCTTACGCTTTTCACCCCAAGCATTTGTAGTACCTGGTGCGCCGGGGTTAAAGTCACCGCTGGTGCCCATATTACTGAACAGCGTATTGAAATTGTAAAGGCCATGGAACTCGTTCTCAAAGGCCATTGCAGGAAGGGCAGTCACGGCGGTCAGGGCACCGGCTGCGGCGATGGTCAACATCTGCTTTTGAAACTTAGTCATGAAACTTTCCTCCTTCATGTGGTGTATGTACTGCCTAAAAAAATGAAATAACTTTCTTGTTTGGCACTTCTTTTCGTTTCTCCGGGGGTCTCACCACCCTTCATATAAATTTATGAACATTTAAAGCCACTTACAAAAGCCATATGAATATTCAACTACTTATATGTTCTACTAATTGCTGCGAATAATACAATAAATATAACAACTGTCAAGCATTTATCTTATTCCACCAGCTAACCACTTGATTTTAAAGGCTGCGATCGTCGTCTCAGCAGAGCTTTTTACCCGAAATTTTATATAACGGCATTTCAAAAATCACAAAAACTGCACCAAAACTACTCAAAACCAATCAGGTCTTTATCTGATTTTCGTGCGTTACACCTTCTCAACCTGTTCAGTGTCCGGACTGACACAATTCAGTCAACACCCCGTTACTGCTCTTGGGGTGCACAAAGGCTATCCGGGTACCATGGGCACCATTGCGCGGCAACGTATCAATCATGCGCGCCCCCTGCGTCAGCATATGGGCTATGGCTGCCTCAAGATCCTCCACCTCATAGGCGATATGATGGATGCCCGGGCCATTTTTTTCCAAAAATTTTGCAATCGGGCTTGCCGGATCAGTGGGTTCAAGCAGCTCTATCTTGGACTCTCCAACCTGGAGCATGGCCACCTTTACCATCTGCTCGGCAACTTCTTCTTCACCTTTAAAGACCATACCTAGTGCTTCCCGGTAAAAAGGCAGGGTAGCATCCAATGATTGCACTGCTATGCCGATATGGTTAATTTTCTGTAACATGCCTAATCCTTTCTTACCGTCTAAACACATCCAGCAAACGGCGGGAGGCCGCCAAGGGCGTAGTGATTCCATGAGCAACTGCATCCTGCACCTGCGGGAAGATCCCCTTCACATCCCTGTGATTAAGGAACAGCCCTTTCAGATCATCCATCAACAAGGCCCACATCCAGTCCACAGCCTGCCGCCTACGGGTCTCGGCAAACTCACCTGATTGCTGCATCGCGCTGTTGAAGCTATCCAGCATATCCCATACCGCTGCAATCCCGTCATTACACAGGGCACTGACGGTCAGCACCGGCACCGTCCAGTTTCTACTTTTAGGCCGCAGGATATGCAGGGCGTTTTCATACTGCTGCCGGGCCAGTGCCGTCTTTTGCTGATCAATGTCAGACTTGTTGATGATGATGGCGTCGGCCAGTTCCATCACCCCTTTTTTGATCCCCTGCAGCTCATCACCGGCTGTTGCCAGCTGCAGCAGCATGAAAAAGTCTACCATGGATGCCACGGTGGTTTCAGACTGCCCCACCCCGACGGTTTCGACAATCACGATATCGTATCCGGCCGCCTCGCAGAGCAGCATGGTCTCACGGGTGCGACGGGCCACCCCCCCCAGGGTATCGCCAGCCGGCGAGGGACGGATGAAAGCCCGCTCATTACGTGACAACTCTTCCATGCGGGTCTTGTCACCAAGGATACTGCCACCGGTAATCTGGGATGACGGATCGACTGCCAGTACCGCCACTTTATGGCCTTGCGCCGTCAGGTAACTGCCAAAGGCCTCAATAAAGGTGCTCTTGCCGACGCCCGGCACCCCGGTGATGCCAACACGTAAACTATTTCCAGTATGGGGCAGCAGGATATCAAGCAACTGGGTAGCCCTTTGGGCATGCTCAGGCTTCTTGCTCTCAATCAGGGTAATCCCTTTGCCCATGGCACGGATATTACCTTTACGGATATTATCGGCGAGTGTGTGAAGTTCCATATGATAAACAACCCCCCTCTATCCCCCCTCTATCCCCCCTTTTCAGGGGGGAAGTTTTAAAGCCCTCCCCTGACAAGGGGAGCGGGGAGGGGTTACGCCTTTTTCTTGATCGCTTCCAGCGTTTCGCGGGCTGATTTTGTGATCGGCGTACCCGGCCCGAAGATGCAGGCAGCGCCGGCAGCATACAGTTCTTCATAATCCTGGCGCGGAATCACGCCGCCGCAGACCACGACGATATCAGCAGCATCAAGCTTCTTCAGCTCTGCCACCAGTTGCGGCACCAGGGTCTTGTGACCGGCTGCCAGGCTGGAGACACCGATCACATGGACATCGTTTTCAACCGCCATCTTGGCAGTCTCTTCCGGGGTCTGGAACAGGGGGCCCATATCCACGTCAAAGCCGACATCGGCAAAGGCGGTGGCAATCACCTTGGCGCCACGGTCATGGCCATCCTGTCCCATCTTGGCGATCAGAATCCGGGGACGGCGTCCTTCACCTTCCGCAAAGTCATCCACCTCTTTTTTCAGGGCCGCAAACTCTTCGCTCTGTTCAAACACTTTTCCGTATACCCCCGAAACCAGTTTGATCTCCGCCTTGTGACGGCCAAAGACCTTTTCCATGGCATCAGAAATCTCGCCCACCGAGGCCCGTTTGCGGGCCGCATCGACACAGGCCTCCAGCAAGTTACCCACCCCGGTCTCAGCCACCTTGGTAATGGCCTGCAGGGCCGCCTGACAGTCGGCTTCATTGCGCTCTGCCCTCAGTTTCTTCAGGCGGGCGATCTGGGCCTCACGCACAGCGGTGTTGTCAATATCCAGGGTCTCAATCGGATTTTCCTTTGCCAGCTTGTACTTGTTGACCCCGACGATTACCTCACTGCCAATATCAATCCGGGCCTGTTTGCGGGCTGCTGACTCCTCAATCTTCAGCTTGGGCATACCGGATTCAATCGCCTTGGTCATTCCCCCCAGACTGTCGATTTCAGCGATCAGTTTGCGTCCCTCCTCGATCAGGGAGGCGGTCAGGCTTTCAACATAGTAGGAACCGGCCAGCGGATCAACCACCTTGGTAATACCGGATTCCTCCTGAATCACCAGCTGGGTGTTGCGGGCGATACGGGCTGAATGTTCGGTGGGCAGGGCGATCGCTTCGTCCAGCGCATTGGTGTGCAGGGATTGTGTTCCACCCAGCACTGCCGCCATGGCTTCGATGGTAGTACGGATTACGTTGTTGTACGGGTCCTGCTCGGTCAGACTCCAACCGGAGGTCTGGCAGTGGGTCCGCAGGGCCAGGGAGAGCGGATTCTTCGGGTTGAATTGGGACATCAGCTCAGCCCAGAGGAAACGGGCAGCCCGCAGCTTGGCAATTTCCATAAAGAAGTTCATGCCGATGGCGAAGAAGAAGGAGAGCCGCGGTGCAAACTGGTCCACCTCCAGCCCTTTCGCCAGGGCGGCCTTGACGTACTCGATACCATCGGCCAGGGTAAAGGCCAGTTCCTGCACGTTGTTGGCCCCGGCCTCCTGAATGTGGTAACCGCTGATGGAGATGGAGTTGAATTTGGGCATATACTTGCTGGTATATTCAATAATATCAGCAATAATCTTCATTGAAGGGGTTGGTGGATAGATATAGGTGTTACGAACCATAAACTCTTTGAGGATGTCGTTCTGGATCGTGCCGGCCAGCTTGTCCTGGGACACGCCCTGTTCCTCGGCAGCCACGATGTAGAGAGCCAGGATCGGCAGCACCGCACCGTTCATGGTCATAGAGACCGAGACATCAGCCAGCGGGATATCCTTGAACAGAATCTCCATATCCAGGATTGAGTCGATCGCAACGCCGGCCTTGCCTACGTCACCAACCACGCGGGGGTGGTCAGAGTCATAGCCGCGGTGGGTTGCCAGGTCAAAGGCAACCGAAAGCCCCTGCTGACCGGCAGCCAGGTTGCGGCGATAAAAGGCGTTGGACTCTTCTGCAGTAGAAAAGCCGGCGTACTGACGTACGGTCCAGGGGCGGCCGGCATACATGGTGGCCTTGGGGCCGCGCAGAAACGGCGCAAAGCCGGGCATGGTATCGATATTTTCAAGTTTTTCCAGGTCAGCCTGGGTATAGAGCGGCTTGACCGCTATCCCCTCCGGCGTATCCCAGGTTAATGCTGCCGTGGTTTCTTTCTTGATCTCTTTGGCAGCCAGTTTTTCCCAATCCTGCACGTTTTTCTTATCAAATGTTGCCATGATGGTTACCTCGCTTGTAAGCAGTAAAGGCTCCAGATAGCGATACCTGGAGCCTTTTGAGTTGGAATTTTATAGAGGCGCGACCACCCCCACTCGCTCCGCTCGTTTCCCCCTCCTGAATCAGGAGGGGGCTGGGGGGTGGTATCTCTACAGTACCGCCTTCAGGTAGGCTGCGGTACGTTCACGTTTTTCTTTTTCAATCAGAGCCGGATCCACCTCAACAAACCGCTCATCCGGGGTGATCTTGAACAACGGCTGTCCCTTTTGGACAATCGTGCCGTCGCCACCTTCCATAATGATCTTGTCAATGGTGCCGGAGAACGGTGCCCGGATAGTGTTGAACATCTTCATGACTTCGATAATATAGAGCGGCTGGTCCTTCTCAAAGTGCATCCCTTCGGTCACAAAGGGAGGCAGTCCCGGAGCTTCCTGACCATAGTACATCCCGCCACAGACCGCCACGATCTCGTCAGCTTTGGTGGCTGGCGGCGGCACCAGAATCTTCTTCATGCGGGCCTGCAGGTCCAGGTCGGTCAGATAATCGGGAATAACCACTTCCAGATCATCCTGCACCTTCATATCCCAGAATCTGGTATTTTCGCCGATCAGGAACAGCATGCCCAGCATCTCAAGACCAACCTCGAAGCCGTAGTGGGCCGAACGGATCTGGTCCCACATCTCCTGATCAAAGCCGCCCTGGGGTTTATCTTTATGCAGAATTTCATTCAACTTATCATATTCGTCACGGTGCAGGCCGAAATGCTCGCGAATCTTGCGTGAGAAATCAAGTCCCTGCTGAAGCAGCTCATTATCGTGATCCCAGATAATCTCAGCTGCCGGCTTATGGGGGCGGTAATCCATGTGCAGGTAATCGTAGGTTTCTTTCAGCACCCCCAGCGGATTACGCAGCCAGATTACCTTGCCCTTCTCAATCTTGAAGTTCTTGGTGTTGACTGACAACCAGCCGGACAAAAGATGGGGATCATCCAGCAGACGCTCCATCGGACGGGTAATCAGGGTACCTTTGCGATCCAGCAGGGCGGACATGTTCTTCAGCTCTTTTGCCAGTACGTCAGGCTGATCACCAAACTGCTCGGTTACCAGCTTGGCATACTGCTTCTTCATTTGGAAAAAGGCATAGACCACATCCAGCTTGTTGGCCTCTTCCTTCAAGGTACCGACCAGGGTCAGGTACGGCACCACAAAACGGGTGGTTGGCTTGGCCATGACATTGCGGCCCAGGAACCAGTTGACCAGACCATAGTGGAATTCCAGGTTGGTGGCCAGCGAACTGCCCCGCAGGGTGGTGCTGCGCAGTACCTCGGACAGACGCTCGTAGCTGCAGAGGCGGTCTTCACCCTTGGTCAGCAGCAGGGCGATGTTGGAGTCGTAGGCGCCAGCCACCTTGTACTTCATGAATTGGTTGGTGTCAGGGTTCAGCATGCTGATCCCCTGATCATCCCGCACCTCACCCTTGATCGGCTTGGACCAGTAACGGATCATGCCGCCGGCATGGGGAGAGAGGGAGGCATCGGTGGCGTTGAGACGAGCCTCAACCGAGGCATTGAAACGCACGACCCGCTCCGGTTTGGGCAGACGCTGCTTGTGTTGTGCCAGCAGGGCCATCGCCTCTACCAGCGACTCAACCATGAAGAAGTCGTTCTTGTCCTTAGGGTTGGTAAACTTCAGGGAGTAGCAGAGCTCGGTTACCCGGTGCTCCACCTGGATCCGGGTGTTGACCTCCATGAAATAGTGACGGTCACGGTCCACAATACATTCAAAGGTTGAAGCAGAATCCAGACCAACGGCCTGACCAAAACGGGCTGATTCCTCTTCCATCCGCTGCAGCACCTTCAGATCAGACTCAAGCGCAGCAACCTCTTCCTTTTTCTTCTCTGCCTTGGCCTTGGCAATGGCAGCGATCAAGCCTTCCTGGGTGACTGAGACCTCAAGCAGCTTCTGCTCATGCATCTGCAGGGAGCAGTCACGCCCACCAAGGGAGATGCACCAGTCACCGTTACCCAGCAACTGGATTTCATTATGGCGGGTCTGTTCAATGTTCAGCTCGATCAGGACGTTTTTGTTATCGCCCACGCCGTTGGCCTTAACCTCCTGCAGTACCTCACGTACCATGGCAGGGGCCTCGGCGGCAGCCTTGGCAATCGCCTTTTCATCAGCATTTTTGGTCCCCAGCAGTGAGGCACCGAGAATCCGCTGTCCCTTACCACCACCGCCACCGATTGCCTTGAGACGGAAGCGGCTTTGGGGATACTTGCGGAACAGCTCAGCCACTTCCTCCTGCACCTGGGCACACAGTTCCTCAATCGAATAGAGGTCGATCCCCTTGGCATAGGAGGTCATCAGGATATGGTCAGCCAGGGCCTCAAGCGGCAGCTTGGTATCTTTCAGGATCTTGGCGTCGCACTCCAGCCCTTCTGCCTTAACCAGTGCCAGCAGTTTTTCACGGCTGTCATGCTTCTTGACCAGGGTACGGGCAGTGACGTTATCCACACCGGGGGTAACAGAGACGTTCACCTGCAGGGCGGTCCGCTTGGCTTCATCCTTTTTGCCGGCCCGGGCCTGGGTGGCGGCGCAGGGGCCGATAAATTTGAGACCGGCCTTTTCAATGGCAGCCACAAACTCTTCGTCTTCTGCCATGAAGCCATAGCCGGCAAAGATGGAGTCATAGCCGTTATCCTTGGCGATGCCGATAATCTGGTTGATCCGCTCGACCCGCTCTTCCTTGCTGGCACCCGAATAGTCAGGCACCCGGTGAACCCGGTTGGAATCGGTCAGCTGGCGCAGTTCGGGGGCCAGGGCATTGGGGTAGACAATCGAGTCCTTTTCTGAAAGCAGGATGCCGTAATGGCTGATCCCCATCTCCTGATAGACATCCATGGCTTCCTTACGGATCGGGCCACGGCAGACAATCAGCGGCTTCAACTCTTCGCAGGAAAAGGAACGGACCCACTCGGATGTAGACGTACTCAATCGGCGGTCCCGGTGGATCAGAGGGTTATGCTTATAGTAATCGGTCTGCGGCATGGGCTTATATCTCCAATTCAAATCAATAAGTTAAGTAACAACAGATTAGTGGAATTCGCGCTGGATCGCCTGCATCGGGCCGGGTTTGTAGTGCCGCAGCAGGAAGTTCATGTTCTCGCCCAGGACCTTACGCAGGTCAGTGGGCATTACCAGCGAGGAGATGGAGCCCAGAGCCAGACCTTCCTTCGGGTTCATCAATTCCTTTTCATAGCGGAGGTTCAGAGCAGCCTCTTCAATCCTCAACCAGTCAGCCACATCCTTCTCGGCATCCTTGGTGGCCTGACCAGCATCCATACCGGCAGCAACCCGTTCCTGCACCCCTGACTTGACCTTGTCCTTGACTGCACCACGCAGTTTGCGCAGCTCATCCTTGTAGACAAACTCCTTACCAGCCGGTCCCATAACCGCCAAGCGGGTGGTGGGCAGCGCCAGAACCAGATCCGCACCGGTGGGGTAGTTGTTGTAGGAGGCGTAGGCGCCGCCGTAGGCGTTCCGGATGATCAGCAGGATGCGGGGAGTGCGGATATCCACAATGGAATCCAGCATGGCCCGGCCAGCCTGGACGATACCGCGGGACTCCTGCTCACGGCCCGGCAGGAAGCCGGTGGTGTCTTCCATAAAGATGATTGGAATATTGTAGATGTTACAGAAGCGGTTGAAACGGGCAATCTTGTAGGCTGAATCCACTGAGATCTGGCCGGAAGCCACAGCGGAGTTGTTGGCCACAAAGCCGACCACGTTGCCCCCCAGACGACCAAAGGCGGTGACCGCCTCACGGGCACGGTCAGGCTGCATCTCAAAATAGTCACCATGGTCACAGATCTGCTGGATCATGATTGAGACATCAAAAGGGGTATTGAAGCCGGTGGGAGAGTTAAAGGCCTTCTTGAGCAGGGTATTGATCTCCCAGGTCTTGCGATCCAGCGGATCGCTGGTCTGCCGGAAGCGAGGGGAGACACTATTGTTATCAGGCACATAGGAAAGCAGTTGCAGTGCAGCACGCAGGGCGCCCACTTCATCCTCAACGGTCAGGTCAGCCACGCCGGAGGCACCATGCACCTTGGGTCCACCCAGATCTTCAGGGGTAACATCCTCACCCAGTACCGACTTGACCACGCCAGGTCCGGTCAGTCCGAAAAAGGTATCATTGGGCTGGATCACGAAGCTGCCCTGACGGGGCAGATAGGAACCGCCACCGGCGTTGAAGCCGAACATGCACATGATGGAAGGAACCACACCACTGATCTTACGCAGGGCGGTAAATGCCTCGGCATAGCCATCCAGACCACCCACACCGGCAGGCACAAAGGCGCCGGCCGAGTCGTTCATGCCGATGACCGGAATCCCTTTTTCACCAGCCATCTGAAACAGCAGGGCCAGTTTACGGCCGTTGGTGGCATCAATAGAGCCGGCCCGTACGGTAAAGTCATGACCGTACAACGCCACGTCGCGGCCATTGACGTTCAGGATGCCGGTAACCAGCGAGGCACCGTCAAGGTTCTTGCCCCAGTTCTGGAACAGGACATTGGGCTCCTTCTCAGTTAATACCTTGATCCGCTCCCAGACGGTCATCCGCTTCTTGAAGTGCTGTTTTTCAATCTGGGCAATACTGACCGACTTGATGGGGCGCTGAATCAGGTCGTGACCTTCCTTCATCGCCTCTTCATAGCCCCCCTTCTTGCCGGGGATCTCGCCGGGAATAGTAAACTCAACGGTTTCCGGTGGGGCAAACGGGTTCTTCAGTGAGGGCTTGATCGCTTTCTTGGACATCTGAACCATCCTTCCTCTGCAGTGTAATATACGTACAAAATCTAAAAATAGATAAACGAATCAACTACCTGGCAACGACTGCCAGTACCTGGACCTCGGTACCGTCCTTGGACAGCAAACGGTGCCGCAGGGATGAGTCAAAATAGACACAGTCCCCTTCGGTCAACTCATGACGCTGATCTTCCAGTACCAGCTCGGCAGTTCCCTTCATGATGAACAGGAACTCCTCACCATCATGGCTGTAGGTATTCTCTTCCGATACCTTTTCCATGACCGACAACAGGAACGGCTCCATCTTTTTGTTCTGTTTGCGCCAAGACAGCGACTCATAGGAGTAGCCCTGACTGGTGCCGGCACGGGAGATGACCCGCGGCATCAGTTTGCGCTCATCGGCACGCACGATTTCGTAACGGCATTCCTCCTCTTCTTCAGCAAAGAAGTGGCCTATCTTGACGTCAAAAAAGCGTGCGATCTTGGAGAGGGTAGCTATGGGGGGAGAAACGTTATTGTTTTCGATCTGGGAAATCAGGGCAGGCGAAAAGCCGGTCTCACGGGCAACGGCCTGGAGGGTCAGCTTCTTCGCCAATCGGAGTTTTTTGATTTTTGCACCAATATTGAATTCGCTGCTCATCACTTAATCCGCCGAAATATAAACCTGTTTTGGTCCGGCGTTTGTATACAAAACCCGTTATAATGTCAATAAAATAGTTTTATTCACAACAAAGACAACTACAGTTTTACTGTACTATTTTTAGCCATACTAAATGATTATTTTTCCTCTCCCAGCAGCTGACGCGCCAGCAACTCCATGGTGTGGACCACTTCAACAGTAGAACCATGTTGTTTCAGGCCGTCATCCAACTGCATCATACAGCCGGGACAGCCGGTAGCTACGGCATCTGCACCGGTGGCCATGATCGCCTCGCTCTTAAGGTCGTTGATCTCCATGGATGAGCCGTAGTGATAGACATTGAAGGTGCCACCCAAACCACAGCAGCGGTCCGCTCCTTCCATCTCCACCAGTTCAAGTCCGGGAGTGGCCTTGATCAGATCACGGGGTTGGGCAGTCAGTTTGCGGGTTCGCAGATGGCAGGGATCATGGTAGGTAATCTTTCCTCTGGCACCGGCACCGGTTTCTGCCGGTTTCAGCCCCAGCTGGACCAACAGCTGGGCAGCATCCACCGTCTTCGCAGCCAGCCGGTCAAGGCGCTCACGCAGTTCAGGGTTACGCTTACCCACCACCAGCGGATAGAGCCGGTGTAAGGCACCACCGCAGGTGGCGCAGGCACTCATCACATAATCGGCCTCGTAACGTTCCAAGGCAGCCAGGTTACGCTCGGCCAGATCACGAACCGTCTCGATGTCTCCACCGGACATACCGGGAAGACCGCAGCACTGCTGATCCTTGGGAATGATGATGGTACAGCCCAGGTGCTGGAACAGCTTGACCGTGGCCACCCCGACCCTGGGATAGGCAAAGTTGGTCATGCAGCCCACAAAGAAGATGATCCGCGGCTTACCCGGTTCTCCTTCAAGCACCTCCGGGTAGCGCTCCATAAAGGGGGTCTTGGCGATAGCAGGAATGTAACGCTTGTTGCCGACAAAGGGCAGCGGGAAACGCAGACGCAGGCCAGAGTTCTCCGGCACCTTCTTAAAGAACAACGGGCCCAGCAGAGAGGCAGCCTTGGCACCCAGCTTCATCCTGGTGCGGCTCTTGATCACCTGCCCCACGGCAGCATGGAAGGTGGTCAGGCCACGCTTCTTGGCCAGCGCCTCACGGGCGGCAATCACAATCTCATCGGTGGGCACGTCATTGGGACAGCGGTCCACGCAACTGCCACACAACAGACACTTGGACATGGCCAGATAGGTTTGATCATCCAGATCAATATCATCCTTCAGCAGGTGCTGAACCAGGGTCAACTTGCCACGGGCCGTGGCAGGCTCACGCTGAAAGGCGGTGAAGGCAGGACAGTTGGACCGGCAGGTACCGCACTTGACGCACTTCTTCAGTTCTTCTTCAATCCTCTGCAGGGTTGTTTGATCAGACATCTGTAAAAGCCTTTCTTACAAAGGCGTACCACACGCCAAAAAACTAAATGACTCTTATCAGGTTACAAAATCACGGGGAATACTTCAATCATTTTCCAGACAAATTTTATCGTATTTCCCTTGGTTCATTCAGCTTCAGACGAGATACGACGTGGAGCCTCCAGGCTTCCAGCGCAGTCAGGGCCCGCTCTGCCAGCAACAGCTTGCGATCCTTTTTCTTGACCCTGCTGTCGAGGGGCGGAAACAGACCGTAGTTGACGTTCATCGGTTGGAAATGGCGGCTGTCGGCATTGGTGATATGGTAGATCAACGCCCCCAGAGCGGTTTCACGCGGGGGCAATTCCGGTCCCTGTCCTGCAAGCAGCGCTGCAACGGCCAAACCTGCCAGAAAACCTGAACCTGCTGACTCGACGTAGCCCTCAACCCCGGTGATCTGACCGGCAAAGATGATACGGGGGGAGGATTGTAACTGCTGTGTGGGTAACAGCAAGGCCGGTGCGTTGATAAAGGTGTTACGGTGCATAACCCCCAAGCGGACAAATTCGGCCTGTTCCAGCCCGGGAATCATCCGCAGCACCCGACGTTGTTCCGGCCAGGTCATCTTGGTCTGGAATCCCACCAGATTGTAGAGGGTCTTTTCATTATTCTCTGCCCGCAACTGTACCACGGCATACGGGTCCTTCCCCGTGGCCGGATCAGGCAGACCGACCGGCTTCATCGGCCCAAAACGCAGGGTTTCATCACCACGCTCCGCCATCTCTTCAATCGGCATGCAGCCGTCAAAGTGGACGACCTTCTCGAATTCACGTGGCGCAACCTTTTCAGCTTCCTTCACGGCAGCAATAAATGCCGTGTACTGTTCATGATCCATGGGACAGTTAAGATAATCATCAGGATCACCCTTGCCGTAACGGGAGGCGGCATAGATCTGGGATCGGTCAAGGGATTCTGCCGTAACAATCGGGGCGATGGCATCGTAGAAATAGAGCCGCTCTCCCACCAGCCGGGACAGCTCATCAGCCAGGGCATCGCTGGTCAAGGGACCGGAGGCGATTACCACCAGCCCCTCAGACGGCAGGCAGGTCAGTTCTTCACGGATCAGGGTGATATTGGGGTGGGAGGAGATCCGTTCAGTTATCCAGGCCGAGAACAGGTCGCGATCAACAGCCAGGGCACCACCGGCCGGAACCCTGGTGGCATCGGCAGCCTGCATGATCAGTGAGCCGCAACGCCGCAGTTCTTCCTTCAGCAGGCCAACGGCATTACCCAGATCAGCCCCGCGCAGGGAGTTTGAACAGACCAGTTCCGCCAGCCCCTCCCGTTGATGGGCCGGAGAATAGCGATGCGGCTTCATCTCATACAGCCGAACCTGCAGCCCACGCTCAGCAGCCTGCCAGGCTGCCTCACAACCGGCCAGACCGGCTCCTATGATAGTCACACATGCATGCATAAAAACTCCAGGCCAGTCGCAGCCCACTATGCCGGGCAGAGAAAAGTCCGGCACAACGGCGTACAGGGTAGTACATCGAATGCCGGACATCCAAGGACAGCAAAGCGGTCAAGCCGCTGATACAGCCGTTACACGGAAGTGTAGTCGCAGCCCTCTTTGGGGCACTTCAGGAATTCACCTTTTTTCTTGTAGACCTTCTTGACCAGCACCGGAAAGCCGCACTTGGGGCAGGGCTGGGTAACCGGAGGATCCCAGAGGGCAAACTTGCAGTCCGGGTAGCGGTTACAGGAGTAGAACAGCTTGCCGTAACGGGATTTCTTCTCGGTCAGTTCCCCTTCCTTGCATTCAGGGCAGGTAACGCCGGTACTTTTGGGTTTGTTCAGCGGCTGGATGTTCTTGCAGGCCGGATAGCCGGAGCAGGCCAGATACTTGCCGTAGCGTCCTGACTTGATCAGCATCGGCTGGCCGCATTTGTCGCATTTTTCTTCTGAGACTTCCGGTTCAGCGGCCTCTTCAGCACCGCTGTTTTCCAGATTGCGGGTGTACTTACAGCCTTCCTTGAACCCGGTGCAGGCGATAAACTTGCCCCGCTTGCCCAGCTTGATGGCCAGCGGCTTGCCACACTCCGGGCAGGCCTCTTCCAGGGTCTCAGTGGTCAGGTCGTCCTTCTTGACCTCCCCCTCTTTTTGCTTAAGCAGGCTGATGAACGGGTTCCAGAACTCGCGCAGGAGCGGTTTCCACTGTTTTTCACCACGGGAGACCTGGTCCAGTTCCTCTTCCAGCCCGGCGGTGAAGTTATAATCCACGTACTTGGGAAAATGGGCCGTCAAGAGGTCATTGACCACCATGCCGACATCCTCAGGGAAGAAACGCTTCTTGTCCAGGCGGGCATACTTGCGCTCCACCAGGGTGTTGAGGGTACTGGCATAGGTGGATGGTCGGCCGATGCCGTACTCCTCCAGGGTCTTGACCAGGGTGGCTTCGGTGTAGCGGGGCGGAGGCTGGGTAAAATGTTGCTCCGGCAGCACCTCCAGTAGCTTGAGTGCCTCCCCCTCATCCAGTGTCGGCAGGGTCCCTTCCTTTTCCTCGTCTTCGTCATCCACCCCTTCAATATAGAGCTTCATGAAGCCGGGAAAGCGGATCACCGAGCCGGTGGCCCGCAGGGTGAAGCTGTCCTTTTTCTCACCACTGACCGCAATGTCCACCGAGGTCTGATCCAGCAGCGCCTCTGCCATCTGGCAGGCAACGGTCCGCTTCCAGATCAGCTCATACAGTTTAAACAGGTCAGGTGTCAGGTACTTCTTCAGCTCTGCCGGGGTCTTGTCAATATACGTCGGGCGGATCGCCTCGTGGGCCTCCTGGGCATTCTTCGACTTGTTTTTGTAAAAGCGGGGTTTGGTCAGGGCATATTCCTTACCATAGGCCACACTGATCAGGTCATGGGCATCTTTCAGGGCCTGGGCCGAGAGGTTGACGCTGTCAGTACGCATGTAGGTGATCAGACCAACCGTGCCCCCTTCACCGATTGCCACCCCTTCGTACAGTTTCTGGGCAGTGGACATGGTCTTTTTGGCTGAAAAACCCAGCTTGCGGGAGGCCTCCTGCTGCAGGGTGGAGGTGGTAAAGGGCGGGGCCGGATTACGTTTCATCTCTTTACGGACGACCGAGGCGACCTGTGCCTGACCTTGTACAATGGCATTTTTCAATGCATCGGCGCTTTTCTGATTCGGGATGTCAAACTTGCCCAGCTTCTTGCCATCCACCGCAACCAGACCGGCCTTGAAGCTCTGACCAGCCTGTTTTTCCAGCCGGGTTGCAATGGTCCAGTACTCCTGATCCACAAAGGCCTGAATCTCTTTTTCGCGCTCACAGACCAGCCGCAGGGCAACCGACTGCACCCGGCCGGCAGAAAGGCCGTAGCGGATCTTCTTCCAGAGAAACGGCGAAAGATTGAAGCCGACCAGGTAGTCCAGAATAGAACGGGCCTGCTGGGCATCCACCAGGTCTATGGCAATATCACGGGGATTTTGCACTGCATGGATGATGGCATCCTTGGTGATCTCATGGAACACCACTCGCTGGATCGGGATCTTGGGCTTTTTATCCAGCCCCAGGGCGGCCAGCAGGTGCCAGGAGATCGCCTCCCCCTCACGGTCGGGGTCAGTTGCCAACAGCAGACGATCCGCCCCCTTCAGCTCCTTCTTGATGGCGTCGATATGCTTCTTGCTCTCCGGCAGCACGTGGTACTTCGGCTCAAAATCATTGGCCGTATCAACCGACCCCTGCTTGCTGGGCAATGCCCTGACATGACCGAAAGAGGCCAGCACCCGATACTCGGAACCGAGGAATTTTTCAATGGTCTTGGCCTTGGCCGGAGACTCGACAATTACAAGCTGATGCGCCATAGGTTCTCTAATCCTTACGGGAGTGAATAGTATGATCCGGGAAGCTGCGAGAGCAACCCCTTTAGTTCAAGGCCAAGCACCATAGCCGAAACCTCTCCGGGCGTCAATTCCAGAGCCTGGGTAATCTCGTCAAGGTGGCGTGGCCCCTGGGCAACCAGCTCGTAGACGGCGGCCTCGCGCGGGGTCAGGCTACAACGCAGCGGCGGGGCATGCTGGTCAAGTAACGGCAGGGTATGCTCCGCCCTGACGACCCTGATTGTATGAAGTATATCCTCAACACAGTCAACCAGTTGGGCACCATCCTTGATCAGACGGTTGCTGCCGCGGCAGGCGGCAGTGCTGATCGGGCCCGGCACTGCCATCACCTCGCGTCCCTGGTCCAGGGCATAACGGGCCGTGATCAGGGAACCGCTCTTTTCCACCGCCTCCACCACCAGCACCCCTCGCGAGAGCCCGCTGATGATCCGGTTGCGGCGGGGAAAATGCTCAGCCAGCGGCTGGGTTGTCATGGGAAACTCGGAGATGATGCACCCCTGTCCGGCGATCTGGTGCGCAAGCTGCCCGTTTTCCGGCGGATAGTCGACATCCAGGCCACACCCCAACACTGCCACCGTTGGACCACCGCCTGCCAAAGCACCGCGATGGGCAGCAGTGTCTATCCCCCGTGCCAGACCGGACACCACCAGCACGCCGCTGGAGGCCAGCTCCGACGAAAGCCGCTCTGCAGCCTTCAATCCTTCACGGGTCGCCCTGCGGGAACCGACCACCGCAACCGCAGGTTCCCAGGAAGGGACCGTTCCGCGCAGATACAGCAGTGGAGGTGGGTCACCAATCTCAAACAGACGCCGGGGATACTCCGCATCCAGAAAGGTCAGCAGACGGACAGCGGCAGTTTCAATCCTGCGGCATTCCTCTTCTGCAAAATGACGACAGGCCGGGTCTGCAATGGCCTCCACAATTTGTGGCGTAACCCCCCGTACCGCAGAAAGGGCGCCCGGTGCCGCAGAGAATACATGAGCTGGCGTTTCAAACCGTTCCAGCAGCCGCCGGAACAGGACCGGGCCAACGCCTGCCACGGCCCGTAACGCTATCCAGGAACAGTAGTCCATACAGCTCCTTAAAAAACGAAGGCCGACGCGGGGTCGGCCTTCAAGACACTTGCCTGCTGGCCCTTAACGAGGGGCGCTGACAACCTCATTGCCCTTAAAAATCGCGTCAATGCTTTTCACCACAATGGCTGTGGAGGTCCTGTTGCCTACCTCCACAATCACCAGCGCACCAACCACTTCATTGGGCAGTTCTCCAACATAGCGCTCCACCAGCATCTTTTCGATCGCGACCTTGCGGACAACATACAGCAGGTTACCCGGCTCCGCCCCCTCTGAACGTCCCAAGTCAAGATAGACCACATCACCGGTGGCAAGCGCGGTATTACCGGTGGCACTCTCGACAAGGTAGCCTTTCAGCGGACGAGAAACCATTTTCAGGGCAACGGTCCGCCGTTTCACCTGCTGGTAGGGCACTAACAAATCACCTGGCTCAATCTCTTTAAATGACGTGGAGATAATGCCCCGGGAATTAAGCTGTGTCGCGTGGGTCAACTGCAGCGCCCCCAGCGGATAGACCTTGTACCCAAGATCATCACCGGTCACCGGATGTTTGACCTGTTTTGACTTACGCAGAATGGTATACTTACTGCCGTCACTCCCGCCATGATTGGTGCCGATATCGGTGAAGACCGTATCATCTTCACCAAGCACCAGGCGGCCGTGCTGTCCTGCGATAATTCTGCCGGTGGGTAACGTATCCGTTTCCATTAACCAGCCTTCATTGCCGCGCACGGTAAAGACCTTTTCCTCTGCAACCTCAAGCTGGGGAGCCGGCTGAACTGCCTGAGCCGTCGTTCCAGCTACGGCTTTCTGTCCGCTGCCCCCTTTAGAGGCATCAAAAATCTCCAGCTTACCATCCACAAAACGGACGGTTTGACCAGGATAAATAAAGTGAGGATTGGTTACCTGCTGATTTTTTGACCAGAGATTAGGCCAGTAATTGGGGTTGTTAAGGAATTTACCGGAAAGCCCCCACAGTGTGTCACCCTTCTGGATCACATAGGTCGTTGGCTCATCTGCAGCCCAGAGTAGCCATGGAACAGACAAAAGCATTACCATCAGGGACAGTACCAGCCGCATACGAGATTTCATGGTCACCTCACTTCAGTGCCGGACATGAGCCGGTTGGTCGCTGGACATCAGCCGTTCCCGAGCCTTGAGAGCTGCAGGACTGCCGGGATAACTGCGTATAAGCCGCTCAAAAGAGTTTTTGGCCTTATCAGGTTGTTTCTGGGCAAGATAGCTGTATCCGACCTTAAGCAGCGCATCTGCTGCCTTGGAGTGCCGGGGCCATCCATCGACAACCTTCTGAAATGCAACGAGGGCATTGGGCAGGTCAGAACTGCTGTAATAGCACTCGCCAATCCAGTAATAGGCATTTGGCACATACTCACTTGCAGGCAATTCTTTTATAAACTGCTCAAAGGCCTGAATTGCCGCTGCAAAATTGTTCGTACTGTACAGACCGAAGGCCTTGACATACGTTGGGGGAGGACCGGCATCTCTGCCCTTGGGGGCAGGGTCAGGATTAACCACCTCAACCTTGGGGGTCACAGCTGTTGGAGCAGTCTGAAGCTTGACCTGCAAGGCCTGATTGACCTCTTTCAGTTCACGGACACCACTGCCAAGCTCTTTGATAAGTGCCGAACGCTGGGTCTCCTGTTCTTCCAGACCCGCCAATCGACCGGAAAGCTCATTCAATCGGGCTTCAATCCCACCTGCAATCTGAAAAAGGTGTTCAAGCTTGGTCTCGGTCTCGGTCTGGCGCTTTACCATCAGATCATTGGCCGCACAGCCGCCAAAAACCAGTAGAGATAACGACAACAGACCCAGTTTATGCAGGTGGCCCATGCAACACTCCTGTTTTTTCTTGAGTTTCGCTGTAATTAAAGCCAGAAAAACTGCTTTGTCAAGCGAAAGTCAGGATTATCCGGTTTGCATTTTACAGAGAGAGTCCTCCTGTGCTAGCATTCCACATTTATCGCCTTCAATACTATTCAGAGTGGACCTGACGTGAACAAACCTGAATTGCTGGCCCCGGCAGGGACCATGGAAAAACTGAAATGTGCCATCAGGTACGGAGCTGATGCCGTCTATATGGGCGGACCTGACTTTGGCCTGCGTAACATGGCCGGCAACTTCACCCTTGCCGAAATGCCTCAGGCCCTGGCGCTCTGCCATGGGCACGGAATCCGCTGTTACCTGACCATCAACAGTTACCCGGCTGACCATGCCCTGGACCGCCTTGAAAACTACCTGCAGGAACTTGCTCCGCTGCCGTTTGACGCCTATATCGTCAGTGACCCGGGTGTGCTGCGCATGGTTCGCCGTATCTCGCCACAACGGGAAATTCACCTCTCGACCCAGGCCAATACCATCAACCACGAAAGTGTCCTGTTCTGGCAGGAGCAAGGGGTCAGCCGAGTCAATCTGGCGCGGGAAATGACACTGGATGACATCCGTGCAACAACCCGTGCGGTCTCAATACCTTGCGAGGTCTTCCTGCACGGCGCACTCTGTATCGCCTACTCGGGCCGTTGCCTGCTCTCCAGCGCCATGACCGGCCGCAGCGCAAATCTGGGAGAATGCACCCAGCCCTGCCGCTGGAAATACGCCCTGGTTGAGGAACGACGCCCTGGCGAGTACCAACCGATTGAAGAGGACGCGAGCGGCACCTTTATTTACAACTCGAAGGATCTCTGCCTGCTGGAGTATCTGCCAGAACTGGTTCGGGCCGGGGTCGGGGCGCTCAAGATTGAAGGCAGAATGAAGGGGATCCATTATCTTGCCGGTGTGTTGCGGATCTACCGCACAGCACTGGACCGTTTCTGCGCCGACCCCGACGGCTACACCGCCGACCCGGCCTGGATGGAGGAACTGGCCACCATCAGCCATCGCGGCTATACCACCGGGTTTCTGCTGGGCGATCCTAAAGATGTCGGGCAGTCCTATCAGGCCGGTTACCTGCGCAGCCACAAACTGGTTGGCGTTGTCGAGGCGATGCACGGGGAAAAACTGGCAGAGGTGGTGGTCAGAAACCGGTTTCAGGCTGGTGATCAACTTTCATTGATGGGACCCGCCATGAAAAATGCCGATTTTACGGCCACTGATCTGCAGCACTATGATCAGCAGGGCACACTACTGCCGGTCGCAACAGTCCACCCGAACATGCGTATCCTGATGCCGGTACCAGCCGGTACCGCCCCCGATGACCTGATCCGGCTCCCTGCCCCCATGCAGGAATTTGATTCATGAGCCCGCTCTACGAACATCTTAACCAGCCGGAAGGGCACTGGCTGCGGGACAGTCTGCTGCTGCTGATCCTGTTCGGCTTCCTCTTCCTCGTCGGGCTCGGATCAGCACCATTGATTGACCCGGATGAGGGACGCTATGCCGAGATCCCCCGCGAGATGCTGGTCCGGGGCGACTTTGTTACGCCCACGCTGAACTATGTAAAATACTTTGAAAAACCACCCCTGTTATACTGGGCTAATGCCGGTTCCATGGCTGTCTTCGGTCAGCATGAGTTTGCAGCCAGGCTCCCCTCAGCCCTGTCAGGGCTTTTCACCGTCCTGCTGACCTACCTTGCCGGGCGTCGATTATTCAACAGGCGCATAGCATTGATCGGCGCATTGATCCTGGGCAGCTGTGCGGCCTTCCTGCTCCAGTCGCGCATCATTCTGACAGACATGCTGCTGACCTTCTGTCTCTCGGCAGCCCTGTTCAGCTTTCTGCTTGCTGTCCGCAGCAGCGTGCGCCATTGCGCGAACCTCTACCGCCTGTTCTTTATCTGCTGCGGACTGGCAGTGCTGACCAAGGGGCTGATCGGCATTGTACTGCCCGGTGGCATCATCTTCTGGTATCTGCTACTGAGCAGACGCTGGCACCTGCTGAAGGAAATCCCCTGGGTCTCCGGTTTGCTGCTGTTTTCCCTGGTCACCGTGCCATGGTTTGTACTGGTGTCACAGGCAAACCCGGAGTTCCCGCATTTTTTCTTTATCAGGGAGCATTTCCAGCGTTATACCAGCACCATCCATCGCCGCAGTCAGCCATTCTGGTTTTTTCTGCCGATACTACTGCTGACCATGCTGCCCTGGTCCTTCTTCCTGCCGGGCAGCCTCACAAAGGCCTGGCAGCAGCGCCACAACAACAGAGGAACCACCCTCTTCCTGTTACTCTGGCCAGTGATTATTATCCTGTTTTTTTCACTGTCCAGCTCCAAGCTGATTCCATATATCCTGCCAACCTGCCCGCCGCTGGCATTGTTGCTGGCCAGCAGGATCACGGCCCACTGGCATACCCGCAGACCTGACTACACCACCGCGCAGGCAACGCTCGCCATCATACTGTTCTTGATGGGTACAGCCCTGGCCGTACTGCCGCTGCTGACATGGCTCCCGCCGCTGCTGCATGCAAGCGGTCAAACCGGTCGGGACCTGGCCGCCATGCTGAGCGGGCCTGCACCGGCACTTACCCTGCGTCAGACCCTGCTGCCTGGCAGCCTGCTGATGCTCTTCGGCCTGCTGCTGATCTGGAGCATCCGTACCCGCTCCAGCCTGCTGTTGATCAGCTTGCTCTGCTGTTTCGGCATCATGCTTGACCTGCTGCTCCCCTGGGCCTTTACCCGCTACGGTGCTGAACGACTCTCGTCACGCAGCCTGGCCAAGGCAGCCCTGCAGCAGAGCGGACCGGATACGGTTCTGGCTCAAAGCGGGCCGCACCAGGGGATGAACTTTTACACCGGCAAACGGCTGATCACCGTAGGTGATGCTGATGAACTGACCTTCGGCAGCAGCCAGGGCAACCAGTCCGGCTGGTTCCTTTCCCAGGAGCAGTTCATGGAGCTTTGGCGTTCAGACCGTCAGGTTATGATCGTCATTCCCCGCCACGAGGCAAACCGCTACGCTGCAACAGCGCCCCAAACCCTGGCGGATAACGGGGCATTGCTGTTGTTGTCCAACCGCTGATTGAAGGAGTACGTACCGTATGCGTGAAACATTTCTGCCTTTTTCCACCCCGTCGCTGGGTGATGAGGAGATTAACGAGGTTGTTGATTCGCTCCGTTCCGGCTGGATTACCACCGGCCCCAAGGTTAAGCGTTTTGAAGACGCCTTTAAGGCCTATGTCGGCGCTCCCTTTGCCGTACCGCTCAGTTCGGCCACTGCCGGTCTGCACCTGACCCTGCTGGCACTGAAGATCAAGGAGGGTGACGAAATCATCACCACCCCGATGACCTTTGCCTCCACGGTCAGCATGATCATTCTTGCCGGTGGTACACCGGTGCTGGCAGATATCGAGCCCGGCACCCTGAATATTGATGTGACCAAGGTCGCCGAAAAGATCACTCCCCGCACCCGCGCGGTGATTCCGGTCCACTTTGCCGGACAGTCCTGCGACCTTGACCCGCTGTTCAGCCTGGCCAGGCAGCATAACCTGACCATCATCGAAGATGCAGCCCATGCTGCCGGCACCGAATACAAAGGCCGGAAGATCGGCAGTTTCGACTCTGTTTCGATCTTCTCCTTTCACCCGAACAAGAACATTACCACCGGGGAGGGGGGCATGGTCTGCACACCGGATGAGGTGCTGGCTGAAGAGATTTCTCTGTTGAAATTCCACGGTATGAGCCGTGAGGCCTGGAAGCGGTTTGCTGCCAGCGGCACCCCCAACTACGACATCATGCTGCCGGGCTACAAATACAATATGATGGATATCCAGGCAGCCATCGGGCTGCACCAGTTGCCACGTCTGGATGGCTTCATTGACCGCCGCAGAGAGATTGCAGAACAGTACAACGCAGCCTTTGCCAACGTAACGGAACTGGCCCTGCCTGCCTACGCACCGTACCAGCAGCGCCATGCCTGGCACCTCTACACCCCTTTGATCAGGGTTGAACTGCTGACGATTGACCGGGACCGGTTCATGGCTGAACTGAAAAACCTGAATATCGGCAGCGGGCTGCATTACAAGGCGATCCACCACCACAGCTGGTATCGTGAGAACCTGCCGGTGGCCGATACGGAGCTGCCCAATGCCAGCTATGCCTCAGACCGGATTCTGTCGCTGCCGTTGTTCCCCGGCATGAACGGCAATGATGCCAATGATGTGATACAGGCAGTGACCGACGTCATCACGCGGTTCAGGAGATAGGCATGTCCCAGGAGCAGATTCACAAACTCCCCCCCCAGAGCCTTGAGGCCGAGATGTCGATCCTGGGCGGTATCCTGATTGATAACGACGCCATCAACCGCGTATTGGAGATGCTGGAGCCGGAAGAGTTCTACCGGGAGGCGCACCGCAAGATCTTTGGTGCCATGCTGGAACTGTCAGACCGCCGGGAACCCTGCGACCTGATCACCCTGACCGATGCCCTCAAACGCCGTGGCGACCTGGACAGCTGCGGCGGGGCAGCCTACCTGGCCACCCTGGTGGATTATGTCCCCACCGCTGCCAACATCACCTACTACTGCAAGATCGTAAAGGAAAAGGCCCTTAACCGGCGCCTGATCACCATTGCGACTGATATTGCCACCCGAGGTTACGACGAACAGGGTGATGTCAACGAATCGCTGGATGAGGCCCAGAAGGCGCTCTTCAGCCTGGCGGAAAACAAACTGCGGCCGCAATACTATCCGGTCAAGGATGTTATCAAAGACACCTTCAAGATGTTGCAGACCCTGTATGAGAAGAAGGAGCAGATTACCGGCACCCCCACCGGCTATATCGACCTGGATCATATGACCGCCGGCCTGCAGCCGGGTGACTTGATCATCGTTGCAGCCCGTCCCTCCATGGGCAAAACCACCCTGGCATTGAACATCGCCAGCCATGCCAGCGCCGAGGCCAAGGAGAAGGTCGGTTCGGTCATCTTCTCCCTGGAAATGGGCAAGGAACAGCTGGTAATGCGTTTTCTTTCTTCCTTGGCCAGGGTTGATGCAGGCCGGATGCGTACCGGGCATTTTCTGGACAGTGACTGGCCGAAGCTGCAACGGGCGGCCGCCACCTTGCACAACGCCAACATCTTTATTGACGACACCCCGGCCATCAGCGTGCTGGAACTGCGGGCCAAGGCACGCCGTCTGAAGACCGAACATAATATCGGCCTGATCATCATCGACTATCTGCAACTGATGCGGGCAGGGGCAAACCCGGAATCCCGCCAGCAGGAGATCTCAGAAATATCGCGCTCACTGAAGGCGCTGGCAAAGGAATTGAGTGTGCCGGTAGTGGCGTTGTCGCAGCTTAACCGCAGTCTGGAAAACCGCAGTGACAAGCGCCCCATGATGAGCGACTTGCGTGAATCAGGAGCCATTGAACAGGATGCCGACGTGATCATGTTCGTCTACCGGGAGGCGGTCTACTGTGAACATTGCCGGAAAAAGGATGGAAGCTGTACCGCCAACCATGAGCGCAGTGCCGAGGTCATTATCGGTAAGCAGCGGAACGGTCCGATCGGTACGGTGGAGCTGGCGTTCATGGGTGAACATACCCGCTTTGAAAACCTGACCAAAGCCCAACAATAACAACAAGGCCTGTATCCGGAGTACCGATACAGGCCTTGCCTGTCAGGCAAATTAACGTGATACCAAACTACATATAATCCAGCAACGACATCTGACTAACCTTGGCAGTGGTTGAAAGGGTGGCCTCAAAGGCAAGCTGCTGTTGCTGTAACTCCACTGCCAGTTTGGCATAGTCTGCATTCTGAATATTTGCCACAACACTTTGAATAACCGACTTAGTCGTCGCATTAAACTGCTGCATGGTATTAATCCTGGTAAGTCTGCCGCCAACATCGGCAATTGCATTTTCTATCTGCTTGGCCCCATCCTCCATTTTGAGGGCGCCAGCCTCGATATTTGCCGTATTATTGGTGCTTACTGCAGTAATCAGGTTATCCAGCTCGGTCAAAATATCCGTGCTGCCATACTGATACGGCACTCCATTAGTGCCCTTAAGAACCCTGCCGCCGGTAATGTTTATCGCCTGGGTTGAAGAGGAGTTCAATTCAATATCGATCGAGGCATCATTTCCACTAAAGGTTGAACCGTTAAAGGGTGCTGTTGATGCATTATCGGTACCGGCAAAGACATACCGGTCATCAAGCTGAGTATTGCCATAATCAATCAGCTGTTGTTTATAGGTCTTAAGTTGACTCACCGCATTATCACGGACTGCAACTATATCGGTGCCATTGGTCAAGGTAGAGGTAAGCTTCTTAATCTCAGCCAATGTTGCCGACATACCCTCCAGAGCGTTTTCCGTGACCTGCAGCCAGGTGTTGGCCTTGGTCATGTTACTTGAATACTGATCACCGGTTCGCAATTGGTCAGCAAAATTCACCAGCTGCCGCGCTGCAATCGGATCATCACTGGGACGATTGTAATTTTTCCCAGAGGCGATCTTTTCATTGATCTGGTCCAGAAGCGTTCGGGCCTTTTGAATATTATAGAGCGAGTTTTGCGATGTAATATTGGGGGTGATCCGCATGGCGGTCTCCTTTAGCGCACAAGGTTGACGACGATATCCAACATATCACCCGCCGTGGTAATCAGTTTTGCGCACGCCTGGTACGAACGTTGATACTTCATCAAATCAGTCAATTCTTCATCCAGCGAAACCCCTGAGTTGGAGTCCCGCAAGGTGGTAAGTTGCTTCGTAAACGCCGCATCCTGTGTAACAACCGTTGCGGCATTCTGCACATCAAGACCGACCTGTGCGACAAGCTTATTGTAATCAGCGCTGTAGCCGTTTGTACGATTCAAGGTGGCCAGGGCCAGGGCATTGCGGTTGTCCCCTGTTGCAATCGGCAATGGGCCTTGAGCTGCAGCCACCTTGTTAATGTCGCTGAATGCCAGGGCCATGCCAGCTGCTGCACCTGTGCTGGTGGCAGCTGGAGTAAAAAAGTTGTTTTGCGTGCTGTCCAGGCCATACCCGGCACTATGGACCGCATTGACCTGATTAATCATAGTGAACGCAAGCGTATCCACCTGATCAAGATACCCCTGCAGAGTCGTATCACGCATGGTGATTGTGGCTCCAAGTTCACCGGTTGTGGGAGCAATGGTCGCTGCAGCACCACCTCCGGCAGGAGTCACCTGGACTGAAAGCCTGGCACTGCCGTCCGGCAGGGTTGTGCCACTGTTCACCAAGGAAAAACTACCGGCAGACGAGCCGCTGACCAGCGAGTAGGTGCCGGTAGTATCGGTATAACTGACATCCGTGGAGCCATCACTGTTTTCAGTAAAACTGACCGCAACCTTCTCCGAAAGCTGCCGCACCAGATAATCCCGTTGATCACGCATTTCATTGGCATTGCCACTTACCAGCTCTGTCAGCTTTATCTGACCGTTCAACCGGGCAATGTCAGACAGCATGCTGTTCGTTTCATCCGTCAATGGTTGCAAGGACTCGTTCTGGGTTGTAATGGCATTGCTGACGGTGTTGGCAGCGTAATGAAACTGGTCAGCCAGGACCTGCCCCTGATTGAGGACTGCCTGCCGCTCGGCATTGCCGGTCGGATTCAATGACAGATCCTGCCAGGAACTGAAGTAGTCCGAGATGGCGGCCCCTAAGCCGTCATGTGCAACCTCGTTAAAAATCGGCTCTATCTGCTGAAGCACCTCTGATTTTTTGGAATCGTAGCCTGATGTGGTACTTGCATTGACCAGCTGCTTTTGCAGCAGTGCATCATAGTACCGCTCAACGGTTGCGACGTTGACGCCTGAGCCAAGTGGAAAACCGTTGTGAGTGGTGGCCTCTGCGGTTTCAAGTACAATACGCTGGCGTGAATAACCGGGGGTATTTACGTTGGCGATGTTTTCACTCACCACCTCCGTGGCTACCTGGTATACCCTCATACCGGTTGTGCCTATTTGTAGTACCGCACTGAGTCCCATCTTAGGCCTCCCTGTTAACCATGACCGCACCGCTTTGTGTGTTGTTAAGATAGGTACCCCGTACACCATAGGTATTCGAGGTATTCAGAATTCTTAAAATAAAGCTGAGCGACTCATTTACCACACCCAAAAAACGCTCCAGCATGCCCCGGTTCTGGTTTGCCAGTACGGAAACCGCCGACCCGGTCTGTTTCACAGACTGCTGCAACGGCTCAACCTGCGCCCTCAGGGACGCCGGCATTTTTTCCAGCATTTCGCTCAGCGTGACCGACGCAGGCAGACCAAGCTGACCCGCTGTCTCTGCCAACACGGTACGCAGACTCTCCGCAATGTTGCGTTGCCGCACGATCAGCAGCTCCTTTTGGCTGTTCAGCACCTCCATCAGCGGAGTGTCAAGGCCGGCAATCGCTTTTTGCTCGTCATGGAGCGTCTTTTGAAGTTCGTTCAGAACCTCCAGTTGTTGCGCTAATATATCAGTCAAACGGTTTGCTGTTGCCATGTTACTGCTCCTCACCTGTCGTTCCGGCCCCCTTTTTCTGAGCCGGGACGGCATAACGCTTCAACAACTCTTTTTCCACCATCGAGGCGATACTGTTGGTTCCACTCCGTTTGGCCGCTGCGGTGGCATACTCCTGGTCAAGCATATAGCGATAGGTCTCTTCCGCTTTGCCGCCGCCGGTCAGCTTATCTTCCGGCACTGTAGCCCGCATTGATTTGAGCATCATGCCGGTAAAGAGTGCTTCAAAATCCTGCGATATCTTCTTCAGCTTCTTACGTTCAGCATCAGTGAGCTGGTTAGCCAACAGCTTGGCCCGTGAGCCCAGCTGCTCCGCCTGTTTGTCCTGCACCAGCAGGTCCGGTGCTATGGTCAACGTACTGTCCATCATGGTTATCCTATCGGTCGTTCGGAGAGCTTCCTGAACAGTTTAGATGATCACTAACTCTGCCTGCAGTGCTCCGGCCGCTTTGATCGACTGCAAAATGGAGATCAGATCACGGGGGGTAACCCCCAGCAGGTTCAGCCCCCGGACAACGTCACCAATCGTATTCCCGTCCGGCAACACAGACAGCCGGTTCTTTTCTTCCTGAACCTTCAGCTCGGTGCGGGGCACCTCTTTGGTCTCGCCCTTTGCGAGTAGTTTCGGTTGCACCACCTTTGGCGTCTCCTTGACCGTTAGGGTCAGGTTGCCATGGGAAACGGCAACACTTGAGATCTTGACCTTGTCACCCATGACAATCGTACCGGTCCGTTCATTCACAACGACCCGTGCCGGCTGATCCTGGGCCACTTCAAGGTTTTCAAGCTGGGCGATAAACTCCACCGGGCGGCTGGCAAAGTCGTCAGGGATCTGCACCATAACTGAACCGCCGTCACTGCTACTGGCCGCCTCTTTAAAGTTTTTATTAATTGCAGCGACTATCCGCGAAGCGGTGGTAAAATCGGATTGAGCCAGATTCAAACGCAGACTGTGTTTTCCTGCCAACACATTGGGCAGTTCCCGTTCAACCAAGGCTCCGGTAGGTATGCGACCTGCTGTTGGGTGGTTTTTCGTTGCCGAGGCCCCCTGACCGGCAAAGGCAAAGGAGTTGGTCAGGATGGAGCCTTGGGCTACGGCGTAGACCTGATTGTCAGCACCTTTCAGCGGTGTCATTATCAAGGTACCACCGGCAATGGTCTTGGCATCCCCCAGCGACGAAACCAGCACATCTATTTTGGTGCCCTGTTTGGCAAAAGGCGGCAGGGTAGCGGTTACCATGACAGCGGCCACGTTCTTGACCTTGACATCACCACGGTTAATCGTGACCCCCATCCGCTCCAGCATACTTACCAGAGACTGTACCGGGAACTTTGTCTGATCGCTGTCACCGGAGCCGTTCAGCCCCACAACCAGGCCATACCCCACCAGCTGGTTATCCCGTACGCCATCAAAGGCTGCAATATCTTTAATCCTTGAAGCATGGGCCACCAATGGGAGCGCAACAATACAGAACAGGATCGCTGCAACAATTCGTTTCATAATGTCACCTTAAAATGGCCAGAGCTTATCCAGCACGTTCATCAACCAGCCTGGCTTCTGTCGGTCGGAGATTATCCCTTCCCCTGAATAGCTGATCTGGGCATCAGCAACATAGATTGAGTTGATGGTATTTTCCGCCGTGACATCCCGCTGGCGGATTGTACCTTTCACGGTCACAATCTGATCTTCGTTGTTTACCCTGACATTGCGGCGTCCCTCGATCTTCAGGTTGCTGTTCGGCAACACGTCGATCACCTTGGCCGAAATTGTTGCAGTCAGCGTTTCTTTCCGCGAGGTTGATCCGCTGCCGTCAAATTTTGAGCTGGCACTGGCGTTCAGCAGTTTTGAGAGGTCGGCAAAGTTGCTGGTAATAATCTTTGATTCCTCAAGCCCCAGCATATTCGGGATACCGGCGCTGATTTGGGAAGAACGTCCGGTTGCCGTGGCAGCCTGTTTACTGGCACTGGCGGTTTCAGTCACAATGATAGTAACGATATCGCCGATCCGGCGCGCCTTGCCATCTTCAGTCAGACCGATTGAAGAGGCCTGCCAGATCGATCCATTGCTATAGTTAGGGGCTGGCGATTTGAGTTGCTGATCAAAGGAGGGGCTCACCACCTCTGTCTGCTGGACCACACAACCGGACAGCAACAGGCCCGAAAGTGCAATAAGATACCATTTCATCGTTTTCTCCCGGCTAAAAGCCAACTTCAACGGTTGAAGCGTCCAGTACGCGGGCAGGGATTTCCTTGTTGGAGACCAGATTTTGAACCCTGATCAGATCGCCGACACCGCCGGCGCTCCTGGCCCGGCCAGACACCGTTATTCTGACGCCTGCATTTTCCGCTATAATCGTCACCAACTGACCACTGACAACAACCGGCACACTGACGAGCTGGTTGCTCCTGATCGGGGTCCCGGTACGCACCGTCATACGCAGCTTCTTGCCTACGGCATCGGAAATATTTTTGACCGGCAGGCCGCCTGCCTGTGCCAGATCCTGCTTTTGCAATTGCAGATCCGCTTCGGTCAGCACCGTACCGGCAAGCAGTTGACGACTGGCGGTCACCATCTCGGTTTGTGCATCAATCAACAACCGTAATGAAAGATTTTTCTCGACAACACCGTTCACTCTGACCACCAGAACAATGCTTGTCGCTCCCCAACCGTCCCAGCTGGCCGGAGCAATCAGCTCAAGGTCACGGACGCCGCTTGGAACCTTGATGCCTGCCGGTATAGTCAAACGCCGGATTGACGTCTCCCAGCCACGCCCTTCCAGTTTTTCTGCCAGAAAACGCTCAACTACGGCCCTGATTTCCTGCTCCGGTAACGGCACCTGTCTTGTCGATGAGGCCTGGCAATGCACTGTTGTGACCAGCCAGGTGAGCACAACCATCAAACCAGCTGCTAGCAGCTTACTGAGACGCATCTGTTACCGCTTCAGGTTATTGGCGAGCTGCAGCATTTCATCTGACGTGGTGATCGCCTTTGAATTCGCCTCATAGGCCCGCTGGCCGATAATCATATTGACCATCTCTTCGGCCACGTTGACGTTACTCATCTCAAGAAAACCCTGGGTAATCGTCCCCAGACCGGTTTGCCCCGGTGTACCGGTGGTAGCGTTTCCGGAGGCGTCAGTCTGCTGGTAGAAGTTTTTACCCATGGATGAGAGCCCGGCCGGGTTGGTAAAATTGGCGATCTGGATATTACCGACCGTAGAGGCGGTGGACTGTCCCGACTGCACTGCCGATACGGTGCCATCGGTACCGATCGTAATCTTGCTGGAGTTATTGGGGATGACAATCTCCGGCAGCATCGGATAGCCCTCAGGGGTCACCACCCGTCCGTTGCTGTCCATCTTGAAGGCCCCTGCCCTGGAGTAGGCGGTACTGCCATCGGGCATCTGGATCTGGAAAAAGCCGTCACCTTCAATGGCGATGTCAAGCTGCCCACCGGTGTTTGCAAAATCACCCTGGGTGAACTGCTTGGAAACTGCGGCCAGCTTGGAACCCATACCGAACTGAATCCCGACCGGTATCTGGGCTGCATTGGTTGAGGGTGAGCCGGGATTCTGGACGGTCTGATACATCAAATCCTGAAAATCAGCGCGGCTTTTCTTGAAGCCGGTGGTATTGACGTTGGCCAGGTTGTTGGCAATGACGTTAATATTCTGAGTCTGGGTATTCATGCCGGACGCGGCGGTCCATAGTGATCTCATCATGGCTTAGTACTCCTTGGTAGTATTAAACTCGTGCCAGGTCGTTGACAGCCTTGGCAGCCATATCATCAAAACTGCGCACCACACGTTGACAGGTTTCAAAGTAGCGGCTGGCATCCACCATCTGCACCATCTCCGCAATAGTATTGACGTTGGACTGTTCCAGTGCCCCCTGAGCCACCGTGGTCAGCGGCCCGGCGGCCTGAGCAGCGGTCCCGGCCGCTGGAACAAACAGCGTACTTGCGGTTTTGGTCAACTGGTACGGCTTGGGAAAATCAAAGAGGGCCAGATTGGCCACCGGCTCACCGTTGATCGTGATCCCCCCCTGACTATCCACCACCGGCCTGCCTCCGCCGTCCTGGCCCGCAACATCAATTTTGATCGGCTGCCCATCTTCAGGGCGGTCACCGGCCTTGGATAACACCGGATATCCGTCTGCCGTTATCAGGGTGCCGTCACTGGCAAGCCGGAAATTGCCCTGACGGGTATAGGCAACACCATCAGGCGTCCGAACGGCAAAAAAACCGTCCCCTTGCAGCGCAACATCAAGGGTGTTACCGGTCTGCACCAGGGTACCTGCTGAATAGTCGGTCAGCATCCGCTCCTGCAGCAGTACCGGATCAGCTGTCTGAGCCGGGGGCACAGCAGGAGGATTCCGGTTACCTGCCAGCACAGATTCAAAGGCCAGCCGGTCCTGCTTGAATCCGTTTGTCGAGGCATTTGCCAGATTGGAAGAAATCACATCCAGGCGCTTCATGGCAGCCAGATTGCCGGATAATGCCGAATACATACCACTGTTCATCGTTTACCTCCTCCACCGTCGCCGCTAGGGGCGAAACGGCTTGAGCTTTCCCTTCAGCCTGATCATGGCCTGACTCAGTATCTGGCAGATGCGGGACTCGGTTAACCCCAGCACGGCCCCGATCTCTTTCAGGTTGAGCTCCTCGTAGTAGTACAGGGTAACTGCCAGCCGCTCCTTTTCAGGCAACGACTCTATTGCACTTCCCAGGGCCTGGGCTGCCTGTCCGGCCATTACCTGAGACTGGGGGCCTTTATGCTCATCATCCCCCAGAATGTCAGCAAGACTTAACGGATGGCCTTCATCATCATCCCAGCTGTCATCAATGCTGATAAAACTGAACTCATGAATCTCGTCAAGCAGGCAGTAGTAGTCATCCAAACTGATCTGCAGCGCTTCCGCCATTTCCTGCCCGGTCGGGTTCCGCCCCAGTTGATGTTCCTGGCGGTGCATCTCGCGCTCAACCATTTTACACTTGTCCCGCATGGTGCGGCTCAAGGGGTCACAGGCTCTCAGTTCGTCCAGGATCGCTCCCCTGATATGCTGTTCGGCAAAGGTCTTGAATTGCACCCCGCGCCCCGGGTCATAGCGGTCAGCGGCATGGATCAGACCGATGACCGCCGCGCTGGCAAGATCCTGAGGATCAATATGAGACGGCAGCTGGGCGGCAAAACGGTTAACCAGGTAGCGTACCAGCGGCAGGTGCGCTGTGATCATGGATTCACGCAGCTGGTGGCTTCGTTCTCCGACCTGCTCTTCATAGGCCCTGAACCTGCTCATACCCCGCCTCCCCCCGGCCCCTCGAGATAGCGCCGGAAGAAGAACTGGATGTTGCCTTTCAGGCGGGTCTGGCGTGAGTTTTCAACGACCCGTCTGGCCAGGGTTGTAAAACAGTTTGCTGCCTCGGAATCCGGGTACAGCTCATAGACCGCCTTCTGCTTCTTCACGGAGTCGATCAGGCGTTCATCCCGGACAACACACCCCAGATAGTCCAGCGAGATGTCCAGAAATCGTCCCGCCACGTTGGCCAGTTTCCGAAACACCTCCAGCGCGTCTTCACTGTCGCGGGCCATATTGATCAGCACCTTGAAGTGATGTTCGGAATAACGTGTGGCCAGCAGCTTGATCAAGGCATAGACATCGGTAATGGAAGTCGGTTCAGGTGTCACCACGACCAGAATCTCCTGAGCCGCCACGGTAAAGTACGTCACATTCTCCGAGATGCCTGCCTCGGTATCAATGATCATGATGTCGAACTCTTCTTCCAGCATGTCCAGCTCATCCAGCAGCTTCAACTTTTCATGCTGCCCCAGACTGGTGTATTCCTGAACCCCGGAACCGGCCGGGATCAGCTTGATGCTGGGAGTAACCTCGACAATGATCTCCGCCAGGCTCTTTTCTCCAGACAGGACATGATTCAGGTTGTACTGCGGAGAAAGTCCCAGCAGTACATCCAGATTCCCCACCCCCAGGTCGCCGTCAATGATGAGGATCTTCTTGCCCTGTGCCGCCAGCGCCATGGCAAGATTGGCCACGACGTTACTTTTACCCACGCCGCCTTTACCGCTGGTGACTGAGATGACCCTGATCCCCTGCTGGTCGGTCAGTTGGGCAGGGGCCGCAGCATTCTGGTTATTCTGCTTGGCAGTTCTGGCCATCTGACGAAGGGTGTCGGCCTGATCGCCGGTTCCGCGCACTGCACTCATTGCGCACCCTCCTTCAGGATCAGTTCTGCCAGTTTTTCCGATGTTGCAACCTCAATATCCTCAGGGACCCGTTGGCCCGTGGTAAAATATGCAATCTGCAGATTTGCCTTCAAAAGCAGGTTGACAATGCAACCGACGCTTTCACACTCATCAAGTTTTGTGAACACCACTTTACTGATCGGGAAAATACTGAAGCGGTTAAGTATTTCTTCCAACTCACGGTCTTTGGTGGTGGCCGAAAGACAGAGATAAATATCGGACTGGATTGTTGTTTCCAGAAAACCTTTCATTTCCTCCAGCTTGTCTGAATCCTTGTGGCTGCGGCCGGCTGTATCGATCAGAATCAGGTCGCAATCGGCATGACGCTCCACCGCCCGTTCCAGCTCCTTCGGTGTCGAAGCTACCTCAAGGGGGATCCCCATGATCTTGGTGTAGGTCTTCAGTTGTTCCACGGCCCCAACCCGGAAGATATCCATGGTGATCAACGCGACCTTGTTGCCACGGTTCAGGGCATACATGGCCGCCAGCTTGGCCGTTGTGGTGGTTTTGCCGACACCGGTTGGCCCGACCAGGGCAATGATCCGGGGAGCGTTCTTTTTCATGCGCAAGGTGCCGGCGAAACGGATCAGCCGTCCAAACGCCTCACCAAGGCGTCCTTTCAGGGTTTCCTCCCCCTGCCCCATCGGCAGGGTATTCACCGTTTCAAGGATTTTGCCCTGCAGATCCGGCGCAATCCCCTGACGTTCCAGTTCACGGGCCAAAGGCGGCTTTTCAGCGGGAAGATCCCCTCCTGAAGAGACGCCCTGAGGCGTTGCATCAGGCCACTGCACAGACTTGACGCCCCCCTCCTGGCTCCTGACCAGCGTGTTCAACAGCATCTTTTTGATCTCTTCCAGGTCTTGGCGGGGGATATTGTTAAGGTTAATCCCGCCATCTCCCCCCTTACCCGGCTGATCAACAGGTACTGCACTCTGTTCAGCCTGGCGCTGACGCAGTTCCTCATCCCGCTTGGCCATTACCTCAACTTTTTCACGCAGGTCACGGAGTTCCCTGGCCAAGGGTGCCAGCATGGAGTTTTCAAACTCCTCCTTGGTCGTCCGCTCTCTTTCCGGACGCTCACGCAGCGGTTGCGGTGGCGGAACTGCCGGGCGATGAGGATCAATAGCAGCGGTTACCTTGACCACTTGCTTGCTGAAGAAGCCCAGGATACCCCCCTGCTTCTCCTTTTTGGTGGACAGGATCATCGCGTCGGGCCCCAGCTCAGCCTTAACCAGCCGCAGGGCCTCTGCCATAGTTGGAGCTTGAAAGGTTTTAACCAGCATGGAACGTCACCACTCCTAATGACTGAATTTTGACATTTTGAGGAATCTCGTTATGGGACAGTACGGAAACATGGGGGACAAAACGCTCGATCATTTTTTTGACATGGCGACGAATTGAAGGTGATGCCAGTATGACCGGCTGAGCACCGTACATGCCGAAACGGTCAACCATACCGCGCACAGATGCAATAATCTGCTGGGCAGAGCCTGGCTCTATTGCCAGGTAGCTGCCCTGGTCAGAAGGCTGGATCGCCTCGGCGATGGCGTCTTCCACCTCCCGGTCAATGGTCACCAGATACAACGTATCCTCATCAAGCTTGAACTGATCGACTATGAAACGCCCCAGCGCCTGCCGCACGAACTCAGTCAGCACATCCGGGTCTTTGGTAAGCGCGGAGTAGTCGGCAAGGCTCTCCAGAATCGTGCGCATATCCCGGATGGAAACCCCTTCCTTCAGCAGATTCTTGACGACCCGCAGCACCACCCCCAGACCGAGCTGTCCCGGAATCAGCTCGTCAACCACCTTGGGTGCTGTTACGGCAACATTATCCAGCAGTTGCTGCAGTTCCTGGCGACCGACCAGATCCTGAGCATAGCGGCGGATAGTCTCACTGATATGGGTTGCAATCACCGTTGTGCTGTCCACCACGGTGTAGCCATTGACCTGTGCCTGCTCACGGTCTTCACTGCGGATCCAGACCGCCGGGAGACCGAAGACCGGTTCCTTGGCGGTCGGTCCGGGCAGCTGAGCCATGACCGCACCGGAATCCATGGCAAGATACTGGCCGGACATCTCACTGCCCCCCACCCTGGCACCACGGATCAGGATGTTATATTCATACGGCTTCAGCTGCAGGTTGTCGTGGATATGGATAGGCGGGACCACAAAACCCATCTTCTGGGCAAACTGGCGGCGAATTGAACGGATACGCTCCAGCAGCTCTCCATCCTGCGCAGCATCAACCATCGGCACCAGACCATAACCCACCTCAAGTTCAAGGGTATCCAGCGGACGAATGGCAGAGGCCTGATCCTGTGATTCCTCCTCACCGGCTGCCTCTGCGGCCGCCGCTTCCTCTTCCACCACCTGAGCCATTTCGCGGGACATCCGTCCCACCAGCCACGCTATGCCGGACAGCAGCAGAAACGCAAAATGAGGCAGACCGGGGATCATGGCAAACAGAAACATGACCCCTGACACCACATAAAAAGCCTTGGGATAATTCAGGAACTGGCCGGTAACTTCCTGGCCGAAGTTGTTTTCATCGGCGGTTCTCGTCACAATAATACCGGCTGCGGTTGAGATGATCAGGGCCGGTATCTGGGCCACCAGCCCTTCACCGATGGTCAGCAGGGTGTAGTTGGTCAAGGCCACATCAAGCGCCAGCCCCTGCTGCCAGACACCGATGATCAAACCGCCGAATATATTGACCAGCATGATCAGGATACCGGCTACCGCATCCCCACGGACAAACTTGCTGGCACCATCCATGGCACCATAGAATTCCGATTCACGCCGAATTTTTTCTCGGCGCTTTCTGGCCTCCTTTTCCGTCAAAAAACCGGCTGACAGGTCGGCATCAATCGCCATCTGCTTTCCCGGCATGGCATCCAGGGTAAAACGGGCTGAGACTTCGGCAACACGCCCTGCCCCCTTGGTAATAACCACAAAGTTAATAATGACCAGAATCAGGAACATAACGGCACCGACCACGTAGTTCCCTCCGACGACAAAGGAACCGAAGGCCTTGATGACCGCACCGGCTGCCTCGACCCCTTCCCGTCCATGCATCAGAATCAGACGGGTTGAGGCCACGTTCAAGGCAAGGCGGAAAAGGGTGGTAACCAGCAGCACAGAGGGGAAAACTGAAAAATCAAGGGGGTGCAGGGTATACAAACAGACCAGCAGAATGGCAAGGGCAATGGTAATATTGGCCGCCAGAAAGATATCCAGCACAAAGGCAGGCAGAGGGATGATCATCAACGCCAGGACGCCGATCAGCGCCACCGCAACGTAGATGTCAGAATTTTTTCTAAAGCTGCTCAGCTCAAGAGCCTGTACAGAAGTTCCATTTGCCATGATGAAGACAGTTCCTTGCGGCCGTTGCGGCCATCAGATCAGGAGCAGCCGACACTACCCCATGTCCCATCATGCAGATTCCATGCCGTCAAAATTCGGTCACGACAGCATTCATGCCACTAGCAGCCTCCTATCATTTCAAGCAGTTGAGGACACAGACAACCGTAGTGACAGCACCCTGCAGTCATTATTTTGACCACGACTAAATTCTGACACCAGACTCACGCGATTGTACGTGCCTCACATGGCACCCTTAAGGCGATAGACGTAGGCCAGCACTTCGGCGACTGCCGCATAGAGCGTTTCCGGAATTTCCTGATTTTCAGCCACCTGTTCATACAGCTCACGCGCAAGGAAGCGGTTTTCCACCAGTGTCACCTTATGTTCACGGGCCATCTCCTTGATAGCCAGCGCCATCTCATCAGCCCCTTTTGCGATTACCATCGGCGCAACCATCCTGCTGCGGTCATACTTTAATGCAACTGCAAAGTGTGTCGGGTTGGTAATTACCACGTCGGCGGTTGGAATAATCTTGGTTAAACGCCGGCGTGCCGCCTGGAACTGCAACCTCTTGATCTTTCCCTTGATCTCGGGGTTACCCTCCATATCCTTGCTCTCATCTTTCACCTCCTGCTTGGTCATCTTGAGGTTTTCGATATAGCGCCACTTGACATACGCCATGTCAAGAATCGAGATGACGATCATGATACCGCAGGTATGTGTTACGATCTTGAAAGCCACATGCCCGGTATAGGACAAAATACCGTTGACATCAGACTCAGCCAGAATGGTGATATTCTGCAGTTCATCCCGCAGCACCTGATAGGCGATCCAACCGATTACAAAGAGCTTGATCAGAGACTTCAGGATCTCAACCAGGGCCTCCTTGTTGAACAATTTGCCAAAGCCGTTGATAAAGTTCAGCTTGGTGAGATCAAAGGTAATCCTGCCCCACTGAAAATCCAGCCTGCCGTTATCCTGGACGATATGCGCAAGTATACCGGTGCTCATGACCGCCAGAACAACCGGAGCGAGCAACATAAACAGCACACCAAAAATACGGAGCATCATGGTGTAGACGTTTTGTTCCGTCAGTTCAAAGCTTCCAATCTGGGAATACACCTGCACCGTGGTACTTTTCAGACCATTCACCAGGTAGCCCCCCAGCAGGTAGAGCGCCACAATACCGGCCAGCAGCGTAAAGCTCTGGCTCAGCATCTGCGAAGAAGGAGGCGCCCCTTTTTCTCTGGCCTTCTCCAGCCTTCGCCCGGTAGGTTGTTCTGTTTTAGAGTGTTTGTCGTCGTCTTCTGCCAGGTATCATCCCCCCTTTCCAAGCAGTCTGAAGATCATGGCAACCTGATTGGTCAAGTTACCAAACGAGAGCTCCAGCACATGAAAAAAGAGCAGCAGGGTCATGCCCAGCACCATAAAACCAAGACCGATATTGAGCGGGAAGCTGACCATAAACACGTTCATCTGGGGGAACGCTCGCGCCATGATGCCCAGCACCACACTGGTGAGCAGTAGTGCCACCATAACCGGTGCAGCCAACCTGATCCCCAGGATAAAGATATCCGAGGTGGCGTTAACCAGAAAGTGAATCAGTGCCTCACTCATCTTCCAGCCCCCCAACGGGATAACCGTAAAGCTGTCAACAATGGCACTAATAAAGACATGGTGAATGTTGAGGGAGAGAAAAAAAAGGGTCGCCAGCAGGCTCTGCACCACCGACATGATCTGCATCTGGTTACCCATGCTTGGGTCAAGCACCGATGAGATACTGAACCCCATCTGAAGACCGATGATCTGCCCGCTAAACTCGACAGCAGCAAAGATGATCTGGGTAATGAAGGCCAGGGTCAGCCCGATCAGCATCTCCCGCGTGACCAGCAGCCCCAGGGTAAAGGCATCGCCGGGCAGCGGCGGGGGAGTTATCTTCAAAACAGGCAGACAGACCAGGGTAATGGCAAGGACTGCCGTTATCTTGATGCGGGTAGGCAGGCGTTTACCCCCAAATACCGGCAGGGCAGCAAACAGACCTCCTATCCGGCACAATACCAGTGCAAACAGGAAAACATCCGACTGGCTCGGCAGGGGGGAGACAAACGGAAACATGACGCTCTAGCGCCGCATCACGGCAATCAGCGCATACACTTCTCGGGTAAAGTCACTCATGTAGCTCATCATCCAGGGGAAAAAGATGATAACAGCCACCATTACGGCGACAATCTTGGGGGCAAAGGCCAAGGTGGCCTCGTTGATGGAGGTAACAGCCTGAAACACGCTGATAGCGAGACCGACCACCAGACTGAACAGCAGTAGCGGTGCTGCCAACAGCAAGGTAGCTTCAAAGCTTCTACGGGCCAATTGTACGACCAGCTCGGGGGTCATGGCATATCCTTTCTATCCAAAACTCTTGACCAGAGAGCTGATCACCAGTCCCCACCCATCAACCAGCACAAAGAGCAGGATTTTGAACGGTAACGATATCATCACCGGGGGCAACATCATCATACCCATTGACATCAGCACCGAGGCAACCACCATGTCCACCACAATAAAGGGGATATAAATCAGAAAGCCGATCTGAAACGCGGTACGCAGTTCCGAGATCATGAAGGCGGGCACAATGGTAAGGGTTGGAATATCATCGGCATTTTTGGGGCGGGCCTGCTTTGAAAGGCTGACAAACAGCCCCAGATCCTTTTCACGGGTCTGGGAAAGCATAAACTTCCGGACCGGTTGCACCGCCTTTTCAAACGCCTGTTCCTGGGTAATGGTACCAGCCTTATAGGGTTGGTAGGCATCACGGTTTATCTGTTGCCACACCGGTGTCATGATAAAGAAGGTCAAAAACAGGGACAGGGCCAGGATGATCTGGTTTGAAGGCGCCTGTTGGGTCCCCAGAGCGGTACGAAGAAACGAAAGCACAACAACGATACGGGTAAAGGAGGTCGTCATGATCAGCAGGCTGGGAGCCAGCGAGAGCACCGTAAGCAGCAGAAAGATCTGGATGGTGGTTGCTACTTCTGCAGGCTTGGTGGCGGTACCGACCCCGATATTGAGCGATGGCAGCGGCACCGGTGCCGCTGCCGCGATGGCACCGGTGCCGACGATGACTGCAACCAGCAGTAGAAGCGTTATCCTGAATCTTTTCGCTACAGAGAAGGTCATGGGTTATCCGGATACGGCATACAAGTAGGAACGTCTTGCTAGCTACGTGAGGCGGCCCGCTTCAATAGTGCCAAAAACGACGGCCGCTCAGATGATTCTTCAACAACTTCAATTTCCTCCAGCATGTCAATCTGCTTTACCAGTGTCAAATGCTCACCGCTACTGGACAGCAGCAGATATTCTCCAGCCACCTCGATCAGAATCAGGACTTTGCGAGGCCCCATTGCCCGCACTTCAAGCACACGAATATGTTGATTGCCTGGACGCAAGGCCGGGATCTTGCGCATGAGGCGGGTAGAGACATAATAGGTCAGCAAGATCAAGCCGACAACCAACATCAGCGCCGCAACCATCTGCAGGAAGCTGGAGAGGAACCCAAAACCGCCTTCCCCCGCCTGCCCGCCTGCCCCCTGTGCCACAACCGGAAAAAACACTAAACACGATGTCAGCCACAGGGTAGCTGCTTTGATCACAAAATTTTCTCCACGCGCTCATTGGGACTGACAATATCAACCAGGCGCACGCCAAATTTCTCGTTGACCACCACCGCCTCGCCTCGTGCAACCAGCTTTGAGTTGACAAAAATATCCAGCGGTTCTCCAGCAAGCTTGGTCAGTTCAACCACCGCCCCCTGGTTCAACTGCAGGATATCCTTGACAAGCAGCTTGGTGCGTCCCAGCTCTACCGTTACCTGAAGCGGGATATCAAGTATGAACTCCAGGTTCTTCTTTTCCTGTTCAGCCTCTACGGCATCAGACTTGTCGTTCACGTGTGTTCCCCTTGGTGGAGATAATATCACTGATCTGCATTGCCTTGTTGCCATGCCGGATGCCGGGAATCCCTTGGTATTTCGGCACCCCTTCAACCTTGACCAGCAACTCGCTGGTGCATGGTTTGTCCAGCATGATCGTGTCACCAACCTCAAGATCCAGCAATTCTCTTAACGAGATGGTGGAGTTACCAAGTTCAACGCTAAGCTCCATCGGAGCATCCAGAATCTCCGATGAAAGGCGGTATGACCACTGCGGGTCAATCGCCATCAGGTCAAACTGCATCCCCTCTTTGAGCTTATCGCGAATCGGCTCGATTGTCATGATCGGCACAACAAAGATCATCGTGCCGACATTTTCTTCAATATGAACCTTAACCGTCATGGTCACCACCTGATATTCAGGGGGGACAATCGTCACCAGACGCGGGTTCATCTCCATCCGCAAGAGACTTAGTTTGGCTGGATACAGCGGTGCCCAGGATTTTTCCAGATCAGCCAGAACATCAGCCAGCACCATCTCAACCAACCGGAGCTCCAGGGTGGTAAAAAGGCGGTTCAGTGCCAGTGCGGTACGGCTGGTCCCCCCGAGCACACTATCTACAATAGCAAAAGCCAGGGAGCTGTCCATCGCTATCAGTGCAGCCCCCTTTAAGGGATCCAGCTTGAAAATTGCCATACAGACCGGAGATGGCAGGGTCTGCAAAAAATCATCAAACTTGTAGGAACGCGCCCCTACCTTTTTGATCTCCACCACCTTGCGGAGACGGTTTGACAGCGTAATCCGGTTAAAGCGGATGAAACCGTCATAGACAATATCTAGATTGGGAACAAAACCGCGGTAGGCCTCAGTATTGAAGAGGTCATAGCTGACAGCAGTACCTTCAGACTTGGAAAGCTCCTTCTCTGGCTCAATCCGTCCGTCAAAGACCGCGTTCAGCAGGGCCTCAATCTCGGCTTTGGTTAGAATCTTCTCCATGGCCACGCGGCGTCCCCGATCGGTTACTGGACAACAAAATCAGTAAAATAGACCTTGCTGACCTTGCCCTGAGCAACGATCTTGCTGATTGCCGTCAGGATCTCCTCCCGCAACTGGTTCTTACCCTGGACATCCTGAACCTCCTGCAGCGTCTTGGTTGTCAGGACCACCAGAATCGCATCCCGAATGGCAGCGAGACGCCCTTCCAACTCCGGCTTAACGGCTGCGCTGGCCATTTCAAGTTCTATCTTCACTTTCAGATAGCGCAGCTCCTGACCGTCATAGATATTCACAATGAATGGTTCCAGTGAAAAGACCGTAGATACACCCGGAGTGGCTGCACCGCCATGCGCCCCTCCCGCAGCTGGCGGAGCTGCACCATGGCCCCCCTCAGCAGCAGCCGGCGCCCCCTGTGCATCAGCCCCTTCTTTTTTCTTATCACCTTTGCCCATCATCATAAATACGACAACACCGGCGATAACCAGCACAAGCGCCGCTGCGCCAATAATGATGAACAATTTCTTTTTGCTGCCGCCTTCCGCCGGGGCTTCGGCTGCCGCCTGGTCGTCTTTTGCCATTCGATCCTCCAGTATACACCAACTAGTTAACTGATTCAGGCATTGCATTGCATTTGTAAAACGAAAACGAGGTTTTTGCAACCACTTGCCATCATTCTTCAGTATTGCTGATACAATTGTGCCCCCGCCCACCTGCAAACGTGTGCAGGCAAACGGGGGCTTCATCAGATTATATCGGGCTAAGTACGATTAACGCTTGAGGTTAAGTACCTCCTGGGTCATTTCATCAGCAGTGGTAATTGTCTTTGAGTTTGCGGAGTAAGCCCGTTGGGTCAGAATCATCTTGACCATTTCGGTTGCCATATCGACATTGCTCAACTCCAGGTTGTTTGAAAGAATTTTTTCGTTCGTACCGTTTGACCTTGTTACAATGGGGGTACCTGATCCGCCAACCGCATTACCGGTTGATTTAAAAAGTGTTGAGCCGACTTTTTCAAGCCCCGGGGGGTTCGGTATCCTGGCAGTACCCAGCCCAACCGCACCGGTTGTGGTGGGAACCGGCACAACACCATTGCCCGCATAATACACCTTTGAGCTGTTACCGTTATTGTCAGCATACAGCAGTTGCAGGCGCCCCTGAGCATCAACTCCCGCTACTTTTTGAAAATCCAGCACATTGCCAGAGGTATCGGTATAGGTCGACACAAAGACAACCGGCTGTTGATTTTCATCCAAGGCGACATAGCCGTCCGGGTTGATCAGCGAGCGGTTGTTACTGTCAATCCGCAAGGCACCGGCACGACTGTAATAGGCATCAGTAACAGCAACCGCTGCAGCTGCAGTTGTTCCGGGCACGGCAAAGGAGAAAAACTTATCCCCTTGAATCGCAAGGTCGGTAACGACCGTTGTACTTTCAAGTGACCCCTGGGAGAACAGGTTATCAACCTTCTGGATCTGTACCCCTCGACCCACCTGCGAGTTATTCCCGATAGGTGCGGAAAGCAGATCTGAAAACAGCATCCGCCCCCCTTTGAACCCTATGGTATTTGAGTTGGACAGATTGTTGCCAATCACGTTCAGACCTTCGGCATTTGCAAGCAAACCACTTACGCCGGTAAACATCGCTCCTGTTATACTCATGACTTTTTCCTCCCTTGTTAGGTTTGCTCAAGACACCTCAGTCGGTCGGTATCTTGCGGGCTTCCTCACAGAGGGCCAGCCCGTTTCTCGTGTTATAAAATGACTGCCGAATCGATATTGGTAAAAACATTACCTTTCATCTGAGTGCGATCCATGGCTGTCACCACGGTTCTATTTTTCACACTTACCACCAGTGCAGCCTCCCCCACCATAACCAATGAGTCCTTGCCGCCTTTCTGAGCCACGCTGTTTACCGCACCCTCCAGTTGCTGAAGCTGGTCAGTACTAAGGCTGATATTACGAGCCTTAAGACGATCCTGAGCATGCTGGGAGAATTTGACCCCCTGAGCCTGATCCAGAGCCTTTGAGAACGGAGTCTCGCCACCAGCCTGTGTCGCTTGCGGCTTGGCCGGCTGAGTAGGCTTGCTGACCGGCTGTGCCGGTCTTGGAAAATAGATCTGATCAATTGTGCTCATGCGGATTGAACTCTCATGACATCTGCAAACGGCACAAGAACAGCACCGATGGTGATATACGCCACACCGTTATCAAATGTGACGCCGTCGGCCCGGCCTGTTGTGTAGGTGATGGCCTGTTGTGTCTCACCTAACGCGTCGGTACCGCTGATTGAAAAGCTATACGCCCCTGCAGCCAGCACGTTTCCCTGGGCATCCTTGCCATCCCACTGGTAGGTTGCGTTGCCAACTTCTTGGGAACCCAGATCAATCGTGCGCACAACCTGACCTGACTCATTTTTAATGGTAAGCGTAGTACCTGTGGTTGCAGAGGTCTTTTGGTAGCTTAGCTCAACCGGATTGGTACCATCAAAGTTCAAACTATCTCCCAGCGCGACAATATCCTTGCCAATCAGTCCCACGGAACTCAGGGCCAAACTGTTGCTTTGAGCCGTCAACAGATTATTTAATGCCGTTGCCGTATTGTATGACTGCTCAACCTGGGTGAGTTGGGAAATTTGGGCCAACATATCGTTTGTATCTTGCGGCGCAAGCGGATCCTGGTATTGAATCTGCGCAATAAACAGTTTAAGAAAGGCATCCGTATCCATGCCAAACGTCTGCTTCATGGCATCAGCTGCTGCTGTTGTTGTTGTTGAAGCTGTCGTTACCCCACTAACCGTTGTTGCCATCTCCTGGCCACCTCCTTTCGTTAGAATCTCACATCAAGTGTTGATTGGTACTGCGCCTCAATATACCGTATCGGAATCTCGGCCGTCTCTCTAAACAGATTTCTTTCGGCACCCGTAATCCGCTGGGATTGTTGTTGAAACCCCACCTGCTGCTGCCGCCAGTCACGGGTCTGTTGTGACGCGCCACCTCCCAGCCCGGTTGATACATCAAACGAATCCATCTTGATATTTTGGCGGGCCAGGGTCTCTCTGAGGTCATCAGCCTGCTGAAGAAGCGTCTCGCGTACCCCGCGATTTTCGGCAACGATTTCAATTTTGACGCCCTGTTTGGCATCCATATGCATACTCAACTGAATATCGCCCAAATGCTCCGGGGACAACCTGAATGTGACACTCTGGTCTCCGACCTGCTCACGTGCTGATGGTTTCAGATGTGCCACTACTTGTTGGGCAACCTGATCACTAACAGCTGTTTTTTCACTATCAGCTGGCAGTGCTTCGCCCGCATGCCCCTGAACCGTCAGGCTGGCGGCATGAGCTGCTACCCCAAACGGATGTGGGGTTCCTGACTCTGGCAGCCCACGTTGCATGCCGGCTTCATCCGGGCTGTTTACTGCTAGGCCTGGCATAATAACGTCACTCTCAGCAGTTTGGAGTACCAAGGTTGCTGGCGTAACACCAGTTTCTCTGGCCTCACCCGGCACCTGCACTGCCTGCTGCCTAGTGGCAGTTTGATGTATTGGCTGGGTCGGGCGTCCATAAACCAGCCACGCAGCAGAGGGCTTTGTTGTTTGCTCCACCTCCACCTTGGTTTGCGGCTGGGCCTCCACCTTGGTTTGCGGCTGGGCCTCCACCTTGGTTTGTGGCTGAACCTCCACCTTGGTTTGTGGCTGAACCTCTACCTTGGTTTGCGGCTGAACCTCTACCTTGGTTTGCGGCTGAACCTCTACCTTGGTTTGTGGCTGGGCCTCCACCTTGGTTTGCGGCTGGGCCTCCACCTTGGTTTGTGGCTGAACCTCTACCTTGGTTTGCGGCTGAACCTCTACCTTGGTTTGCGGCTGAACCTCTACCTTGGTTTGCGGCTGAACCTCTACCTTGGTTTGCGGCTGAACCTCTACCTTGGTTTGCGGCTGAACCTCTACCTTGGTTTGCGGCTGGGCCTCCACCTTGGTTTGCGGCTGGGCCTCCACCTTGGTTTGCGGCTGGGCCTCCACCTTGGTTTGTGGCTGAACCTCTACCTTGGTTTGCGGCTGAACCTCTACCTTGGTTTGCGGCTGAACCTCTACCTTGGTTTGCGGCTGAACCTCTACCTTGGTTTGCGGCTGGGCCTCCACCTTGGTTTGCGGCTGGGCCTCCACCTTGGTTTGCGGCTGGGCCTCCACCTTGGTTTGCGGCTGGGCCTCCACCTTGGTTTGTGGCTGAACCTCTACCTTGGTTTGCGGCTGAACCTCTACCTTGGTTTGCGGCTGGGCCTCTACCTTGGTTTGCGGCTGAACCTCTACCTTGGTTTGCGGCTGAACCTCTACCTTGGTTTGCGGCTGAACCTCTACCTTGGTTTGCGGCTGAACCTCTACCTTGGTTTGCGGCTGAACCTCTACCTTGGTTTGCGGCTGAACCTCTACCTTGGTTTGCGGCTGAACCTCTACCTTGGTTTGTGGCTGAACCTCTGCCTTGGTTTGTGGCTGAACCTCTGCCTTGGTTTGCGGCTGGGCCTCCACCTTGGTTTGTGGCTGAACCTCTGCCTCAGCAACCACACCAACCGACACGGCATCTTCCGCTAATGCACCGGTAGTATTTACAGTAGTTGAAATTTGAGCATCTGTTTTTGCAAACAAGGAGACCATCATCTGAAGAACGGTGGGGTCAAGAACCATGCCAGTCTGTTCCTGCTGTTTTAGATCCAAGTCTGCCCCAACGCTTCCGGCATCCTTTTCTGACAGCAGATCCACCTGTTTTTGAGCCTTTTGAACAACTGACGTGAGGAGTTGATCAAACCCTGAGTCTTTGGCTGCCAGCTCTACCTGGCTTATGCCTTCCAACTGCAAACCGGCTACCTGTGCAGCTGCCGGCATCATCATAATCTGTCCTGCATCCATTGTCTCACCTCCTCCCTGTTTGAGTTTACGGCCATAGCGCCATAACACTCTTATCGGCAGAAGATGAGGACTCGTTGACTACTTTTCGCCGCGCTTTCGCAGGTTCTCGTTTACCCAACGGATGGTTCGCGGCTGATTAAGGTTGGGCACCAGCTTTGCCACCGTCTTGGTATCGAGCCGGTCCAGCAGCAGCTTAACCTCGTCCTCTTCCATCTTGTCAAGCAAATCAGCGGACTGAGCCGCCTTCATGGTCTTGAACAGCTTGACCATTTTAGTGACCCGTTCACTCTGGGCCTGCTTGCGACGTTCATCTTCAGCCTTCAGCATTTCCTCATAACGTTTTTTTGTCTCTTCCATCGCTTTCAACTGGGCATCAATCTTGGCTCCCATCTTTTTCAGCTCTTCTTCTTTGGCAGCCAGTGCAGCTTCCTTTTCAGCCAGCTGTTGCCGCCGCGCCTCCTGAATCGCCCGTTCTTCACGGGCAGCTCGGGTTGGAGGAACCGGATCGCCCTGCATCCCGGTCTGGGGGGTGCGGATCGGCTCCGTGGTGCCTTGTGATGCAGTAAGGGCAACGGTTGCAACCGTCCCCAGACTGCATGCCATGGCTATAATTGATATCCAGCGTTTGTTCACACCACTACTCCTGCCCTTTTTTCTGGGTGGCAATTTCATCCAGCAACAGGCCTTCCTTATAGGCCTGTTCCTTCCGAAACGCCTCTTTCTGTTTTTCTTTCAGACGCTCCATCACCTTTTTTTCCTTGGTGGCCTGCACCAGATCCTCACGGCGGTCCTCAAGCACCCGGTCAAGCGCTTCAATCCGGCGCTGTTGTTCCTTCATTTCTTCCCGCTTACGCGCAAAAAAATCAGCATATAGCTGCATCTCATAGATTGAGTTGATCTCCTGTTGACGTTTACTGAACTCTTCCGCCAGTTGGGCCGCCTCAGACTTTTCCTGTTCCAGCTTATCAGCAGCAGCATCCAGGTCCTGCTTGGCCAGGGCGAACTCCTGCTTACGCAATTTCTCCAGCTCAGCCCTGTAGTTAAGAACCGGCTGCAGCTCAAACTGTTTTTTTACAGCCATCCCCTAATCCCCTGCTAACTCTCAAATATCTGCTGAAGCCCGTCAACCGAGTCAGCCAGCGTTGCCGGATCTGCAACGGCCTGCTTCTGGTAGGCAACCATAGCATCGATCTTACGAATTGCCCGGTCAATTCCGGGGTTGCTACCTGCCTTATAGGCACCAATATTGATAAGATCTTCAGACTGACGGTAGGTTGCCATGGTCTCTTTAAACTGCCCAGCCAACTTCCGGTGCCGTTCATCGGCAACATCGGCCATGACCCTGCTCGCACTGGCCATGATATCAATCGGCGGATAGATGTTACGGGCCGCCAGATCCCTTGATAGGACAATATGACCATCGAGGATGCTGCGCATGGCATCAGAGATCGGCTCATTAAAGTCGTCTCCTTCAACCAGTACGGTATAGAGCCCGGTAATACTCCCTTCGGGAAAGTTGCCGGTTCTCTCAAGCAATTTCGGCAGGGCGGCAAAGACTGAAGGGGTGTACCCCTTGGTGGTGGGAGGCTCACCAATGGCAAGACCGACCTCCCGCATCGCCATGGCAAAGCGGGTGGCCGAGTCCATCATCATCAACACTTTTTTGCCTTGGTCCTTGAAATATTCCGCAATGGTTGTTGCCAGATAGGCCCCACGCATCCTGACCAGTGGCGGTTGGTCTGAGGTCGCCACCACTACCACTGATTTTTGCAAGCCCTGTTCCTGCAGGTCTTTTTCAACGAATTCGCGGAGTTCCCGTCCACGTTCACCAATCAGGGCGATCACATTGACATCTGCCTCGGTGTAGCGTGCAATCATGCCCAAGAGGGTTGATTTTCCTACTCCGGAACCGGCCATAATGCCAACCCGCTGTCCCTGGCCACAGGTCAGAAGACCATTGATTGAGCGAATGCCCAGATCCAGCGGGCGCCTGATCGGCGGGCGCTTCATGGGATTTACCGGTGCTGCATAGATCGGGTATTCCTCATCCAGATGCAGCGGACCTTTGTCATCTATCGGATTGCCCAAGCCGTCAATGACCCGCCCCAGCAGGCCGGGCCCCACCATGAGGGTCGCCTTGTCACGTCGCACCGCGATCAGGCTGTCCAGCCCCACCCCGCGCAGGTCTCCCAGCGGCATCAGCAGGGTTTTGTTGTCACGGAACCCCACTACTTCAGCCGGAATCGGGACACCGTCCTTGGGGCGAATCTCACAAATGGCTCCAACCGAGGTATCCGGACAGTACCCCTCAATCACCAAGCCAACAACCTGGGTGACCTTGCCATGCAAGCGGATCGGGTTAACCGACTCCACTGCCCGCAGGTACCTGCCCATATCTATCGTCCTGTTTGACATTATTGCGGCTTACTCCGCAGCTTCCGTTGCTTCACCCGCTGTACGCTCTTCCAACAGGCGCCGGTAGACTTCTTCCAGCTGTGCCTCAAAACTTGCATCCACCGTCCCGCGCCCCGTTTCAACCAGGCAGCTGCCGATCTCCACCGTTGGATCAGGTTTCAGTACAAAGCGGATCGTGGACAATTCATTTTTCAGGGCGTCACTTTTACTGCTGGTCAGCAAGGCGTGGTCATCCGGATGCAAGCGGATAACCAACTCATCCTGTTCATTAAGATCCATCAGCGCCGACTTGATCAGCCGCAGCACGGTCTGGCGATCCTGCGCGACCTCCCGCGCAATAACTTTACGGGCGACAGCAAGCGTCAGCGCCAGCAGGTCATCCTCTGAATCACGCAACACCTTTTCACGTAACAGTTGCAAATCTTCGGCTGCGGTACGCAGCCCCTTGAACACATTCAGCAGGCCACGTTCCGCAAGATTTTTACCATCCTGCAGACCACGTTGATAACTTTCTTCCTGATAGCGCTGCAGATCATCATCGGTAATGTAGCTACCGGGTGGCGGGGGTGGTTCCAGAATGGGTTCTTCTAGCTGAGGCTTTGGTATCAGGCTGCCTTTTTCGCCCAACTCAGATGGATCGAAAAGAGCCAGGGGGGTAAAATCTTCAGATTTTGTGGTAACACGAGCTACAGTCGGCGCACCGCCTTTCAGTATGTTCTGAAAACTGAAGCCGCCGATCTGCAGTTCTTCATCTCCGGCCTTGATGACCTTAGACGAGGACATCTTCGCTGCCCCGTCCACCAAGCACGATTTTGCCCTCTTCCTCCATCTTACGTACAATCTTGATGATCTCTGACTGGGCTTTTTCAACGTCAGAAAGCCGTACCGGCCCCATAACTTCGAGGTCTTCCTTGATCATTTCTGCCGCGCGGCTGGAGATGTTTTTGAATATCTTGTTTTTGACATCATCCGTCGAAGTCTTCATTGCAAGTGTCAGCGTGTCATTGGAAACTTCACGCATAATGGCCTGAATTGAACGGTCGTCCATGGCAAAGACGTCTTCAAAGGTAAAGAGGTGCTTACGGATAACCTCGGCCAGGGGTGGGCTGAGTACATCCAGTTTTTCAAGGATCTGTTTTTCCTTGCTGCGATCAAAGTGGTTAAACATATCAACGACTTTTTCAACACCACCCACCTTGTAGCGCTGAACCCCGCCCATCGATTTGATCTCGCGCTTCATGACCTCATCGATTTCCTGCAGAATCTCCGGCGACACCTGTTCAACATCGGCAATCCGCAACACAACTTCAGCCTGTAACTCCTGCGGCAGGGCAGCGATAATCTCGCTGGTCTGCTTTGACTTGAGCTTGGCCAGGATCACAGCAATTGCCTGGGGATGTTCCTGGGAAAGAAAGTTTGAAATGCTTTTCGGATCCATGGCAGAGAGGATATCCACCAGATCGCCATAGCTGGAGGCCTGGAGTTCTTCCATCAGCATCTGGGCCTTGGCCGGACCAAGCGCCTTTTCCAGTACCTTGCGGACAAACTCGTCACCCTGGGCAAAGATACCCGACTCCGGTGAGATAACCTCATTGAACTCTTCAACAACCTCACCAATGGTCTGCCGGTTCACGTGACCAAGACCGGCCATGCTCTTTGAGATCCTTTTGATCTCTTCATCCTCCATATGCTCATAAACCTTGGCGGTGACATCCGCACCAAGGTAGAGCAGTAGAATTGCAGCTTTATCAGCACCAGTCATGGCGATCATTCCCTCTCATCATGAGCTTTCACCCAACCAGTTTTGCAGGATTTGCGCTACCTGATACGGATTCGTCTTGGCCTTTTCCATCAGCTCCTGCTGTTCTGCCATATGCATGGCCAGCTGTGCCCGTTCGCTGGCTGACATCTTCTCCTGGGCATCCGGCACAATCGCCTCAAGGATATCCGGACGGGCCGGACGGGCGGCGCGCAGCGTGTTCAGCATCGGCTTGACCACGAACAACATCAGCGCAAGGAAGCCCAAGGCAATCAGCAGATTCTTGAAAAGTGTCAAGAAGAACGGGTTCATCCACCATTTGGCACTTTCCGTTGAGCCTGCGGCCTCCCCTGCATCCTGAAACGCAATATTCTGGATACTGATCTGATCGCCCCGTTCCTGATTGAACCCCACGGCCCCCTTGACCAGTGCCTCAATTTTCTGAAGTTCGTCCGGCGAGCGGGGGACGTATTTTGCCTTGCCGGCTGCGCCATCCTTGCCGGGAGCACCGGCCTCATATTTGCCATCTACAAGAATGGCTACCGACACCTTACTGAGAGTGCCTACCGGCTCTATCGTACGCGAGGTTGAACGGCTGACCTCATAGTTCAGGGTTTCATCGTTCTTGCTGCCGCCACCAGCTGCGCCACCAGCACCCGGAGTTGTTCTCCCCAGATTGGTCTGAACTCCCGGCACACCGGTTGAGGCGGCTGAACCTCCCGCCTTTTCTTCACTGCGCTGTTCACTGCGCACGGCAATGGTCTCAGGGTCAAATTTCTCTTCGACCCGCTCCACCTGTTTAAAATCAAACGTCGCCGACACCCTTGCAACAGATTTGCCTCCGCCAACCACACGGTCCAACAAGGTCTGGAGGCGTTCCTCCACGTTGCGCTCATAACCTCGCTGGGTTTCCTGCATTGCGCTGGTGGCCTTGGCGCTGGCGTCAGCCATGCCGTTGCCGCCCTTGCTCAGGATTTTGCCGCGGCTGTCAAGCACGGTTACGTTATCTGCATTCATCCCCTCAATCGAAGATGAGACAAGATGCACAACGCCCTGCACCTCACTGTCACGAAGGTTCTTATTTCCTTTCATCTTCAGCACAACCGACGCTGTAGGCGGCTTTTCAGCCTCCTTGAACAGGGTCTTTTCCGGAATAACCAGATGGACACGGGCCTGCTCAACCCCGCTGATCTGCGTAATGGTACGAGCCAGTTCCCCCTGTAGCGCCCGTTGATAGTTCAGCTTTTGCACAAATTCGGTCATACCGAAATTTTTTCGGTCAAAGATCTCAAATCCGACTCCGCCACCCTGGGGCAGACCTTCCGACGCAAGCGAAAGCCGAAGCTCGTAGACTTTGTCGGCGGGGACCATGATCCCCTTGCCATCAGGGGTAATCTGGTACGATGTCTTGGCCTCTTTCAACTTTTTGACAATCTCTCCAGCGTCCTCACTGGCCAGATTGGTAAACAACGGACGGTAGTCCGTCCGGTTGGCAAGCATGATCAGCAGCGCAAACGAAAGAAGGCAAGCCAGCACCACGCCGCCAACCAGCAAACGCTTACCGGGGGACAACGCCATAAACGGCTCAATAATTCGCTTTAATCCTTCAGGCATGGCTATTCACACCTCTGTTGTAAAAAAATACCATGGCTAGACCGGCATCCTCATCACTTCCTGATACGCCTCCAGTGCCTTGTTGCGCACCTGCGACATAAACAGAAACGACACACTGGCTTTTTCCACCGCAATCATGGTTTCATGCAGGTTACGGTTTTCGCCGGTTGCAAGCTTCTGAATTGCCTGATCAGACTGCTGCGACAGATCATTCACCTTGCCCACCAGTTCTTTGAAGAATTTGCCGGCCCCATCTGCCACTGAGGTCGCGGATGTATTTTTTTCAAGCGGAAAGGCCGCAGACATGCCAACACCACTGATACCCTTAATTTCCATAACCTAGACTCCTATTTGCTGATTTCAAGTGTCTTAAGCGCCATATTTTTGGCTGCCTGGGCAGACATGACATTTGCCTCATAGACCCGTGTCGCCGTGATCATATCGGCCATCTCTTCCACCACATTCACGTTAGGGAGGGCTACATATCCCTGAGGATTGGCATCAGGATGCGCAGGGTCATACTGCATACGGGGCGCGCTCTGGTCCTCAACAATCTCAACCACATTAACCTCACGGACATGCCTGTCGGCAGCGCCACCAAGCGCCTTTCCAAAGGCATCAAGTGGAGCTGTAGCGGCAAAAACAGCATCCTTGCGCTTATACGGCCCCCCTTCAGGCGTACGGGTGGTATTAACATTAGCCAGGTTACTGGATATGAGGTTCATTCTGGTGCGCTCAGCCGTAAGCGCCGATGAACTGGTATTCATTGCGGTAAAAAGGTCCATTATTTACCCTCCCTCAAGGCGGTACGTAACCCTTCAAACTTTTTTGCCAGCAGCTGAACCGAAGCATTAAACAGCACCTGGTTCTGCATCATCCGGCTCATTTCATTTTCCATCTCGACCGAATTGCCGTCGCGCCCTGGGGTCTTGGCCGGCGTTTCAACGACGGTTCCACGCACCTGGCTGATCTGCTCACCACCGCCACGCAAAGGAATATGTGCGGGATGCGTCGTTGCTCCGGAGAATTGCGAGCCCCCTCCGCGGGTCGTCGATTTCTTGACGGCAGATTGCAACTGCTGCTCAAACTCCAGACTTTTAGGGGTATATCCAGGAGTCTCCGCATTGGCGATATTGGATGAAATCAGATTTTGATTGCGTGTACGCAGATCAATACTCTTACCCAATACATCTATGGTTGTATTAAACAATCCCTCGACAGGCACGGCGAATCCCCCCTCCTGCGCTCAGCAGAATGCAGACCTTACAAAACTTTGCAATTTCTGTGCCTTACAATATGCACGCATAAACCAGGCAAAATCAGGGGAGTTGTGGGCGAATGTGCCCTGAAACGACAAAGACAAGTGTCGTTATTTTGACAAATACATTTTTTTGACGCTATTTTTTCTTTGACGGGGCAACAGCGGGGCGGGAAAGTTTATCATCTTCAAGGGCCTGACGGGCAAGACGCTGCCAATCCGGGTCTCTACCTTCATTGAGTACACGTTCGAACAGGGCACGTGCCTGCTGGCTGCGGCCGTCCAACGCGGCCAGCTCACCAAGTTTGTAAAGGAACTGTTCCTTACGCTCTTTGGAAGCCGCCTTCAAACCGGCTTCCAAGAGCACGGCAGCCGCCTTGCGTTCTCCGAGCACTTGACGGGAGCTTGCTGCAATATAATAGGCATCCCCGACCAGCACAGGAACCTCTTTCATATCTTTGACAGCATACAGATAGAGTTCCATTGCCTGGGCAGAGCGGGCATACTCCTTGTTATCCCAGAGGGCCCGGCCTAAATAATAATAACTGACCGGGAAAGTTGCCGATTCCTGTTTATTCAGGAGCCAGGAAAGACCGACCCGGACAGCCGGCAGCTCATGCGCGGCAAACTGAATCGCCCCCAGTCTTTCATGGGCCCAGCGTGTCTGGGCATGGGCGGGATTACGCAGCAAAAACCCCTGAAGCACCCTGCGGGCCATCAGGGTATCACCCAGCAGCTCTGCCTGGTCAGCGACCTGCAGCGTTAGATAGGGGATGTTATCCGCGCCTACCCACGGCCGCTCCAGTAACCCGCTATACAGCGCTATCAGATCAAGGGGCCGTCCAGCTTTTTCAAACGCCCCGGATACCGCGGGTAAAAAAACAGGATTTTTTACTGCCGTGGCCAGATACTCTTGATTATCCGTTACCAGCCGGATCAATCCAGCCGGATTTTTATCCCAGGGCGTCCCCTGGAAAACCAGCGCAACCAGATCTTCGCGGATATCGCGAATGACGGTACTGTATACCCCGGTGGGAAAACGTTTCTGATAGGTTATTGCCAAATCAAGCGCCGTGTCGGCCGGCCCGTTGATCGCTTCCAGCAGGGCATGCTTGAAAGTGGTCTCTTCACGCAGATCAAAATCGGTGGTGTTAGCAGCAATCTTGGCGTAGGTGGCGCCTAAGGCTTGGTAATCATCAGGTGTTGCTTCAAGAAAAGCTCGGTCAGCCAGCTTCATGACGGCAATCTGGTGCGCCTTGTTATCCTTGAACGCAGTGGAGATGTTGTTGTAAATTGCCAGCGCATCGCCTTCACCCCCCTGACGGGCCAGCACGTCGGCCATACGAACCAGCAGTACCGGCGCATACTTCTTATCGGCGTTGGAGACAATCAGTCGTGCCAGTAACTGCCGTCCGCCCGGCAGGTCTCCACTGCGGGCAATACTGTCGCCATAGTAAAACATGATCGCCGGATTCAGCGTCAGAAAATCCTGCCATTGGCGGGCAGCCTCACGAAAGGTTTCCAGCGCCGGCCCATACTTCTGCAAACGATACTGAGCCTCTGCCAGCCGGTAGAGCGCAAGCGGGCGGATTCGGGATGGTCTGGTTGCAAACGGGGCAAAGGCATCTTCGGCGGCAGTCAGTTTACCTTTGTAGAGTGCCCCTTCCGCAGCAAGAAACAGGCGTTGCTCATCCTCCGGCAGCAGGGTCTTGAGCACATTCCGGTCTGTGGGTACAAAGGGTATCTCCGGCTTGAGGGGAGGGTCAAAGTTGCTGAGCAGTTTTGCCGCACCATTCCTGATCCTCTCCCTGCCGGGCAATGCTGGGTGGGCGGTTACCCCGCTAAAAAGCGGGCCGACATCCAGAGAAAGTGCCGGCAGGCCGTCAACATGTACCATTCGCCAGCCAACACGGTTGGCGGCAATGGCAAAGGTCAGCAAGGCGTCATTGCCGCGCTGAGAGACCAGCACCCCTCCGATATTGGCATCTGAGTAGCGTCGTAATGATCTGAACGGCGCACCGGAGGTATCACTGAACCTGATCCTGAGACGATTGCCGGGAATTCTTGAGACCCTGAAATGCGGTTCTTCAGCCAGTTTTACGGTGATACGGGTAAACGAGGATTTGGGACGGATCTCTATCCGGTGGATCAGATTCTGAATTGACGCATCAGCGCACTGCGGGAATAAAATCAAGGCAAGGAACAGACAAAGCAACCCGGCAGCACTGCCATGCAGCCCCCGACACAGCAGAAGTTCTGTTATCAGGCGGAAGGCAATCGGCATAGCCGCTTCACCTTACTGGCAATTTCATCAGGATCACAGGGTTTGATGATGATATCACGCGCTCCGTATTTAAGCGCTTTTAGCACGGCAGTACGCGTCCAGCGCTGGGCACACATTATTATCGGTACCGGTTGATCCTGGCGCAAGGCATTAATCTTGATGCAAACCGCAAGTTCACGGTCGTCGGCATCCTGTGAGCCGATCACCACCAGCCGCACATTACCTTGCGAAAACACCTCTTTGACATCGGCGTTCAGGGTTGATTCTGCTAGTTTAAAGCCGGAAAATCGCAGTGAATCCAATAGATGTGCCCGTTCTTCATCGCTGTCTTCAAAGACAGCAATCATATCCTCACCGGTTGTACCGGCAATGCCGCCAGCCTTGCGGACCGGTACGTCTTCGCCGGTTTCAGCCACAGCGCTGGGCGTTACTTCGCCTGATTCGCCAACCGGTTCTGCAGCAATCTCTTCAACAGGAGCAGCCGGGGGCGCTTCAGGTGGAGGGTCATACTGATTCCCGAGCGCAACCGGGATCAGCACGTCCAGGTGATGCATCTCCTGGCCTTCCATCTCCAGCCGGGAGCGAAACATCAGATAGTCGCCATTCGGCAGGGGATCATCGTCCGTCAGCGGATCGATTTCAGGGACGTATTTCTTTGAGCCGAGCAGCTTGAGGTGGGCCTTGCCGGAAAGGGAACCCTGAAAGGTTGAATTCATGGCCCCATTGATCATATTGCCAATTTCGCCGAAGGCGTCGATGTCATCCGGCTCAATGATGGAGAGACGCTGTTTTTCCTTAATCCTCGGCGCCGGAATCCCTAACAACAGGCTGCTCATCAAAATAGCATCCCGCAGATTGAAGACCAGATGAAACTGACCGGGATATTCTTCCCGCGACTCAACAGCCAGCACAAAAACGCCGTCATCAAGATCGCCGAAGTAGGCGGCCTTGCTAAAGGTCAAAGAGTCCGTCAGGGTTGCAGTCAAGCCCTGTCCCAACAGCATACCGGCCTCTTCACCGGCCTGCCGTAGAGCGGTCTCCAGCATTTCGTGCAGCTTTACATAACCATCCATCAGGGGCTCGCGGGAGATACAGAGTGAACTGCACGGGGTGCACCTTTGCACCCCGTACTAGCTAAATCGGGGGATTACTCTTCTTTCTTGAGGGTCAGACCAACCAGGAACCGTTCACTGGCGTCGACATTGAACGGAATCACCACACAATCGATGTCCGAAAGTGAGTTAACCGTGTAATCTTCGCCAGCAATCACCGTCGGAATGGAGAGCTTGACATCAAGCCCCCCTTTGGAAAGAATCATTTTGACGCTGCCACCCAGCATGTTGGCAATCTCACCAATGGCATCATTCAGATCCTCACCACCCTCTTCAACCTCACTCTCATCCATCCCCAACATGGCGCCGGTGATTTTCTTTGCAAGGTGCATCGGGCAGTGCATGGAGATAACACCGGAATAGGTACCGGCAAACCCCACCATACCGGTGATACTGCACTTGAAATGGGTGATCGGCTCTTTGAGCGGGAAATCGTCGGCCGGCTCCATCATCACCATTGTGGAAAAGACTTCGCGAGTAGCGTTGATAATGTACTCGGAAAGCTGTTGTTCCGAGAACTTGAGGCTATCAGCAATCTCGGCATTCAGACTCATAGGAGTCCCCCAAGCTTTTCATTCAGCTGTTCAGGAGTAAAGGGCTTTTTGATGCTGTCCTTGGCACCGCTGGCAATGGCGTCGGCAATCACATCCTCGCCACCTTCCGTGGTTATCATGACAATCGGCATCGAGAACCCGTTGGCACGAACGGCCTTGACAAACTCAAGACCATCCATGTTGGGCATATTGATATCAGAAAGGATCAGGTCAACGGTCTTACCTGAAGTCTGCAGGACGTTCAGTCCCTCAATACCATCGCCCCCCTCAAGGATGTCGTCAACCGGCAGTCCTGCCTGACGCAGTGAGCGGGAAATAATCTTTCTCATGGTGGATGAATCGTCAACGATCAGGATATTTGCCATATAACAGTTCCTCCCTGTGCCCCATGGGCATTAATTGATTCGTATCATGAATAGCAATGCTGCTATTTTTAACACAGCTTGCACTTAAAATTCAAACCCTGAATTTCCCCATCAGACGTTGCAGTTCTTCAGCCAGACGGGACAGTTCCTCTGCAGAGCGTGAGGAGTCCTGAGCCTTGTCTGTGCTTTCCTGCACCACATCGGTTATCTGGCGGATGCTCTGGCTGATGGAGTTGGTAGTGGCACTCTGTTCTTCAGCCGCTGTGGCGATCTGACTCATCTGCTGGGTGACATTCTGTATTTCATTGGTTATCACCCCAAGCGCCTCGCCGGACCGACTCGCCTCCCGGGTACCGTTTTCAACCTCGGCCACACCGTTTTCAATGGCCCGCACCGCACCACCAGTCTCCTGCTGGATCATGCGGATCATATCGCCAATTTCCTTGGTGGCCTTGGTGGTCCGCTCTGAAAGCGCCCGCACTTCGTCGGCAACCACGGCAAAGCCCCGCCCCTGCTCACCGGCACGGGCTGCTTCAATGGCGGCATTCAAAGCCAGCATATTGGTCTGGTCGGCAATATCTTCAATGGTACCGACAATGGTACCGATCTGGTTTGATTTTGACCCCAGCTCTTCCACGTTTGCAGCAGCCTCACCAACCCGCTCCGCAATCCGTTGCATACCGGCAATGGTTTCCTGAATCACCCGTGCCCCGGTTTCAGTGGCCTGGTCCGCCTCGGCTGCACTTGCTGCAGAACGGGTGCATGAGCTGGCAATCTCAAACGCAGTGGCGGACATCTCTTCTGCCGCCACCGCCACAGAAGCAGCCTGTCCGGCCATCTCTTCAGAGCTTGCAACCATAGCCGAAGAATTGAGCCGTACGCTTTCGGCAACCGCCGTGACCTGACGGGCATTTGCGGCCACCTGCCCGATTATGACAGCCAGATTCTCAACAAAGGTATTGAACCAACCGGCCGTTTCGCCGATCTCATCCTTGCTTGACACCTCTATCCGCTTGGTCAGATCACCTTCTCCGGTGGCTATATCCTTCAACCGCTCAGTCATGCTTGAAATTGATTTAAGGACCGGCAACACGATAAAGAGCAGCAACATAACCTGGCCGATGGACGATCCGACCAGAACAACCAGCATGATGGTCTTGCCCTTGGCAATGGTGCTGTCCAGCTCATTGCTGGCCTTTTTATGCAGTGTTCCGGCAATTTTGGGGATATAGTCTTCCAGCTGGGGCTGAAACTCATTGATAACGTCACGCAGCTCTTCGCGTCCTTCAATCACATCACCACCGCTCTTAAAGGTCGCCACCAACCCCTTGAACTGCTCCACATAGGCCTTGCCGAGCTGCTGGGCCTTGGCACTATGTCCCTTGATCTTTTTGTCGGTATTGACCTTGTCAAGCTGCTCAAGCACCTTATAGACCTCACCCACCTCCTTCTCAGCCCGGGCGGTCCACTTGTCATCTTTACGGGTAAAAAACTCCCCTTCATACTCACGGGCCTTCAACATATGGATCGAGCCCTGCATGGCAGCATGCTGAATCTTGGTGATCCGGTCCATCTGATCCAGAGATGAATTAATCTTTAAAAAGGTAAACAGCATCAATCCGGTGACCAGCACAGCCACCCCAAGGAGAAAGGCAATTAATGCTGTCATCTTCTGTTTGATCGTAAAATTCATGACAAGGCAGCTCCTTTACGCTAAATGCTTATTTACCAACCAAAGTTAGTAGCACAAAACAAGGTGATGTCAATTGCTAAAAGCACTCTGGAAGGGGGTTGCATGAAACTATCACATCAAATAGTTCTGGGGGTCAGCAGCTGCCTGCTGGGGCAGCATGTCCGCTATGATGGCGGGCACAAACTGAACCACTACATTGCTGACCTGCTGTCACTCTATTTTGACTTTGTCCCGGTCTGTCCGGAGATTGAATGCGGCCTGCCAACCCCTCGTGAAGCGATGCATCTGACAGGCAACCCTGCAGCCCCCCGCCTGATAACGGCCAGGACCGGACATGATCTGACCGCCCAGATGCAGGACTGGTGTGCACAACGGGTGCGAGAGCTGGAAGCCCTTAAGTTGCGCGGTTTTATCTTCAAAAAGAACTCACCCAGTTCCGGGTTGTTCCGGGTTAAGGTCTATCAGGACAAAGGCCCGCCACTCAGCACCGGCAGAGGATTATTTGCCCGGGCCGTCACACACGCCTTCCCTCTTCTGCCGGTGGAAGAAGAGGGACGCCTTGCCGATACCCGGTTACGGGAAAACTTTATCGAACGGGTTTATGGATACGACCGCCTGTTGACCTTTCTTGACAGCAACCCGGCCAAAGGAGAGCTGGTCCAATTCCACACGCAACACAAGCTGCTGTTGATGGCCCACTCCCCTGATCACTACCGGCGCCTGGGGAGGCTGACAGCCGGCACGCTCCCTTTGCCGGAGCTTTTACAAGCCTATGCAACACTGTTTATGGAGGCGCTGCAACTGCTGGCTACGCCTGCCAAGCAGACCAATGTCCTGATGCATTGTATCGGCTATTTCAAGAAACAGCTCGAAGCGTGGGAAAAACAGGAGTTGCTGGAGCTGATTGAACGTTATCGCATGTGCCAGCTGCCACTGATTGTGCCGATTACGCTGCTTAAACACCATATACAACGTTTCGGCCAACCCTATCTGGAGCAACAACTCTATTTTTCACCCCAGCCGGACGAGCTGATGCTCCGTAACCACGCCTAGCCTGTTCAAAGCGGTTGCACACAGCGCCCCCTCTGGTATACTCACACGCCAGACAAGCAGGATAACTCAGGCTGCCCGAAGGAGATATCTCATATGGCCAGGATTATGATTATTGATGACTCGCTTGTCGCCCGGATGAGTCTCAAGGCCTGCATCCCGAAAGACGCGGGCCACGAGCTTAAAGAAGGAAACGACGGCAGTGTTGCGATCGAGCTGTACCAGTCGTTCAAGCCTGACGTCACCTTCATGGACCTTACCATGCCGGGGATGGATGGGATAGCTGCCCTGGAGGCGATTCGCAGACTTGACCCCGCTGCCCGGGTGATCATCCTTACCGCTGATATCCAGCGCCGCACTATTGAACGGGTCACCGAGCTGGGGGCCTGTGCCGTAGTCAAAAAACCGCCGGTCAAGGAGGCCGTGATTGCAGAATTGGACAAGGTACTGGCTGACGGTACAAAGCCATGACCGATTCCGCACGCGAGTTGACCGAGCTTGAAAAGGATGCGCTGCAGGAGATCATGAACATCGGTTTTGGCCGTGCTGCTGCCGATCTGGCCGAGATCATCAACCTGCATGTGATCCTGTCCGTACCACACATCGCCGTCCTGCAGTCGGACGAGGTGATCCGCTACGTTCAGGAAGAGATACCCGACACCACCGACATGAGCATGATCACCCAGTTTTTCAGCGGCAAGTTCAGTGGTGGCAGCTTCCTGGTTTTCCCCCACGGAGAAGGGCGTAAGCTTCTGAAAATTTTCGACGGGGAAATGTCTTTACTTGGTGAAAATTACGACATAGACATCCTTGAAAAGGAAACCCTGGTTGAGGTGGGGAATATCATTATCGGCGCCTGTGTCGGCAAGATCGCCGAGATGCTCGGCGATGTCGTCACCTATGCCCCCCCCCGCTTTTTCTCTCAGGAGCAGATTTACGGCACCCTGGGAAGTGTCTTGAATACATCCGACTCGTTTGCGATTCTATTCAAGACCGTTTTTAATTTTGAGCAGTATAATGTCAGTGGCTACCTGTTTCTGGTCAGCCAATACAGCATTATGCCGTGGTTGAAACAGGCCATTGCAGAATTCCTGGGTCCCTATGAGTGAGTACCACCAGATATTCAACACCATCAACCTCGGGTTGGTGGTGCTTGACCGTGAGCTTACCGTTACCTGCTGGAACCGCTGGATGGAGCTGCACAGCGATATCCCGGCCGAGGAGATCATCGGTCGCAACATCTGTGATGTATTCCCGGCACTCTGCGAAAACAGCGTTATCCGGATCATTAAAAGCGTCTTTGCCTTCGGCAACTACGCCTCATACTCACAGAAGCTGCACAAATATCTCTTCCCCATGAAAAATCCCCACGGCTCATCTGCGTTATTCCCCCAGATGCAGCAAAATTGCACGTTTGGCCCCTTACGCGATGACAACAAAGAAATTTCTGCCATCTACATCACGGTTCAGGATGTCACTGATTTTGTTATCTACGAACACAAGCTGATACAGATGGCCAAGGTCGACGGCCTGACCGGCGTCTTCAACCGCCGCTACCTTGACACCCGGCTTCAGGAGGAGCTGGAGCGTTCACGGCGGCACGGCAATCCCTTGAGTATCATGATGCTTGATATTGACCATTTCAAGGAGATCAACGACACCCATGGGCATATCTGCGGTGACTACACCCTGCGAAAATTTTCTGAACTGCTGCTGGAGCTGATACGGACCTCCGACATTCTCGGGCGTTATGGCGGCGAGGAATTTTGCTGCATCCTGCCGGAGACCTCGTTTGAGCAGGCCCTGGTGCTTGCCGAACGCTGTCGTACACAAGTTGCAGCCAGCCAGTTTTCCTGTACCGATCATCAAAGCAGGGTGACCGTCAGCATCGGGGTGACCGACCTGCACCGCGATGACACCCAGGACAGCATCATTAAACGGGCAGATGACGCCCTCTACCAGGCAAAACGGACTGGACGCAACCGGGTCTGCAGCTCCCCCGTGCCGGTAGAAAATGCCACATGACCAGTGAATTAGCCGAGATACGGGAGGCCTTTGCCCTTGAATCAGTCGAGATGCTGGCTGAAATGGAATCGGCACTTTTGTCACTTGAAACGACACCAGCGGTGGGAGACGATTTCAACCGCCTCTTCAGGGCAGTCCATACCATCAAAGGCTCTGCAAGTATTGTTGCTGCCGACCAGGTGGAAGCCTTCTGCCACGCCCTCGAACATCTGCTGGTGAAGGTCCGCGAAAACGAGCTGCCTCTGACAAAAGAACTGTGCGCACTCTGCCTGCAGTGTCACGACCATCTCAGAAAGTTGATCGCAGCCTTTGAGTCGGCAGAGCCAGAACTCCCCCCCCGCCATGATCAACTCCTGACCATGATTACCCAGTGGCAGCCACCTGCTATTGCTGAAGCGGCAGCTCCAGCAGAGCCCGATCTGCCGCAAACTGACGAATCGAGCACCGAAGAGTCCGCAGCTTCCCAAAAAGTGGTCCGGGTTGACGCTCAAAAACTGGACCAGCTGATCAACCTGGTGGTTGAACTGGTCACCGCCTCTTCAGAGCTGGAATCACATGTTAAACAGACAGGTGACAATGCGTCCCTTGAATCAGCTGCTGCAGTCTCGTTGTTGGTCAAAAAGATCCAGGAGCGGGCCATGGTGTTCCGCATGGTGCCGGTGGGAGACCTCTTCCGGCGCTTTCAACGCCTGGTACACGACCTTTCCTCTTCAAGCGGCAAAAAAATCCAACTGACAACTGCCGGGGCCGAGACCGAACTGGACAAGGTCATGGCGGAGCGGTTGCGTGAGCCGCTGGTTCACCTGATCAGAAACGCCATAGATCATGGCATCGAACCCCCTGCAGAACGACAGGCGGCCGGTAAACCGGCCACCGGCATGATCAGAATGAACGCCTTTCAAGAGGCCGGCAGTATTGTGATTGAAGTCAGGGATGACGGGCGCGGTATCTGCCGTGAGCGGGTGCTGCAGCGTGCAGTTGAACGAGGGTTGATCCGCCCGTTGGAGATGGTTGACCGTGATCCATTGGCGCTGATCTTTGAACCCGGTTTTTCCACCACGGAAGAAGCCACCCTGCTTTCCGGGCGCGGGGTGGGCATGGATGTGGTCAAACGGACCATTGAAGAGTTGCGCGGCAAGATCGATGTTACCAGCAGCGAAGGACAGGGAGCCTGCTTTCAGCTCAGGTTGCCGCTCTCACTGGCGCTGATTGACGGTTTTATGATTGCCGTCGGGGATGACAGCTACATCCTTCCCATGGACCTGGTGGACGAGACCATTGATCTGCCGGCGGAGGCAGCTGCCGAACTGCTGCTGCGCGGCTATCTGAATATTCGTGGCGAGGCCTTGCCCTGTCTTGACCTGCGTGATATTGTCGAGCCTGCGGTCCCGGCGCCGCTTTCACGCTTTATTGTGGTGGTCAAACAGGACGGACGACGGATCGGCCTGGTAGTTGACCTGCTGGTGGGCGAAGTTAAAGCGGTCATCAAACCGTTGGGAAGGATCTACCGGGATGCCCGTATCATCTCCGGCGCCACCATCCTGGGGGACGGCACCATCGCCCTGATTCTGGACCTGCCTGAGCTGTTGCGGCTACACGGCAGCCAGCCATCATAGGCTACAACTCTTTACGGTAGCGGATCAACAGATAGAAGGCACCTACGCCAAGCACGAGAGAACCGACCTCCACCAACCAGTTCATCGGCTTATCCACTCCCAGCGTCATCATCGGATAGATCACCACCGAGATCAGGCAGTTCACCGCAATCAAGGTCAGCAGCCACTTCATATCGTCATACCCCGGCTATCTGGCGGGCTGCCCGCAGCAGCGTATCAACCATGGCCGACTCCGCAGCCTCACTGTAGAGACGCAGGACCGGCTCGGTCCCGGAGGGACGCACCAGCAGCCAGTCGCCGTTATCAAACACAAACTTAAAGCCATCACTGAAGTTGGTGGCGGCAACAGTCCGCCCCGCAATGGTCGCAGGCGGTTCGTTCCTCAAACGCTGCAGCAACGCCTCCTTTGCCTCGCTACTGATATGGGTGTCAATCCGGCGGTAGTAAAAATGGCCAATCTCGTCCATGATCTCTTCCAGCTGCTGGCGCAGCCCCTTACCGGTCATTGCCACCGTTTCCAGCAACAGCAGCCCCATCAGTACGCCATCCCGCTCCGGGATATGGCCGCTGATACCCAGACCACCCGACTCCTCCCCGCCCATCAGGATCTGTTTGTCCAGCATCAGCTCACAGATATGCTTGAAGCCGATCGGTGTCTCATAGAGTGGCAGATCATACTTTTGGGCCAGCAGGTCAATCATGCGGGTTGACGAAACCGTCTTGACCACCCCGCCTGTCAGGCCTTTGCGTTCCACCAGGTGTTTCAGCAACAGGGTAAAGATCGCATGGGATGAAAAAAACTCGCCGCGTTCATCCACCGCACCAATCCGGTCGGCATCACCATCCAGGGCCAGGCCGACCCGATAACGGCCAGTTGCCAGCAGGCCGCACAGCTCCTGCAGATTTTCGCCGATCGGCTCCGGTGGACGGCCGCCAAACGAGGGATTCTGTTCCGCATGAATCTCGTCAATCCCCAGCAGACGTTTGAAAAATCCGCTGCCTGCCCCAAACATCGGGTCAGCCACGGCAGGGATACCGGCCCTGCGGATCGCCTCAATATCAACCAGATGACCAAGCTGTTGCAGATACCCGGTGGCGGCATCAAACTGCTCAATCCTGCCGCTACGGCAGGCCTCTTCAAACGGAATCGAGCGAACCAGGCGCCCTTCTGCCCTGTTGTAGGCAACAATCTGTTCCAGCAGCCGGGTCGTTTCCGGACGTGCTGAGCCGCCAAAATTTTCTTTGATCTTGAAACCGTTATAGATCGGCGGATTATGACTGGCCGTAATCATGACACCAGCTCCGGCCTTCAGCGCCCTGGCTGCCCAGGAAACCGCCGGTGTCGGCGCCACCTCATCACACAAAAACACCCTGATATCATTACCGGCTGCGACTTCAGCCACCCGCCAGGCAAATTCCTGCGACAGGAAACGACGATCATATCCCACCACCAGCCCCTGGTCCGCCAAACCCTCACGGGTCATCCAGTCCATGGTTGCCTGTGCCACCAGCCCCAGATTCTCAAAGGTAAACTCGCGGGCGATCACCCCGCGCCAGCCGTCGGTCCCAAATTTTATTTCCACGCGAACTCCTCCAGAATAATCAGGGCCAGGAAATGAGGCATTTCCTATTGTTTGCCCTCCATTTTATAGATCCATACCAGTATCTCGGCAACGGCTCGATAGAGCTCAGCCGGGATATGCTCATCCAGGTCAACCTGCATCAACAGGGTCACCAATTCCGGTGACTCATGCACATAGACGCCGGCCTCCTTGGCACAGGCAATGATCGCCTCGGCCATGATCCCCTTCCCCTTGGCCACCACCACCGGCGCATAAAAGCCCTGCTTATAGGATAGCGCTGCTGCCATCCGCTGGTCATGCAGCTGACGTTCACGAGCCATGTTTCACCACAATACTCCCCGGCTCAAAACCGGCTGCCAGCAGCTGTCCGTGCAGTTCTCCGCGTTCCGCTTCCATCAGACTGGCTGTGCCCTCATGGTCGGCACCGATCACCAGGTCCAGGCGGGTCCCGTTCAGACTCAAGGCAACCTCCACCCGTCCCAACTGCGGCAGGGTCAAGGCCAGCGAGGTCTCCCAGGGGGTGGTCTGCTGCTCTTCGCCACCACTGCGCCCCCGCCCTTCCCGATCCTTGATACGCCACTCCATCGGCTGGCCGGGAAACAGTTCGCCATGAAACAGCAATTGACCGGTCTGCAGTGAGGCCAGCTGTTCCTTGACCATTGCAAGGGTACGGGGATCGCTCCCCTCCTCTCGGTGCAGCTGAGCTGAGCGGGCCTCCTGACTGCCCGGCTGCAGGGAAAGCTGCCCCTGCGGTTCCTGCAGCAGCTGTTCAAGGCTGTACTCGCCACTGAACCAGCGGGAAAGATGGGCCTCATAGAACAGGCCGCTCTCCTTCAACCCCTTGCGCAGCATCTGCTCCAGCTGAACCGGATCGGACGGGGCCCCCTGCAACAGGGTGCGCAGGATACCCAGCCCCTCCTTGAGGGGCGCCGCTTGATTCTGCATGCCCAGCAAGGTACTGACCCAGCGCCCGGTCTGGCTGACCAGGGCATCGCCCCCCTTGCCGTAGCGCACCAGTAGAAAGGTGGCAGGGTCTTCGCCGATAAAGAACAGGTTCAGATTGTCACCGGCCTTCACCCCCTTGGGTAACAGCACCGCCATGGCCTGACCACCCACCTGGACCATGAACCGGCCACCACCGAGGGACTGCAGCACATCACCTCGCAGTTGCTGACCGGCCTGGAACCCCTTTAAGGCATCAGCGGAAACCTGAGGTTCAAGCAGGGTAAGGCGGTTGCCCTGCATCAATGACTGCAGCAGCTTCAGGACACTCTCGTCAATCTTTCCTTCAGCCGCTGGCACCGCACGGTTTTGCAATGAGCGCGCGGACAGATTGGCCGAGGCACCGTAGGTCATCGCCTCGTCCAGAATGGCAGCCAGGGCAGAGGAGCCTGGCGGCAAACTGCTGACAACCTGTTGCAGCCGCTCCATGACAGTACGCTGAACCTCATTCTGCCCGTTCTCTTTGCTTGTCAGGCTACTCAGCCAACGGGCAGCCTCACTCACGTTGCTGGGCTGATCCTGAACCGGCTGCCCCAGCAGGGCAAATACCAGCTTCGGCTGCTGGGTTACCAGCGCCAGCCGCAGAATTTCTCCCTGCGTCACCGGTTTTGAGAGCTGCAGCTCCAGCGATTCGCCAGCCAGCTGCACCAGCACCCGTCCACCGGGCAGGCGCCCCTGCACCAGGGCATTGGCCTCTTCACCCGGCTGCAACGGCAAGGGCGCCAGGGGCTGATTGGCCACATCCACCAGGGTCAGCCGCGCCCGCTGGGCAAGGTTTAACAGCATCTTTGCAGCGGCATCTTCAAAACCGGCGGTGGAACGTCCGGCAAGACCGGCAGCGGTATTCGGTGTTTGGCCGGACTCACCGCCGACTGTCTGGGTAGGCCGTTCAAGCAGCCCGCCGGGCGGGACCACCACCGCGCGACCATCGGTACGGTAGGTCAGAAAATCATCCAGAAAACCGGCCAGCACGCTGGTTTGGCCGCTTGATTGACGCAGCAGATCACCGATACTTTGCAGGGATGACCGCTGGTGGGGCTCCATGAACTGCTCATTGGAGACCAGCAGGGACAATAGCCGGGAGGCATCGGACAGGCTGACCGGCGGTGCGCTGACCCCTGGCCTTGCCAAGGCAAAGGTCGGGCGCGGATCATTACCGACAAAGGTCAGCTCAAGGTTTTGCCCTTGGCGGACCGCCATCTGCAGATCAAGCTGCAGCTGCAACCCACCGATCTGAACCGGAATCTTGCCTGCCTGGGGCTGACCGGTCACCTCGGCCGTTACCCGCTGCCCCGGCGCAAGGGTAAGCGGCTGTTGGCTGACCCCAATCGTAGTCGGTTCAACAGGTTCTGCAGGTATTATCGCCAGGTTGGAACTGCGGGACAGCAGGTCATAGACCTGCTGTTGTATGTCAGAGGGAAAGGCCATAATTTGTTTATCGGCAGAAAAGGCAGCGATCTAAAAAATGATCAGCCCCCACGTCTCTGCAATAAGACTCAGAAAACCATCAAAACTTGCGTGTTGCAGGCATGACGATGGGCAGACGGCCTTCGCAGCACGTTTTATCCCCAGATCAGATAGCCCGGCTCGTAGATCAGCCCCAGCTCCCCATGTCTCGGCATCACCCGCACCATGAAGCCGTAGCGTCCGCAAAAGCGGCATTCGAGATCTCCGGCAAAGCGGTAGCGGCCGTTCTCCAAGGTTTCCGTCACTGCCAACGGAACAATCTCGCCACCACGGATCACCCCCTGATTATCAAGGACACCGAAGTAGCCTTCCACTGCCACTTCATCCGGCTTCAGGCCACCCAGTCTGACGGTAACACTGACCGGCAGGCTGCTGCCCACTGCCACCGAATCGCTTAGCTTTGCCTCGGTGGCCTCAATTCCGACCTGATTCCAGCCTCCGAAGACCCGCTTCTTCCAGGCTGCCAGTTCCTTGGCAAGCCCGAGATCATTGGCCTCAAGCCGCGTCCATTGCCGATAGGAAGGGATATAGGAGAGCTGGGCATACTCCTCAACCATCCGGTCGGTTGAAAAGACCGGACAGAGCGACTGCATCGAGGCCTTCATCATGCTGACCCAATCCCTGGGGATACCATCACCGCCGCGCTGATAGTAGAGCGGCACCACTTCTTTTTCCAGCAGGTCATACAAAGCGCCACTCTCCACCTGATTCTGGTATTCCAGATCAGCGTAGACCTCACCTTTACCGATGGCCCAGCCGTTATTGCCCTGATAGCCCTCACACCACCAGCCATCCAGAATGGAAAGGTTCAGGCCCGCATTAAAGGCAACCTTCATACCGCTGGTACCGCTGGCCTCCATCGGGCGACGGGGTGTGTTCAGCCAGACATCCACCCCCTGCACCAGATGACGGGCCACCTCCATATCATAATCCTCAATAAAGACGATCCGGTGCCGGAAGCGCTCCTGATGGGAGACCTGTACGATCTGACGGATCAGCTCCTTGCCCTCGGTGTCATGGGGGTGGGCCTTGCCGGCAAAGATGATCTGTACCGGACGATCAGCATTGTTCAAAATCCGGTCCAGACGATCCAGATCCCGCATCAGCAGGGTGCCCCGCTTGTAGGTGGCAAAGCGTCGGGCAAAGCCGATGGTCAACACCTCAGGGTCCAGCACCTCATCAGCGGTGGCGATCTCCTTGGCGGTAGCCCCCACCTTTTTCAACTGTTCCTTCAGGCGGCAACGGGCAAAATCCACCAACCGTTCGCGGGTGCTCTGGCGGGTACGCCAGATCTCGGCATCCGGTATCTTACCGATCCTGCGCCAGACATTGTGATCGGTCGGGTCATCCAGCCAGCGGGTACCCAGGTAGCGTACCAGCAGACTGCCCATCTGGCCTGACATCCAGGTGCGGGTATGGACCCCGTTGGTAATGGAGCTGAGCGGCAACTGCTCTTCCGGCAGTTCCGGCCAGAGATTCTTCCACATGCTGCGGGAAACCTCGCCATGCAGCTGGCTGACACCATTGGCATGGCCTGCCAGTTTCAGGGCCAGCACCGCCATACAGAAGCTCTCGTACTGGTCTGCCGGATTCTGACGTCCCAGCCCCAGAAATTCGTCCCGCGAAAGGTTGAATGACCTGATATATTTAGTGAAGTACTTATCCAGCATCTCGGTGGGGAAGTGGTCGATCCCGGCCTCAACCGGGGTATGGGTGGTAAAGATGTTACCCGCCCTGGTCACCTCACGGGCCTCGCTAAAGCTGATCTTGCGTTTCTCCATCACCAGCCTGATCCGCTCCAGGGCCAGGAAGGCGGCATGGCCTTCATTCATGTGGCAGACATTGGGGATGATCCGCAGGGCACGCAGGGCACGCACCCCGCCGATCCCCAGCAGGATCTCCTGCAGCATCCGCATTTCCTGATTACCGCCGTACAGTTGCGAGGTAATCAGGCGGTCTTCAGGGCTGTTCTCCTCCAGGTTGGTATCCAGCAGGTAGAGTGGCACCCGTCCCACCTGCACCCGCCAGATATGGGCCTTGAAGTGGCGTGGACCGAACTCCAGCTCCACCTCAAACGGACGGCCCTGCTGATCCCGCTCCAGAATCAGCGGCAGGTTGTAGAAGTCATTTTCAGGATAGATTTCCTGCTGCCAGCCCTCGTTATTCAGATACTGGCGGAAATAGCCCTGGCGATACAGCAGCCCCACCCCCACCAGCGGCAAGCCCAGGTCAGAGGCCGATTTAAGGTGATCGCCGGCCAGAATCCCCAAGCCGCCGGAATAGACCGCCAGAGACTCATGCAGGCCAAACTCCATGGAAAAATAGGCGGTCTTCAGCTCGGCATCGCCGTTGTACTCCTTCTGGAACCAGGACTTCTCCGACAGATAGGCGGTCAGTTTCTCGTCCACCATCTGCAGATGGGCCATGAACCCTTCATCCTGCTTCAGGGATTCAAGCGTTGTCTGTTGCAGGATTCCCAGCATCTCCACCGGGTTGTGGCGGGTGGCGTTCCAGAGGTCAATATCCAGCCGTTTGAACAGGGCAATCGCATCCGGGTCCCAGGACCACCAGAGGTTGTAGGCAATCCGCTGCAGCGGGGCCAGCTCATCGGACAGGGAGGGGACAACGGTGAATTTGTGGAGCAGTTTGGAGAAATCCATGGAACACCTCGGGGATAGGACAACTAGATAACTAATCAGGAAACGAGGATTTTCTTGTTCCAGTTGCGGCTAGCAAGGGACGGCAGCGGAAGCGTACCAGACAGTACGCTGAGCATGCCGCCCCGCAGGTTGACGTGACTGGGGCGAGAAAAGACCGTTTCTACAACGTAATCTCACCATTAAACACTTCAGTTGCCGGACCGGTCATAAAGACAGGGCCATTCTCAACCCATTCCAGCTCCAGATCACCGCCCGCCAGATGGTTCAGGATCTTGCGGTCGGTCAGGTTGTTCAGTACACCTGCCACGCAGACGGCACTGGCACCGGTACCGCAAGCCAGGGTCTCACCTGCGCCGCGCTCCCAGGTGCGCTGCTTGACTTCAGTACGGGAGATGATCTGAATGAACTCCACGTTGGTACGACGGGGAAACAGCTGATGGTTCTCGATCAAGGGACCATAGGTGGCCACCGGAAAGTTGTCCACATCATCGACATAGATAATGCAGTGGGGGTTACCCATGGAAACGCAGGTGATCTTGAAGGTCTTGTCCAGCACGGTCAGCTCTTCAGCCACCACCTGGGCGACCGGAGTACCGTTCATCGGGATCTCTTCACGGGAAAGCCGTGGCGGCCCCATGTTGACCCGCACCCGCTCCACCTTGTTGGCGGCATTGGGGAACAGTTGCAGGGTCAGGATACCGGCACCGGTCTCAGCCGTAATCTCGGTCCTGGTCACAATGCCGTGGTCATAGGCATACTTTGCCACGCAGCGGATGCCGTTGCCGCACATCTCCGACTCGGAGCCGTCGCTGTTGAACATCCGCATCCGTACATCGGCCTTATCGCTGGGCATGATCAGGATCAGGCCGTCAGAGCCGATCCCGAAATTGCGGTTGGAAACCTTGATCGCTGTTTCAGCGGGATTATCCACGGTCTCCTTGAAACAGTCCACATACACGTAGTCGTTGCCAGCACCATGCATCTTGGTAAACTTCATTACCGCTCCTCCATTGAAAGCAATGTATTAGAATCAAGAAAGTAGCAGAATACCGTCACGGCAACAAGATGAAATCATGGACGTACCATGAATGTAACGTGTATACTTCGGCTCTATTCAGACCTGCCAAGGAGAACCCACGCATGATCCGTCCCTTCAAGGGTATCACCCCTCAAATCGACCCTTCCGCCTTTATTGCCGAGACCGCCGTGGTACTTGGAGAAGTCAGCATCGGGGCCCAGGCCAGCCTCTGGTACAACGTGGTGGCCCGCGGCGATGTCAACTTTATCAGTATTGGCGACCGCAGCAACATCCAGGACCTGACCATGCTGCATGTCACCCACAAGAAGCATGCCGATGATCCCGGTGCGCCGCTGGTTATTGGCAACGATGTCACCGTGGGCCATTCGGTCACCCTGCATGGCTGCACCCTGAAAGACGGCTGCTTTATCGGCATGCAGGCGATGGTGATGGACAAGGCAGTGGTGGGAGAAGGGGCCCTGGTGGGTGCCCGGGCACTGGTCACCGAGGGGACCATTATCCCGCCCCACACCCTCTGGGTTGGCGCTCCGGCCAAATACAAGCGTGATCTGACACCGGACGAGATCGCCTGGTTGAAGAAGTCTGCCGACAACTATGTGCGCTATTCACGGGAGTTTCTGGAGGATGGTCTGGGAGTGCCGCTTGCGCCCCCATCTGTTTGATATCTCTAAACCTACACCCTTAAAAACAAAACAGTTGACGGACTGATCCGGTCTTCTTATGATGTCAGCACATTTGTTGTAAAGGCTGGGAAGAGGAGTAGTAACAGAGGTACATCCTTGAGAGAGCCGGTGGGTGGTGCGAACCGGTGGATGGAGACTGTGAACTCGCCTCGGAGCCGCTCCGATGAAACAGCAGTAGTCGGAGCCGACTTATCCACGTAACGGATCAATTAAGGTTTGCAGTATGCTGCAAACGAAGTAGGGTGGTACCACGAAAGCTATACGCCTTCGTCCCTGCAACAGGGCGGAGGCGTTTTTATTTCAGGACACCACACAGGAGGTGGAGCATGGCAAAGGCCAAGCAGGCAGCAAAGGACGAGACACGGGTAATCAAAATTTTTGACACTACGTTGCGGGATGGCGAGCAGGCACCGGGCAACAGCATGAATATTGACGAAAAGCTGCGTTTTGCCAAGCAATTGCAGAAACTGAACGTAGACGTGATTGAGGCCGGCTTCCCGATCGCTTCGGAAGGTGACTTCGAGGCGGTCAAGAAGGTGGCGCAGACCATCAAGGGACCTGAGATTGCCGGTCTGTGTCGCTCTAACCTGAAGGATATTGACCGGGCCTGGGAGGCGCTGAAGTACGCCGGCGAAAAAGGACGGATCCACACCTTCATCGCCACCTCGGACATCCATATGAAGTACAAGCTGCAGATGGAGCCGGCGCAAGTGCTGGAGGCGGCTGTCAAGGCGGTCAAGCGGGCAGCAGGGTACACCCCCAACGTGGAATTTTCCTGTGAGGATGCGGTGCGGACCCAGTTGCCGTTCCTGGCCCAGGTGGTTGAGGCGGTAATCGCTGCCGGTGCCACCACGGTCAACATCCCGGATACGGTCGGTTACACGGTGCCGTTTGAGTACTTCAATATCATCAAGTACCTGAAGGATAACGTGCCCAACATTGAAAAGGCCGTAATCTCGGTCCACTGCCATAATGACCTGGGACTGTCGGTGGCCAACTCCATTGCAGCCATACAGGCTGGCGCCGGTCAGGTGGAATGCACCATCAACGGCATCGGTGAGCGGGCCGGCAACTGTTCGCTGGAAGAGTTCGTCATGATCCTGCGGACCCGCCGCGACATCCTGCCCTTTGTCACCGGCATCGCCACGGAGCAACTGACCCCGGCCAGCCGCCTGCTGACAAACATCACCGGCATCTCGGTGCAGCCCAACAAATCGGTGGTCGGCGCCAACGCCTTTGCCCATGAGGCCGGCATTCACCAGCACGGCATGCTGATGGACAAATCCACCTATGAGATCATGACCCCCGAATCAGTCGGCCTGACCGCCAGCGCCCTGGTACTTGGCAAGCACTCCGGCCGTCACGCCTTTAAAAAGCGGTTGGAGGAGCTGGGGCATGACCTGGACGACGAGATGCTGAACCGGGCCTTTGAGCGTTTCAAGGCCTTGGCTGACCTGAAAAAAGAGGTCTTTGATGAAGACCTGGATGCGATTGTCACCGACGAATCACGGGAAGAGGACCAGTACAAGCTGGAGCATATTACGGTAACCTGCGGTTCCTTTGCCGTGGCCACGGCCACGGTACAGATGGAGATCGACGGCAAACCGGTTCGCACCGCTGAACTGGGAGACGGACCGGTTGACTCGGCCTTCAAGGCGATCCGCAAGCTGACCAAGACCAAGGCCAAGCTGACTCAGTACAACGTCGGCTCGATCACCGGCGGCACCGATGCCCAGGGCGAGGTAACCGTCCGGGTGGAAGAAGGCGGTCATACCGTGGTGGGCAAAGGGGCCTCAACGGATATCATCGTGGCCTCGGCCAAGGCCTACATCCATGCCCTGAACCGGTTGCACTGCAAGCAGAAGCGTTTGATGGACGCCGTTTGATTTTACGGAAACAGAGGGGCAGGTCTGAGACCTGCCCCTACAGCCGTACTGTCTTGTAGAGGAAGTTTTTGAATTTATACAGCATCTTGCGTTGCTCATCATCGCTCATGCCGTCTGTCAAAGCCCTCAGATTACGTGCCACTGCCGGCAGCTGACGACCGGCAAAGGCGCGACTCTTCTCCACCACCAGCCTGACCACATCACGTGAGATGTCATTACGAGTAAACGGTTCGTACAGATCCTGCCAGAAGTTACCCCCCTGACGGATCTTCTCGATAATCGTGTCAGCCAGATGGTTTGCCAGCTCCCGTCCATCACCGGCCGAGGCCACACTACCCAGTCCGACCCCCTTGATCGCCTGCCGGATCGATTCCCCGCCGATCACATTCCCACGCCTGAAGAACATGGCCCGCAGCAGGATTGAACGCAGTTCCCGGATGTTACCCTCATACTGGTGCTGCACCAGCTCTGATTTGGCGTCTGCTGCCAATGCCGGCGGATCCTCAGGGTCATGCTGTCCTCGATAGGTACGGTAGAGCTTGCCCAGAAAGTGCACCGCCAGGTCAGGAATATCCTCCCGCCGCTCATTCAGGGACGGCAGGCGGATCGAGAGTTCTGCCAGACGGTGATAGAGATCCTCCCGGAAACGGCCTGCTGCGATCTCGGCCGGCAGATCCCTGTTGGTGGCTGCCACCAACAGCACCCGGCTGAAACGCTCCATGTTCTCTCCCAGCCGGACGAATCCGCCATTATCCAGAAAGCGCAGCAGTTGTACCTGGGTCTTTGGGTCGGCATCACCGATCTCATCCAGAAAGACCACCCCTCCCATACACTCTTCCAGGATGCCGCGCCGGTCACTGGAGGCACCGGTAAAGGCCCCCTTTTTATGTCCAAACAGCTCTGAATAGGTCAGTTCTCCACTGTAGGCCGCGATATTGGTCTTTTTTACGGGCAACTCACCTTGGGGATTCAGCTGCAACCGGTACAGCGAGTTGAGCGTGTTATAGAGGTTGTTGAAGAAAAACTCCTTGCCTGAACCGGTCGGTCCGGTAATCAGAATCGACGGCAGGCCGATGGTGGCCTCCTGCATCACATTCTTGCTCCAGAGCGTAACCCGGTTAAAGAGCGGTTGGGACACCGTATTGATAAAATCAATCACCGCCTGGGAGGTGGGGCTGACCCCGATGATGTTCCCCAGACGGTAGGAGGAGACATGGGGATCCTTGTAGCCGACATCGGTGGTCAGGCGCTGCACCTCTCCCTGCAGCCCCTCGATCCGCTGCAGGTCGGAGAGATGGCGGGCCGTCAGCGATCCGATAATCTGCAGGATGCGACGGTGTTCCTCGGTAAAATAGCTGTAACGCAACGAGTTAAGGCAGATGACCGCAATCACTTCACCGTCGCAGACCACCGGCACCGCAATCTCGCTCTTCAGCAGATCGCTCATGGAGCGGTGAAATCCCTCACCGGTCCGCTCTTCATCCACACTACCGATGATCTTGGGCTGCTGGCTCCAGGCCACATAGCCGGTCAGGCTGCGCTCTTCAGGGGCCAGCTCGACGCCCCCCACAAGAAAAGGCGGGATATAGCGCTTCAGCCACTCCTTGTTTTTGGCTCCGACAAGCGTCCCCTGCTCATCCTCCACCACCAGCCAGCGCCGGCCATCCCGTTCTTCGACCAGGGCAATGCTGCCGGTGTCGGCACCGATCAACTCGGTGGCCTTGGCCAGCACCTTGGTCAAAAACGGCTGCAGGGCCGCATCACCTTGATTCAGCAGGTCGGTGATCTCGGACAGGACCCGGATCTCCAGATGTTCGCCACCAACCCCGCTGACCACACTGGCAAGCATCTCGGCATGCCCCTGCAGGAGCCCCATCTCAAACTCTGAGAAGCGGTATTCTTCACGGCAGAAATAGTTGACCAGACAGATCACCCGGTGACTGTGGGGATCAAAACGGGGCACCACATAGAGGCTGCGCAGCGACATCTGTTCGGTCAGCTCACGCTTCTGCAGATCATGGCGGGTCAGGTCATTGATAAAGAGCGGCTTAAGCAACCGGTCGTCTCTGATGATGGCCTGCACATCAACATAGCGGGAGATCAGCGATGCACCGGGTTCCAGCAGGATCGCCCCCAGACGGTCATACTGCATCTGCAGGGCTGGATCTTCAGCATAGCAGGCCAGGACCTCCAAGGCAGCAGAGCCATCACCGGAGACCAGCGGGGTCAGCACCGAAGCCAGGGCAACCTTTTCCACCAGGCGTACTGCAGAACGGACCATCTGTCCGGCTGCCTCCCGTTTTTTTGACTCCTCAAGCCGCCGGGCCAGCTGCACCTGCTGATGGTAACTGCGGGCCTCATCCAGCCGCTCAGCCAGCTGCAGGATAAATTCTGCCAGACGGGATTTGATCTTGCCGGACAGCACCAGGTCGCCATGCCGGCTGTCGATGCACAGCACGCCGATGGAGCGGCCACGGCTGACAAGGGGCAGGTAGCTGCTGGATGCAATATTGAAGCGGCCGGCAACCGCACCATCAAGTGTTCCGGCCCCGCCGTCGCCGCTACGGAAGTCGGCAGGGTACTGGCTGACAAAGACCCGTGACACCACGGCGTCTTGCGTAATAATCGGAAAAGCCACCTCCCGCAGTTCAGCACCGTCAGGCCCACTGGCAAAGGCACAGGTCAAGGCACCCGAGATCAGGTCTTCAAGATAGATCCTGACCAGATCAACCCCGGAAATCAGCCTGACCCCTTCAGCCAGCACATAGAGCAGCTCTGTCTGGTTTTCCTTGCCATAGCCGTCAATCTTTACACGTAACGCCTGCAGCAACTCATCTTGTGGCATCGCCGCCCTCCTGAGTGTTTTACCTACACGCTTAAGATACACGCCATACACGATACAGGCAAGGTTCCAGGAGTTTACTGCCAACTACTGCGGTTCGTATTTCTAGCGATTGACTTACCCATAGTATTTAAATATTATAATTTTATAATTCAGCCAGACGCCGTTTTCTGCCACCTGCCAGCGTTCCTGTACAGAAGGGTTACCCGATGCCCGACACCAGCATACCCTACAAGCAGGTTTTTTCAGCAATCCCGGCGCCGGTGATTATGCTGGACACCCAGGGCCACTTTGCCTTTGCCAACAAGGCGGCCTATCAGATTCTCCCCTCCTGCATTCCCCTCAACGACGGGGCAAGCTGCATTCCGCCGGACTGGCTTGCCACTGAAATTGATGCATTCCTGTATCACGCCAAAGAAGAACATACGTTCGAGCATTGTCTGCCAGCCGACACGGGGCATCGCCATATCCAGTTCACCCTGACCCGGCTGGACCAGGACAAGCGCCAGAACGGCATCCTGATTACACTCCACGACATCAGCCGACACAAGCGGGCCGAGCAGGCCCTGCGCCTAAGCGAAGAACGGTACCGCATGCTGGTTGAACATCAGAGTGATCTGGTTGTCAGGGTTGATATCGAAGGCAAGTTGCAGTTTGCCAGCCCCTCCTTCTGCATGCTGTTCGGCATTGACGAAGAACAGCTGGTGGGGCGGGAGCTCTGCCCGATCATCAACAGCAGCGGTCAGGCGGTTATGAAAGAGGCCATGCAGCGCCTGGACTGCCATCCCAAGTCCTGTTATCACGAAATCTGCTCCCAGACCCTGGATGGTCTCCGCTGGATCGGCTGGGCCATGAAGGGGGTGGTGGATGAAAAGGGCCATATAGAGGCCATTGTCGGTATCGGACGTGACATTACCGACCGCAAAAAGGCCGAGCAGGAGATACTCCAGCTTGCCCATTACGACACCCTGACCGGCCTGCCTAACCGCAGCCTGCTCCAGGACCGCTTGTCCCAGGCCCTTTCGCTGGCCAACCGGGGCAATGTCACCCTGGCGGTACTCTTTCTGGACCTGGACCGTTTTAAGCATGTCAATGACGCCTTTGGTCACCAGATTGGCGACCTGCTGCTGCAGGAGGTGAGCCGCCGCCTGAAAGATTGCGTGCGTGCCACCGACACGGTATCCCGAATCGGCGGCGATGAGTTTGTGATCATCCTGACCAATCTGATCAAGTGCAGCCAGGCCGGATCAATAGCCGCCAAGATCATCAGCTCCATGAGTCGCCTCTTTCAGCTGGGAGGTCATGAACTGTACAGCGGCACCAGCATCGGCATTGCCCTCTACCCGACAGACGGCAATGATGTTGACACCCTGCTGAAGCATGCCGATATGGCCATGTACCAGGCCAAAGAGAGTGGCCGGGGCACCTTCAAGTTCTTTTCTCCGGAACACAACGAGAAAATGCTGCAGCGTATGCAGCTTGAACAGGCATTACGCCGGGCAATTGAGCATCAGGAGCTGTCCCTTGACTACCAGCCACAGATCGACAGTGCAACCGGCAGCATCAACGGCCTTGAAGCCTTGCTGCGCTGGCAGCACCCCCAGCTGGGGCTGTTACTGCCGGGACTGTTCATCACCATTGCAGAGGAAACCGGACTGATCATCCCGTTGGGGGAATGGGTATTACGGACCGCCTGCAGGCAGGCACGGGCCTGGCAGCGGGCCGGCTACCACCGGTTGCGGATAGCGGTCAACATCTCTCCCCGCCAGTTCCAGCAGCGGGGCCTGATACCGATGATCGACGCAATCCTGCAGGAAACCGGCTGCGATCCGCGCGGGCTGGAACTTGAACTGACCGAGACCACCCTGATGGACAGCCCCAAGGAAGCGACTGCCCTGCTGAAGGCGTTGAAACGCCGCGGGATCAGCCTGGCTATTGACGATTTCGGCACCGGCTATTCATCGCTCAGCCACCTCAAGCACTTTCCGATTGACCGGCTCAAGATTGACCGGTCCTTCGTCAATGACCTGACCCGCAGCCGCGAGGATAGCGCCATTGTCGAGGCAATCATCGCCATGGCCCACCGGTTGGGGCTGGAGGTGGTGGCCGAAGGCGTGGAACACCCTGATCAACATGTCATACTCAGCGACTGGGGCTGCAAAACATGCCAGGGCTTTCTCTACAGCAGGGCCGTTCCAGCCGACGAGGCGACGGCGTTACTGGCCTCGGCTCAGTATTCCATAGGGATCACAAGTGCTTTGACGCCTCTGGCAAAACCAGCAGACGATTGACAGAGGCACCTGCCAGAGCCTATTATGCCCCTGCGCCATCAGGAGGCTCCCTATGGAACAGGCATCTGACTGCTATACACAGATAGTTGAGGCGTTACCGACACCAATCCTGCTCCTTAGGCAAAATGGTATCATCCTGCACGCCAACGCCCCCGCCGTCTGCCTGCTTGAAGCCCTTGAAGGCATTACCCCCCAGCCGGAAATAACCCTGGCTCCGCATTGGATCATGGAAGAACTTGAGTGTTACCACTCACAGGGCCTGCCTTCCCACCAAGCAGAAAAAAGCCTGATTACCACCACCAACAGCCATTCCTTTGTCCTGATCAGCATTAAACGCCTGCGCCCCGACAACGACAATCTGCTGCTGGTTACCATCAACGATCTTTCCAAACTGCATCTGGTTGAAGACGGCCTGCGTCAGCTGGTGGAAGGGATCTCCGAGGCCACCGGTGAAAAATTCTTCCAGTTCCTGGCCCTGCATCTGGCAAAGGCTTTGGATGCCGATTTTGCCTTTATCGGCGAGTTTGCCGATAGCGAGCGCACCCTCATCCAGACCGTGGCGGTTGCTGCCGATGGCGCCATACATGCCAACTTCCGGTTCCCACTTGCGGAGACCCCCTGCGAACAGGTGCTGACCAACGGTCTGCGGATCTACCCCAAAGGGATCCCGGAGTTATTCCCGCTTGACCATCTTGCCCTGGAAATGGGTGTTGAGAGCTATATCGGCATCCCGCTCGTCAGCTCCCGCAGGATAACCCTGGGACCGATGGCGGTCTTCAGCCGGCGTCCGATCAGAGAGACCCACCTGGCCGCATCCATGCTGCAGGTATTTGCCGTACGGGCAGCCTCGGAGCTGGAACGCCGCCAGGCGGAACGGGTCCTGAAAGAGACGGAGGCACGTCTTAAGACCATTGTTGATTCGGTCCATACCGGCATTCTGGTGATTGATCCTGAAAACCACCGGATTGTTGATGTCAACGAGCTTGCTGCCAGCAGCCTCGGCAGAACACGCGAAGAGATGATCGGCACCTCATGCCATCGCTTCATCTGCCCCAACGAGGAAGGGCGCTGTCCCATCACCGACCTGAAGCAGGAGTTGGACAATGAAGAGCGTGATCTGATCCGGGCTGATGGCAGCCGCCTGCCGGTGATCAAGACCGTCAGTCGTGTTGTACTGGATGGGCGGGAGCATCTTCTGGAAAGTTTTGTCGACATCAGCAGGCGCAAACAGGTGGAGAACAGCCTGAAGGAAAGCGAAGAACGCTACCGGATGCTGGTTGAAAACCAGGCCGACCTGGTCATCAAGACCGATATGGCAGGTAACCTGCTCTTTGTCAGCCCCTCATTCTGCAAGCTTTTCGGCCAGACCGAGGAAAAGCTGCTCGGCAAAGCGCTCCTACCGGTCATCATGTCGCCTGAGCAGCTTGCCACAGCCGCCGGGATTGAGCAGATGATCTGCAGTGATACCAGCTATTACCGCGAATATCTCTCTCCGACACGGGAGGGCAAGCGCTGGATCGGCTGGGCGTTGCGCTGCATCTTCAACCAGGCCGGTCAGGCAGAGGCGATTATCGGTATGGGGCGGGATATTACTGATCGTAAAACAGCCGAAAGCACCATTGAGCAGTTGGCCTACCATGACCCGGTCACCGGCCTGCCGAACCGGACGCTGCTGTATGATCGTCTGCAGCTGGCAATCAACCGGGCTGAACGGGACAGCCAGGGTGTGGCGATCCTGTTTCTTGACCTGGACCGTTTCAAGGCAATTAACGATTCACTGGGACATGCCGTGGGTGATCAGCTACTGCGCCTGGTCGGCAATCGCCTGCTTGACTGCGTTCGTTCGTCGGATACCGTAGCCCGCCTGGGGGGTGATGAATTCGTCGTGCTGATCTCTGCCCTTGATAACGACCATGCCGTGGGCAGCGTGGTCATGAAGATCCTGGAGCAGCTGTGTGAGCCGTACCAGATTGACGATCATGAGGTCTACACCTCTTCCAGTATCGGCATCTCACTCTTCCCCCGTGATGGTCGTGATGCCGAGGAGCTGTTGAAAAATGCCGACATGGCCATGTACCAGGCCAAGGAGGCCGGCCGCAACACCTGCCACTTCTTCTCACCGGAGCTGAACATGCGGGCGACAGAGCGGCTCCTGCTCGAGAGCACCATGCGCCGAGCACTGGAGCGGGAAGAGTTCTTCCTGGTCTATCAGCCCCAGATGGAGCTGAACACCGGACATATTGCCGGGATCGAGGCACTACTGCGATGGCGGCATCCTGACCTGGGGATCGTGCCGCCAAACAATTTCATTCCGATTGCAGAAGAGACCGGCCTGATTGTGCCGCTGGGGGAATGGGTACTGGCCGAGGCCTGCCGGCAGGCAGTACGCTGGCAGCAGGAGGGGCAAGCCCCGCTGAGGATGGCGGTAAACGTTTCTGCCCGTCAGTTTCGCCAGCGCAACCTTGGCTTGCGGATCGAAAAGATCCTGATGGAGACCGGCCTTGACCCGGCACTGCTGGAGCTTGAACTGACTGAAAGTGCGGTAATGGAAAACCCGGAAGAAGCGATCCTGACCCTGCGGCAGCTAAAAAAAATGGGGATTACCCTCTCCATCGACGACTTCGGCACCGGCTACTCATCCCTGTCACATCTCAAGCACTTCCCGATCGACCGGCTCAAGATCGATCGTTCCTTTGTCAAGCATGTCACCCGTGACCACAACGACGCCACCATTGCCGAGGCAATCATCGCCCTGGCCCACAGTATGAAGCTGACGGTTGTTGCCGAGGGGATCGAGCATAGTGAGCAGATGGAGTTCATGCACCAGCGTCACTGCGACACCATGCAGGGCTACTACCTGTCGCGGCCGGTGACCGCTGAGGAGTTCAGCACGTTTCTTAAAAGGCTGGGGGAATCGGACGGCAAGGCCCATGGGCTGCTGGGAGGGTAAAACTACAAGGTTAAGCATCAAAGCAAAAATACAAAACCAGGAATGAGGTTTTTTTTGTTCTGGCTGTAGCGAGCAAAGTCTGGCGCGGAGGCGTACTACTGAGGCAGGTACCATTTTGAAATTATTTATAAAAACTACTTAGCTTTCATTCCAATTTTATAGCAAGGATGAAATCAAGGCGGCAAGAAAGTTGCGACGCAGGCGTAGATGACAATACGTCGAGGAGCAACCGACGAAGCCAACGCAGATAGCACCTTGATAGGAAATTGGAATCACAACCCCTGGCGGATCTGATACATCTCCTCCAGATCCAACCCATTCTGTTCATAGTACTCCCGCTCCAGTTCCTCGACATAAAAACGGTCCAACCCGGCATTGGCCAGAAAATCCTCCCTCAGGACCGCATTTTTCTCAGCAATGATGGTTGGCAGCAGGGACTGCAGGTAGACCGCCTCCTTCTGGATCGTGGTAACCGTTTCCTGGAAAACATGGTCAGGCAGGTCTACGGCCAGCTTTTTGCGGGCCTTTAACTCTTCCAGCACTTCACGGCGCAGTACATCCTGTTCCGCCTTGGTGCCATAGCTTGAATAGAAGTTGCGCACCCTGTGCCGCACCAGCTCAAGCACCATCAGATAGAGCCGTTCCTCCTGATCAACGGCAATCAGGCGGCTGTGCAACGTCTCAAGCGTCTGCTGGTCATCCTGCACCAGGGGCAGGCCCTCCATCAGGGCCGTCATCTTCATCCGTCCGAAACGCCCCAGATAGGGGTTTTCAAACAGCTCCTTCACAAACAGCTCTTCAAAACAGCCGGGCTCCAGATTTTCAAAGGCGGCACGATGTTCCAGCAGGCCCTGCAGCATCTCCTCGGTTATGCGCACGTTCTCCATGAAAGCCAGTTGCCCGATCAATGACAGGGTACTATCCAGCCGGTCAAGGTAGGTAATTACATAGGAAAAGCCTTCAAGCAAGGCAGGGTCGGCACCATCCCTGATTTTTTCGTCACAGGTACGGCTGAAATCCAGCATCAGCTGATCAAAATGATGATCACGGGCAGCAATTGCCCATTTTTTCGCCTTGATCAGGGTCAGCATATCATCCCGGTCAATGGAGCTGTCAATCTCTTGCTGATGCAGAAAGAACCCCTCCAGAATCTGGCGGGTCTGGGCAATGTAGTCGGCCTCCTCACGGGCCTCCTTCAGGTTGCGCCCCTTCTTCAGCAGCTCGTCAAGGGTGAAAAAGAGGGCACCGGGGATCTTGTTGCGTACTGAAAGCGCCTTCAGGCGGTTCAAGCGGGCATTTTCCAGTGTGCTGATCTCGCCTCTGGCAGTACAGCCGATCAGGATACTGCGGTATTCATCAACAATCCTGCGGTTTAACGGGTGACGGTACATCACATCAATCCGCATCCGCTCCTGCTGGTAACGGTCAATCTGGTAGCCGCTGGCCAGGCCCATCAAGCGGGCAAAATCATCATCGGCAATCTTCTTTGAGCGGAAATAAAGCGAACGGAACAGGTCACGATAGGCCTTGTGGCGGGTGTTGATCAGCTTGATAATAAACAGCTGGGCACCTTCATCCTGCAGCAGCGGGAACAACTCGTCAACCAGCAGGTCATCGCGTTCTTCACCCACTACCGGGGTGCGCTTCAGGGTCTTGCCCAGCAGACGGACCAATTCCTGCTGCTGTTCTCCCAGCTTGCGGGAAAGCCTGGGCGAGTGAACGCAGAAAAAGTAGTTACAGACCGCATTTCCTTCAAAAAATATGGTGTCGTAGGATTCATGTCCACTGGTCTGTTCGCTGAAGTGAAGGGTTCCCCCCTCCTCCTCAAGACAGGCACCGTTCATAACCAGACGATTGATGATCTCGGTCTTGGTCAGATCAGACGTGGGCTGTTCAACCCCGAACATATATTCGCAGAAATGACCACCATTCCCCTCAAAGCGGATCCCTTTCTGGCCCAGGACAAACTCGTTGCCGGGCGAAAAGATCCGCAGTTCATCGGCCTCCTGCACAATATTAAAAAAATAGCGCTGGTAGGCCTCAGTGCCCACCACCAACACAAAATACTCGATCCCGTTAGCAAGCTGGCCATGGAGGCGTATATCTTTCTGCATGCTGAACTCCCCCGCTTCAGATCAAGGAAACTGGCAAGCCGGCCGGACGTTGTCCCCCGGTCGGCTGCAAAGCAGATCGGAAAGCAGCCGGCAACGCCCCCAAACCGGTATCCTGACATTGACTCAGTGCTCTAGCTCGAAACTCATGCCGTCATACGCGAATTCAACGCCGTTCGGCAGACGGCGCTCATCTGCATGACTCACCTCATGGGTCAGGTGGGTCAGGATCATGCGCTGCACCCCCAATTCTCTGAGTGCAGCAATTGCCCCTTCAATATTGAAGTGAAATGGATGGGGCGACCAGCGCAGACCGTCAACCACTACTGTAGCAACTCCCTGCAACAATGCAAGTGATGCCGGTGGAATTGCACTGCAATCCGTCAGGTAGGCAAAAGAACCGATCCGGTAGCCACAGGAACCGTCGACACCATGCTCCAGCGGAACCGGAATCACCTGCAGCCCGAACAGCTCAAAGGGACCACCGGGTACCCTGGGCTCCAGAAGGGGGGGATGCGTGGCGCCCTCCTGTTGATGGAAGACATAACCGAATCCGCTTAACAGGCGCTCCATGGTGGCCGGGCAGGCATAGCAGGGGATCACCTGACGGTGCAGAAAATAAAAACCACGCAGATCATCGATACCATTCACATGATCGGCATGGGCATGGGTAAACAGCACTGCATCAATCTGCGGCACCACCTCACGCAGCATCTGGCTGCGCAGATCAGTTGAACTGTCCACCAGAATGTTCTTTCCGGCATGGCAGATCAGCAGTGACGCCCTGCTGCGGCGGTCGCGCGGGTCGGAAGAACTGCAGACCGGACAACTGCAGCCAACCATGGGAACTCCGGTCGAGGTTCCACTGCCAAGGACAATGATCTTCATAAGGCAGGCAGAATACCAGATGGCCTTGACGCAGGCAAGGCGGTTTTCCCCCTTGCATCAGCCCCGGCCAGCCGCCATAATGCCACCATGCGTATTGCACTTTTCTGCCCCTTTACCCAGGGCCCTACCCGGGGAAATATTACCAGCGTGCAGCGGATAGCACGGCATCTGCAGCTTAGCGGCAACCAGATCGACTTGGTTCCCCTTGACAGCCCGGATCGGTCCCGCTGCCTGCAGCAGCTGCTTGTATCACCACCAGACCTGCTGCATGGTTTCCATGCCTTTCATGCCGGACCAGTAACCCGCAGTATGGCGCAGACCCTTGGCGTTCCCTATCTGATCACCCTGACCGGCAGCGATCTGTTTGACCCGGCCCTGCGTGACCACCCCGAAACCCTGTTGGCCCTCAACGATGCGACCACCCTTACCTGCTTTGACCACTTGGTGGCAGAACTGGCAACCCAGACCTTCCCCCGGATTGCCGACAAGCTGGTGGTGATCCCCCAGGGGGTCGAAACGTTCGAGATTCCTGACACAGCGGAGCGGCCTGCTGACAGTTTTCGTATCCTGCTGCCTGCAGCACTGCGCCCGGTTAAAGGGGTTGACTACGCCATTACCCACCTGGCTCCGCTTGCAGCAGAGCGGCCCGAGTTGCGGCTCTGGATTGCCGGAGGGAGCCTTGACAACACATATGCTGACGTAATCGAGCGGCAAGCCGCTGAGCAGCCATGGGTAACGCTGTTAGGCGAGATCCCCCATCAGGAGATGGGAACGCTCTATGCCGCTGCGGACCTGATGCTGAACAGCTCGCAGTTTGAAGGGGGGATGGCTAACGCCCTGCTGGAAGCCATGGCAATGGCAAAACCGGTACTGGCCCGTGATGTACCGGGCAACCGCTCACTGATCCAACATGGCAGGACCGGCTGGCTCTACCGGGACGGCAGCGACCTGCGCAACCAGACCAGGCAGCTGATGGACGATCCCGCACTGCGGGATAGCGTTGCGCACCAAGCACAACAGCATGTCCTGACACAGTATTCTCCGCAGCAGGAAGCCGGATTACTGCTCCAGCTGTACCGGTCACTGCTGTCTGCCCATACCTGAGATGAAGCACAACAAAAACGGGGGGCATAACGCCCCCCGTTTTTTCATGCAGCGATGAAGGTGCTGTTTCTAGAAGTTCACATACAGCTGAGTGGTGAAGGCCGGCTTGCCACCAGGAATTGCCTCGCCATTGCTTGTTTTGTAAAAAGGATTAAAGGTAATGACACCCAATGCCAGTGTAACATTCTTCGTGAAGGTCCAAGAGCCACCAACGGAAAGTGCACCATTTGCGTTGTTACCGCTCATGTAATCCACAGCCAGCCAGAGCTTGTCAGAGATCTCGGTCATGCTGCGATCCCATGATGCCATCACCCCGGTGTTATTATTCTTAGGATTCTCTTGTGTTGCCAAAGCGCGCTCTGAACCGATATAGCCACCAGCAGAAAGTCGACCAATTACGGGGAAGGTTTTGCCCACCAAGCCATAGGCAATATTTTGACGGGTTGAACCGTTAACCTCAGGTTTATCATAAGTACCCATATTATAGATACCAACTGCAAAAGCAGGCATGCCTTTAATACCAAAGGCATCTTCAGGGGTAGCAAGTTTTGCGTTAAAATAGATCGGGTGATTGTCAAACCAGGCATCTTGCTGAAGGTTGCTTGTCAGATAATCAACACCGATCTCAAGCTTCAGGTTTTCAAACGGCAACACACCCACAACGGCACCGACATCATAGCTGCTGGCACCAGCATCTGCAGCTGATTTTTGAGAAAAACGGCCAGTATAGGTCAGGTTTACGGTAGCGTCTTTAAATCCTTTGGCATCTGGAGATGGGATCCAGATTTGGCCCGTAGGTGTAGCCAATGCTGCTGAGGCAAAAGACAGGGTCAGGGCTGCTGCCAGGATCATGCTGCGAACTGATTTCATAAATTATTCCTCCTATGGGATGAGTGGCACCTGCATAAAGCTGGTCAAATGCGCCGTTGTTAACATTGCTGTAACAGTAAGCGTGCCAACAACGAGTACAAATTTGGTTGCAGTTGTTTAGCATTTGATTACAACAGGTTACAAACAAGAGCAACTAGAGCCTGATGCACTTAATCGCACCACACCCACACAATATGACTATTTATTCAGCATCACATGCCCTATTGTGCAGCATCAAGGAGGTAGATCGTGCCCAACTATCTTGCATTTGCCAGCGACAACTACGCCGGTATCTGCCCGGAGGCTTGGCAGGCCATGGCAGAGGCCAATGCCGGCTTTGTCAGTTCCTATGGCGACGACCCCTGGACTGCAAAGGCCTGCAGCCTGATTCGGGACACCTTTGAGACCGACTGCCAGGTTTTTTTCGTCTTTAACGGTACAGCTGCCAATTCACTGGCCCTGGCTTCACTCTGCCAGTCCTACCACAGTGTGATCTGCCATGAGTTGGCCCACATTGAGACTGACGAATGTGGGGCACCCGAATTTTTCTCCAACGGCACCAAGATTCTGCCTGCAACCGGTGCAAACGGCAAGCTTGACCTGGCAGCTGTCGAGCAGCTGATCACACGGCGCACTGACATCCACTACCCCAAACCACGGGTAGTATCCCTGACGCAGGCCACGGAACTGGGCACCCTCTATAGCCCTGCAGAGGTGGCCGCGACAGGTGAGCTGGCCAGGCGTTACGGACTGCGCCTGCAGATGGACGGAGCCCGTTTTGCCAATGCAGCTGCCTCGCTGGGCTGTCATCCCGGTGACATCACCTGGCGGGCAGGAGTGGATGTGCTCTGTCTGGGGGGCGCAAAAAACGGCATGGCCGTGGGGGAGGCGGTTGTTTTTTTCAAAAAGGAGCTGGCCGAGGAGTTTGATTACCGTTGCAAACAGGCTGGACAGCTGGCTTCAAAGATGCGCTTTCTGGCAGCCCCTTGGAACGGCATGCTACAGAATGATGCATGGCTTAAACGGGCAAGCCATGCCAACCACTGCGCCCAATCCCTGGCAAAACGGCTCCGTGCAGTACCACAGCTGGAGATCATGTTTCCGGTAGAGGCCAATGCCGTCTTTGTCAGCATGCCGCAAGCCCTGGTTGACTCACTGCACCGGCTGGGCTGGCATTTCTACAGCTTTATCGGTGCCGGCGGCGCCCGGCTGATGTGTTCATGGGCAACGGAGGAAAGCGATATTGAAGCGTTGGTGGGGGATATTCAAAAGTTGGCAGCAGAAAACACAGAGTTTCAGGAGCATTTTCTATCCTGGGGGTGAGAAACAGAAAATGCTGCGGGGCCTACAAAACAGCACGTCGCACAGGGCTGTTCTAGAGCGTTATCCGCTCAGCCCGGTGCTTCTTAACGGGCCATGGCAGCCGAGATCTCCTGCACCAACTCCATAGCATCCAGCAGCTCCGCCTTGCTGTCAGGCGTCATCAGCCAGACACCCTGGTTGTCCTGCTCAAGCCTGACCGGAGCCTCCAATGCCACGCTGGAGACCTGCCCCACCTGCAATGCCAGCCCGCCCAGCCGCAGGTCCAGCACCACCAGCTTTTCCGGCGCCTGTTCCGGCTCTGCGCCGATATACCAGGCAAGATCCACCACCGCCGCAACCACGCCGGCAGACCGGACAGCCCCCAGACACCAGACCGGGGCACGTGGCACCGGAGACAGAGGCCGCAACTCACTTACCTCGGATACCTGTTCAAGGGGCAAGGCATAGTTCTGGCAGCCTGCCTGCAGCAGCAGGAAACGCCGGACCTCATTCATACTGTTTCCACCAGCTCTATGGCCTCCTCCAGGGTAAACCGGCGCACAAGCCGTTCCAGTTCATCGGCCAGCTGGGTCAGTTCTCTGGTTGCCAGGGCCATATCCTGCATGGCAGCCAGCTGTTCCTCTGTCGCAGCCGAGACCTCTTCGGTGGCAGCGGCATTGTCATCCGCAACCCTGGCAATCTCATCAACGGCCTGCACCATCTTGCCTGCCCCCTCCATCTGCATCTGCGACAGATCGGCAATACTGTTGGCCCGCCGCTCGGTTTCCTGAACACTGGTAATAATCTCGCCAAAGGCGTTGGCCGTGATATCAACATTCTTCTTGCCGTCATGGATCATGCGGGAGCTCTCCAGCAGACTCTCATGCACCCGCTGGCTCTCATCACGCAAGGTCGCGATCAGGTCGGTGATCTCTCCCACAGAATGGGAGGTGCTGTCGGCCAGCTTACGGACCTCATCAGCCACCACGGCAAAGCCTTTGCCATATTCACCGGCCCGCACCGCCTCAATCGAGGCATTCAGGGCTAACAGATTGGTCTGGCGGGCCACTTCACCAATAAAATCAGCAACCTTACCCACCCGCTGCAGACGACTGTTCAGCTGGTCAAAACGGGTGCTGAGTTCTTCGGTCCGCACAAAAAAGTCTTTCATCAGCAGCAGGGCATCACCGGCCAGATCAGCGCCACGCCTGGCAGTCTGACTGGTTTCACGGGCACAGCGGGAGCTTTCCCGGGCCCGTGAGGCCACCAGCTCGATCGAGATCGCGGTCTCCTTTATAATGCGGGAGCTACGCTCCACCAGTCCGGCCTGGGTCTCGGCACCATGGGAGATCTGCTCAATGGCCCGCGCCACCTCTTCGGTAGAGGCACTGATCTCCACAGCGGTGCCGTTAATCTCCTTGGAAGCCCCGGCCAGCTTGGCGGAACTGCTCCGGATATGCCCGACCAGATCCCGCAGGTTCTGGATCATCTGGTTAATGGCGTCGGTCAACTCATGGGTTTCATCCGGGGTACTGGTGGGAGGCAGTTGAATATCACAGGAGAGATCGCCCTGGCTGACCTCATGGGCAGACTCAGTTAACATACCTATATTGCGGGCAAATTTTCTTGAAAAGAGCCATCCCATGATCAGACCCACGGTCAGGGCGACCACAAGGGTCAAAAACTGGGTAACCCCGGGAGAATAACCCAGTGCCGCCACCACTGGCGGAGCAAAGGCCACCACCGCCACAACGGCAACAAAGCCGAGGATGAATTTATACCCGAGCGGTACCCGCATCTGCATAGCTAGCTCCTCATCTGCGAGAGTAAATTCGTTCAACCGGGTCCAAGGTGGCAAACCTGCCCCGCAGGATTGTCGGCATACTCTCGGATTTGCCGAGCACCAGTATACCATCCTGCGGCAAAATATCCGCAATGGCGTGCAGAATTTTTTCCTGGGCCGGTCGATTGAAATATATCAGGGTATTGCGACACAGCACGAGCTCTGCCTGAGGGTAACAGGCAACCTGGTGCAGATCCATCTGCCTGAACCTGACCATCGAACTCACTTCCGGGCAGAGCAGCAAACCGTCTGCTGTCTCTGTAAAGAATCTTGCCCGGCGGTCGCAAGAGACTTCGCGCAGGGCCGACTCTGCATAGAGTGCATTCCGGGCCCGGGCCAGCGAATTGCCGTCTATATCAGTCGCCATAATTTCGAACAGCGTATGCGCGGCCTGTTCACCAAACAGCTCGGCAAGCAGTATGGCCAGTGAATACGGTTCCTCACCGGCAGCACAGCCGATACTCCAATAACGCTGCGGCTGGCCTGCGGCGCGCCGTACCAGTGCCGGCAGAACAACCGTTTGCAGTGTCTTGAACAGGCTTGGATTCCGAAAAAACTGGCTGACATGAATCATCAGGAAGGCGGTCAGCCGCTCCCGCTCTGCTGCATCAGCACCGAGCAGCTGCAGATACCGGTCAACATCCCGGCAACCGCTGCGCCTGATCCGCGAGGCAACCCGCCTTTTGATGCAGGACTCCTTATAGGCATCAAGTACCGGCAGACCGTTCTGCTGGACCAACAGGGCAAAGATTGCCGCAAGCTGTTCTCGGTCCAAATCCGGCAGGGGATCTCGTTCTCCAAACAGCTCCACCGGCACTCCATTCATGGCGCAGACAATTAAATTGGTGTAGTGTTCACCAGCAGGTTGTACCATGCAGCATCCTCACTCGCAACCGGACTGAACCTAAAAACGGCAGTTGGCATTGCTCCGAGCAAGCGACTCGCCCATAAATCGTCGTAGCTCTTGGCGAAATGAAGCGTAAAACAGCCGATACTGTCTGAACCCGCAGGGTGAGTTTATCGGCTGTAGCGAAATAAGCCTTAGAGCTACAGATTTCGGGCGCCGGAGCGAAGCCGGGGTAACACCAACTGCCGCATCCAGGCTAAATGGACATGAGCCTCCAACATACCGATACAGCTCATGATGAGCTACATTTGTTGCACCGAGCGCTGAGCGGAAGCAAGGAAGAGCTGTTCAGCCTGATGGAACGTCCCTCACCGGACATCCTGCGGGCAGCCTTGCGCAACCCGGCCCTGGACGAAGGACACCTGCTGGCACTGCTGCGCCACACCGGTCTGCACCCTGACCTGTTTACCCTGCTGCACCAGCAGCATGAGCCCCCGGCCGGGAACTATCAGGTACTTTTGGCACTGGCGCAGCATGCCGATGCGCCAGCCCCTATTGTCAGCGCCCTGCTGCCCAGGCTCTACCTGTTTGACCTGCTTAAACTCTGCTGCCTGCCGGGCGTCCCGCAGGACCAGAAGGTGGCAGCTGAACGGGTGATTATCCAGCGCATCCCGGCACAGCCGCTGGGAAACAAACTCACCCTGGCCCGCAGAGGCACTGCAGCTATTGTTGAGGCACTGCTGAAAGAAGGGCAGCCCCAACTGGTAGCGGCCTGCCTGGACAACCCCCACCTGAAGGAGGGAGCTGTCCATCAGTTTCTTGCCTCTGCCGTCGCCAGTGCCGAGACCATCTCCCAGATCGCCCGCCACAGCCGCTGGCAGCACCGGCCGGAACTGCAGCAGGCCATCCTGAAAAACCCGCGCACACCGGCCATCTGGTTTACCCTGCTGCTGCCCCGGCTCCCCCGCTCCGTGGTGAAAAACCTTGCACTTTCGCCGCGGCTGACACCACAACAACGGCAACTGATTGCCGAAGCACTCGGAGGTAAAAAACGGCCATGACCCTACGGAGCATACCCCTGATACTGTTCTGTCACACCATTACGTTGCTATCGGCCATGGCTGCAGAACTGCCCGGCTTTGCCATTGCCGACAAACCGGTACCGGTGTTTAACACCCCTCAATCAGCCGCACCCCAGGCACCACAGCGAAAAGATCGCTGCGGTCAAGTGCGACAGCTTGAGTTTATCGCCCTGCCCGGCACGGCATTCGAGGTTGTGGCTGTTCCGCCCGGCAGTCCTGCGGTACTGCAGGTGCGCACCAACGACTATCAGGCCCCACCCGGCACCCGCCTGTATGTCGCTGCAGACCTGCTGACACCACAACCGGCTGCACCGCCCGGACGCACACCGCAGCGGCCTGAACCATCCAAGATCATTCAGCAGCTGCGGAGCGCCGTGGGTCTGCCCTATGTCTGGGGGGGGAATTTGCGCAGCGGCGTGACCGTGGCCGGCCAGTTGCGTTTTGCCGGGCTGGACTGCTCCGGCCTGCTATATGAAGCAACTGACGGCTATACGCCCCGCAATACGGAGCAACTGGTGGCATTCGGCAGCCCGGTTGCCATCGAAGGCAAGGACAGCCATGCGCTGCTGCAGTTGCTACGCCCCCTCGACCTGATCGTCTGGAAGGGGCATGTTGTCATTGTGCTGGATCAAAAAACAGTGGTGGAGAGCATCTTGAACTGCGGCGGGGCTCGGGACGGCGTTGTGACAATAGCGCTGGAAAAGCGGTTGGAACAGCTGCTGAAACAGCGCAGGCCGGCCAATAGCTGGCCTGCCGGTGGCGCTAAATCAGCATATTTTGTGGTGCGGAGGTGGATCTGACAGAAACCGGCAGCTGGCGGGGAAGACAGGCCAACGACCTTGCATTGAACCCGCAGCTAGGCGCGTTTTTTCTTTTCAGGGATCGGCAGCTTCAGCCTGCGCAGCACCTGCTCCATATCACTCCAGACATCCCAGTAATGCTGTTTGTTTTCCTTGTTACGCAGCAGAAAAGAGGGGTGAAAGGTCGGCATCACCGGGATGCCGTGCCAGTTATGAAACTGCCCCCGCATCCGGGAGATCGGTTCCTTGCTCTCCAACAGGGTCTGGGTGGCAAAGGTGCCCAGGGCCACAATCACCTCCGGCTTGATGATCTGCAGCTGCTGCACCAGAAACGGTGAACAGGTATTGATCTCGTCCTTATGGGGGTTGCGGTTGGCAGGCGGACGGCACTTCAACACATTACAGATGTAGACCTGGGGGCGTTTTAGCCCCATCGCCTCAATCAGGCGGGTCAGAACCTGACCGGCCTCACCCACGAACGGTTGCCCCTGCCGATCCTCATCTGCACCGGGAGCCTCTCCCACAAACACCAGACGGGCCCTTTCATGGCCTGCACCAAACACCAGATTGGTGCGGGACTGGGCAAGATCGCAGCGCTGGCAGTCTCCAATCATCTGGCGCAGTCCATCCAGGCTCCGGGGCGCGGCAGGCTGCAGCGGTTCCTGCGGCTGTTCAGGCTCCCACGGCCTGCCGCCGGTCTGCTGCAATTCCTCAAGCGGCAGCCCGTCAATACCACTTTCTTCCAGTCCCTGCAGATATTCTCGCACCGAGGCGTACATGCTCTGGGGGTGCAGTCTGTTCATGGCGCAAACCTCATCTTTGCTTTTGGCTCATCCTGCAGTATGCTGAAACCATGCCTGTACTACTCTTGACATCACTCTTGATCCTGCTCTGCCCTGCCACCGGTCTTGCCTGGGGGGGCGGCACCCATCTGCTGATCGGCCTTGATGTACTGGCCAGACTGCAACAGTTACCGCCGCAGCTTGCCACCCTGCTGGGAAACTACGCCAACGACTTCCTCTACGGTTGTCTGGCAGCCGATATCATTGTGGGTAAGAAACATACCCACTACCTGCTGAACTGCCATCGCTGGCGGGTGGGGGCACGGCTGCTGCAGTCTGCCCAGGACGACCCGCAGCGGGCCTGTGCCTATGGCTACCTCTGCCATCTGGCAGCCGATGTGGTGGCCCACAACTACTATGTGCCGTACAAGACCATCCGTTCCTTCTCAACGATTGCCCTGCGGCATACCTACTGGGAACTGCGCTTTGAATCCTTTATCGAGCCGCAGATCTGGGAACGTGCCCAGGAGATCTGCCGCGCCGGCCGCCCCCATGACGACGCCCTGCTGCGCCGGGTCATGGCACCGACCCTGTTTTCCTTTGGCAACAACAAGCGGATCTTCAACTCGATCCTGCTGCTCTCGCGGCTTGAGCGCTGGCAGCTGTTGATCAAGGCGCTTTCAACCCGCTCACAGCACAGCCTTAGCCCTGAAGACCGTCAAGAGTATCTGAAATGTACCATGGAAGTGGTGATGGACCTGTTGACCCATGGTGAGGAGTCATTCTGCTGGTTGGCTGATCCAACGGGCGAGGCGGCCCTGGAGGTCGCGCAGGAGATGCGGCGCCATCTGCGCTTTCTGTACAAGAGTGGTCGTTTTACCCGTGAAGAGGGGATGGAACGGGTTGAGTTCATTAAGCCGACCCTCAAGCGCTCAATCCACCACCCTGAACTGCTGACCATCCTGAAAGGGGCCTGCCACGAGTCAAGCTCACCCTTTATTCTGCAGTAGCTCCCGTATCCGATCCAGAATCAGTTCTGCCAGCCGGGTCTTGGCCATCAGCTCAAGCGGTTCGATCCTGCCATCCCGGTAGAGCAGTCTGGCAATATTGGTGGCCACATTGAACCCGGCCCCTTCCTGACTGACATCATTGGCTACAATCATATCGAGATTCTTGGCGGCCAGTTTGGCTGCGGCATGGGCCTGCAGATCAGTGGTCTCTGCGGCAAAACCCACCAATAACGGACGGCGTTCCAGCTGTCCCAGCTCAGCCAGGATATCCGGATTTTTCTCCAGCTCCAGGGTCAGTGTTTCACCGGCCTTTTTCATCTTTTCGCCACTGCGCAGCACAGGGCGATAGTCCGCCACGGCTGCCGCCTTGATCACCACACTGCAGTCTGCCACCCGTGCCATAACCGCCCCATGCATCTGGCGGGCTGACTCAACCTGCACCAGCTCAACACCGGATGGTGGTTCCAGGCAGGTCGGTCCGCTGACCAGAATCACCTTCGCCCCACGGTGCCGGGCTGCCCGGGCCAGGGCATAGCCCATCTTGCCTGAGGAATGATTGCTGATATAGCGTACCGGGTCCAACTCTTCCCGGGTTGGACCGGCAGTTATCAGAATAGTTTCACCGACAAGGTCATCACCTGTAAGCAGGGCACAGGCCTCATCAAAGATCCGCTCCGGCTGTGCCAGACGCCCGCTCCCTTCCCAACCGCAAGCCAGACTGCCGCTTTCAGCATCAACAAAATAATAGCCATGCCGCCGCAAACGGGCTTCGTTCTCCTGATAGAGCGGATTCTGATACATATTCACATTCATGGCCGGGGCCAACAGTACCGGCGCCTTGGTGGCCATGATGGTTGTGGCCAGCAGATCATCGGCAATGCCATGGGCTATCTTGCCGATCAGGTTGGCTGTGGCTGGTGCGATCAGCAGCAGATCAGCACGGTCAGCCAGGGAGATATGACCGATCTCCCGTTCCTGATACAGGTTAAACAGCTCTGTTGAAACCGGATTACCTGAGAGGGTCTGAAAGGTGAGTGGCGTCACAAACTCTGTTGCCGCCCTGGTCATGATCACATGCACCTCAGCACCGGCCTTGGTCAGCAGCCGCAGCAGCTCCACCGCCTTGTACACTGCAATGCCGCCGGTTACCCCCAGTACTACGGTCTTGCCAGTCAGTTCTGTCATGGTGTTAGTCCAGATACGGGTTATGACGTTTTTCATGGCCAATGGTGGTGGTGGGGCCGTGACCGGGATATACCTGAACCTGATCAGGCAGGGTAAAGAGACGGTTCTTGATTGACTCCACCAGTTGTTGATGAGAACCGCCCGGCAGATCGGTCCGCCCGACACCATCGGCGAACAGGGTATCCCCGGCGATCAGCCTGCCTTCTGCCTCAAGATACAGGCAGCAGCCTCCCGGGGTATGGCCCGGCGTATGAATCACCTGCAGCCGGTGTGTGTCAAACTCGATCAGCATGCCGTCTTCCAATAGACGATCAGGCTGGGGTGAGTTTTCACCCGGCAGCCCGTAGATGGCTGCCGTCTTGGCTACCCGTTCCAGCATCGGGACATCGGCCTGGTGGATGTAGAGCGGTGCCTGTGTGGCTTGCGCCAGCTGCCGGTTAGCACCGACATGATCAAAATGTCCATGGGTGTTAATGATTGCAACGATAGTAAGACCACGCTGCCTGACCTGTGCAAGGATGCGGTCTGCCTCATCACCGGGGTCAACCACAACCCCCTGTCCGGTGGCTTCGCACCCGAGCACAAAGCAGTTAACTCCCAGTGCCCCAACAACAACTGTATCGAAGATCATCTTTAGGTATCCTTCATCTGCTGGATGGCATTCTGAAGCAGCCTCTTGCCGCTGCATCAGTTTAATGGTATCTTTTCCCATACTCAGGAGGGACCAGAAATGGCAAAAAAACCGGTCGTTGACCAAGAAGTCTGCATCAGTTGTGGTCTCTGTGTTAGCCTCTGCCCGGAGGTATTCCGTTTTAACGCTTCCGGCAGGTCAGAATGCTTCAACCCTGCAGGGGCCAGTGAGGCCGATATCCAGGCCGCCATTGACGGCTGCCCGGTACAGGCCATCAGCTGGGAATCCTGAGCCACCTGTAAGTTCAGTACATTACACCAAAGGAGAGAACCGATGCAAAAGTATGTCTGCACTATCTGCCAGTATGAGTATGATCCCGCTGTTGGCGACCCTGACCACGGTATTGCACCCGGCACTGCCTTTGAAGACCTGCCGGCCGACTGGTGTTGCCCGCTGTGCGGCGCCGGCAAGGATGTCTTTGAAGCAGTGTAACCGCACCCCCTTCCCCTTTGCCAGGGTGGTAACGCCACCGGCAGAGGGGAAGGCTGTCTGACCTCACCCCTTAAGCTCACCATCCAGAACAGCCAGAAACTCTTCCAGTTCAGCCGGTTGCAAGTCTCCCATATGGGCGATCCGGAAGGTCTTGCCCTTGATCTTGCCATAGCCGTCATCAAAGGCGTATCCCTTTTCACCCAGTTGCTTTTTGACCGCAGCCAAGTCCACCCCACGGCTGTTTGCCACACTGGTCAAGGTCACGGAACGGGCACCTTCAGGAGCAAACAGCTCAAACCCGCGCTCCTGCACCCAATTCCTGGTTCGCTCCGCCATGACGCGATGCCGCTCCCAGCGAGCCTCCAGTCCTTCGGCAAAGAACCGCTGTAACTGGCAGTCAAGTCCGTAGATCAGAGAGATACAGGGGGTTGAAGGGGTGTTATCCTTGTCGTCGTTGGTTGCAAACTCCATAAAATCAAAGTAGTAACCACGATTTTCAACGCTTTGCGCACGCTGCAGCGCCTTTTCCGTTGCCGTGAAGATGGCCAGGCCCGGCGGCAGCGCAAAGGCCTTCTGGACACCAAAGATGCAGCAGTCAATTCCCAGCTCATCCAACCCGATCGGCATGGCGCTCATGGATGAAACCGTATCAACAATAAACATGACATCAGGGTACTTGCGCATGACGGCAGCAATCTCAGCTAACGGTGACAGCACCCCGGTGGAGGTCTCATTGTGGATCATGGTCATGCTGTCGTACTTGCCGGTGGCCAGGGTTGCATCCACCAGCTCCCCAGTAATCGGCTGCCCCCAGGGGACCTTGATCGCATCAGCCTCTTTACCGCACCGAAGCGTCACATCGTGCCACTTGTCAGAGAAGGCGCCATTACAAAAATTAGCACAACGCCCTTTGACCAGGTTGCGTAGCGCACCTTCCATGGCACCAAAGGCACTGGAGGTGGCCAGGAACACACGGCTCTCCGTCATCATCAAACGTTTCAGGTGTGTCTTTATCCGTCCATGCAGTTCAGCATACTCTTTCATCCGATGGCCGATCATCGGCTGAGACATTGCCGCAAACACCTCTGGAGCCACATTGACCGGACCGGGAATAAACAGCTTCTTGACCATTGCGCACAAACTCCGAATATCAGTAATAATAAGCTGTTTCGCTATAGCAGAGCAGCCGTTTAAAGTCAAGGCAGCCCCCATGCAACATTGTCGCAACGCACACTGCAACACATGCAACTACGCACAATCCTGTTGCTTTTCTGTTTACAGCATGTTAGTTAGAGAAAATTTTGCAACATTCAATAATATGAATCTGTAGCATGTCTCAGAAATCAGATAACAAAGGGGAATCGACGCATGGCACACCACCACACCACTCCATCTCTCAATGAGCTGGTCACCGGGGTAGCCAACCGGCTCAAGACAGCGGGAACCGGCTTCTACCTCATGGTCTTCATTGCCGCAGCCGTGGTACTGGCCTCTGCCGGTACCGGCCTGATGGCCATGATCAAGGGGCACGAAGCATACTACAATGTTTATCGCGAGGTTCCCTGGGGTGTTCTGATCGCCACCTACGTCTTTTTCGTCGTAAGCTCCACCGGCCTCTGCCTGATCTCCTCCATCGGCCACGTCTTCGGGGTCCAGGACTTCATGCCGATCGCCAAGCGCTCGGTCTTCCTCTCCATCGCCACCATCCTTTCCGGCTTCTTCGTCATCGCCTTTGAGATCAAACTCCCCTGGCGGATGGCAATCTGGAACGTGATTTCCCCCAACCTGACCTCCAACATCTGGTGGATGGGCACCCTCTACGGCATCTACCTGGCCTTCATGTTTGCCGAATACATCTTCCTGCTGATGAACAAGCACCGTCCGGCCGTCATCTGCGGCTTCAGCGGCTCAGTGGCCGGTATTGCAGCCCACTCAAACCTGGGCGCCGTGTTTGGTCTTCTGATGGGACGCCCCTACTGGCAGGGCCCCTATATGCCGATCTACTTCATCGCCTCTGCCATGATGACCGGCTGCGCGGTTATCCTGATGTTCCACATCCTTGGCTACAAGATCAACAAGCAGGAGATGGCGCCTGACATGCAGCGCGCCCTTGAGGTTACCACCAAGATCGGTATCCTGCTGATCTGCGTGATCCTGTTCTTCACCACCTGGAAGCTGATTGCCGGAGCCGCCGGCCAGCCCAATGGCGCCTTCCCGGTCGTTCAGTCCGAAGTTGTCGGCCACCACGCCTTTGTATTCTGGTTCTTTGAGATCCTGCTGGGGATGGCCGGTCCGCTGGTACTCTTCATTCTCTCCAAAGGGCGCAACCTGAAGTTGATGCTGATCGCTTCTCTGTCGATGGTGATCGGTATATTTGTCATGCGCTTCAACCTGGTCTATCTCGGCCAGTCTCTGCCGGTCTACTATGATCTGGGGGTCAATGAGTTCAAGGAAATGCTGCACTATTCCCCTTCAGTATATGAATGGATCATTACCGCCGGCGGCTTTGGCCTGACTGCCCTGCTGTTCCTGATCGGAGAAAAGGTTTTTGACGGTCACAAGGTTGAAGATCACTAGACCATACGGCACACCAATCACTACGACAAGGATACCAATCATGAATAAAAACATAGATCTGAACAATCTGCAGAACGAAGGGGTCGAGAACGTACCGATGCAGGAGCGCCGGGACTTCCTCAAGATGGGCCTGGCCATCACCGGCATTTTTGCCGGCGGCACCCTGTTTTCCGCCATCTCCACCTTCAACAGCGCCCACGCTTCCGACTTTGCCAAGAAATACCCCTACAAGCCCCATTACAGTATGGTGATGCAACAGCACCGCTGTATCGACTGCGAGCGTTGCATGGAGGCCTGCGTGGCCACCAACCATGTACCCCACGTACATGGCGCCTATCGCACCACCATCCTTGAGAAGGAAACCCCGGATGCCGTAGGCGGCAAGCGTGAATTCATTCCGGTGCTGTGCAACCAGTGCAACCTGCCGCAATGCACCCGGGTCTGCCCCACCAAGGCCACCTATAAGGACAAGACCACCGGCATCGTGCTGATGGACATCAAAAAGTGCATCGGCTGCCTGACCTGCCAGGAAGGTTGCCCCTATAACGCCCGTTACTTCAACGATGAGAAGAAGGCGGTCGACAAATGCAACTTCTGCTGGGATACCCGCCTTTCCAAAGGAGAGAAAGACACGGCCTGCGCCCATGCCTGTCCGGCAGACGTGCGGGTCTTTGGCGACCTGTCAAACCAGGAGGACCGGGTCTTCAAGATTGTCCATCAGATCGAGCGTCCGGTATGGGTTCTGCGGCCCGAGGCAGGCACCCGTCCCAACGTGTTCTATACCAAAGGATAACCAACACTATTTCTTTTACGAGGATTCTACGCTATGACGATACGCACACTGTTTATGACCGCTGTAGCCGCACTGTCCCTGGCAGCCGGAGTTGCCGTTGCCGCCAGCTACCCTGAGGCTCCGATCGTCTATGACAAGCCGGTCCGTGGGGTGATCTTCTCCCACAAGGCTCACGTTGACAAGGGTCTGGGCTGCGACATGTGCCACAACCACCTCTTTGAGCAGCAGGCCAAAAAAGTCCAGGCCAATAAGGACTTTGTCATGGAGTCGCTGTATCAGGGCAAATACTGTGGCACCTGCCACAACGGCTCCTTGGCCTTTGCCTCCAACACCCGCTGCGCCACCTGCCATATTGGTGTAAAAGGTGATGAGCGCTCAAAGAACGGCGATAAAGCAGAGAAAAAAGGACACTAATCCGCGCTCGCGCGGCCTCATACCCCAAACAGAAAAGGCGCCTACCGTTTCCGGTGGCGCCTTTCTTCGTATCAGCCCGTTTCATGCTGGCTCATTATAACTCCTCAAACGGCTCCTCGTCGGCCTCCGGGTCTGCAAGGTCATCAACCTCATCAATCCGGTCCTCCTTCAAGGCCTGAAGAAAACGCTGGTTTTCACCAAGCGTCCTGGAGACCTCCTGCAGCAGAAGCTCCAGTTGTTCATCCTGCGGCGGGTCAACAGTCATACCTTATCCGCCAAGTCCATCCAGATAGCGTTCAGCATCCAAGGCAGCCATGCAGCCGGTCCCGGCCGAGGTAATGGCCTGACGGTAGATGTAATCCTGCACGTCGCCGGCTGCAAAGACACCGGGAACACTGGTCTGGGTTGCAAACCCTTCGGAACCGCCCCTGGTCTTGAGGTAGCCGTCCTTCATCTCAAGCTGCCCCTCAAAAATGCCGGTATTGGGGGAATGCCCAATGGCAATAAACACCCCCTCCACGGCAAGATCCTTGGTGCTGCCATCACGAACATCCTTGATCCGCATGCCGGTCACTCCCATGGCATCACCAAGCACCTCATCAAGGACATGAAACCACTCGATGGTTACCTTACCCTCTGCAGCCCTGGACTTGAGCTTGTCTGCCAGGATCTTTTCAGAGCGGAACTGGTCACGACGATGCACCACCGTTACATGACTGGCGATATTGGCCAGATACAGGGCTTCTTCAACGGCCGTATTACCGCCGCCGATCACCGCAACCGGCTTGTTGCGGTAGAAAAAACCGTCGCAGGTGGCGCAGGCCGAGACCCCTTTACCTTTAAAGGCCTCCTCGGACGGCAGTCCCAGGTAGCGGGCTGAAGCACCGGTGGCAATAATCAGCGCATCGCAGCTGTAGCTGCCGCCATCCCCCTGCAGGATGAAGGGGCGCTGCGTCAGGTCGGTGCTCACAATCGTGTCATAGATAATCTGCGTAGTAAACCGCTCGGCATGCTGACGCATCCGCTCCATCAGATCCGGTCCCTGCACCCCTTCAAAATCACCGGGCCAATTATCTACCTCGGTCGTTGTGGTCAGTTGCCCACCAGGCTGCAGACCGGCGATCAGAACCGGATTCAGGTTTGCCCGGGCCGCATAGACAGCAGCCGTATACCCGGCAGGGCCGGAGCCAAGGATAATCAGACGATGATGTTGTACTGCAGACGGCATAAAACCTCCTGAAATGAAACTATCCCCTACTGGATGAGTAGAGGATAGCAGGTGCTACACAAATTGTCACTACGGCTTAGTATTACTCTGGTTTGGCTCTGAGTCCGGCAGCAATATTGAAATCAATGTCTACCACGATATTAAGCTTGTCCTTGTCAGGATTCGCCATTACCTCAAACAGACGTTTATCGACAAAGAGGCTCAGATTGAGGATATCCTGACGCAAATTAACCGGCAGGGGGTTTTCAGGGTCAGAAAGTTCTGCCTGAAAAAAGCTCCAGACCTTCTGATTGAACTTGATCGCCTCCAGCAGCTTTTCAGTACGATCAGGGGCTGCCCAGTTTTCTTGCACCTGTTTCAGCATCAGTCCGGCACGGGTCAGGACTGATGCCTCAAGCTCACGCCCTGAAAGGGTCTCTTTCTGCATACTGGTATAGCTGTTGATTGCTGTCGTCTGACTCATGCTTCAACTCTCCTTCAGAATAAATGATCGATTCCAATCATACGGTATATTCAACTAAAATCAAGACAACTAAAACACGCCACCCTTCCAGCCTTCGTACTCATCTGCGGTGGGGTCCATGGTCTTGCCATTCACATCCTTACCAAGAAACTTGAAGACAAGATGTTTGGGGTCAAGGGTCCCGTCAATACTTGATGCCAGCTGCCCTATAGAAAAGGTCAGGGTTGCTTCCTTCGTGGTAGGATCATAGGTGACACTCTTCGGAATATAAGGCACTGAAACATCCTTGGCGGAATAGAGGCCGTTGTTATACAGACCGGCGGTACCGCCTGACGCCTTTGAGATCCGCCAGTTAAGGGGATCCATAACCGAACCGATATCCATTTCAGAATCAAAGCCAAAGGTAACGGTAAAATCACGCCTACTGCCTGGATCAATAAAGGTAACAGGATCAAGTACCAGTAGTGACGAAGTAGCAAAGCTGAGCGGCATGGAGCTTTTGACATTGCTGTAGTAGCTGATCTTGGGATGCCTTATCTCCTCAGCAAGTTCTGCCGCTGAAAGGCGCGCATCACTGGTTTCTATCTTGTTAAGCGCATCAACCTGTTGTTGGGCCTTATCCATGTCACCCAGGCCGGCATAGGCCCTGCCCAGTTCCAGTAGCGCCGGAGAAAACTCCTTCTTCAGGGTGATTGCCTTCTCAAGCTGAACAGCGGCCTCTTTGTAACGTTCCTGGCCGTTCAGCGCCATCCCCAGTGCGTAGTAACCATTGCCGTCCTTCGGCTCCAGCTTGATCACCTGGCGAAAGTTTGCCTCCGCCTCAGAAAATCTGCCATCCTGTTCCTGCATCAACCCCAACGTGTAATAGGCCAGGGTATTCAGCTTGTTCTGCTTGATACCGTCTTTCAGCACCTTTTCCGCTTCAGATTTCTGACCATTATCCACATAGACGCTGGCCAGAGTGGTGTAGACCTCATCCTGTGTCTTGTCTACCGACAGAGACATCTTGTAGGCAGCTATCGCCTCCTTGCGCTTGCCCATCCGGGCATAGGCATCTCCCTGATAGGTGTATGCCTCAGTAAGGTCAGGCTGTAGTGCAGCAGCCTGCCGAAAAGATGCCGCAGCCTGCTTGTAGTCCTTGTTCTGCATTGAGTTAATGCCGCTTGAAAGCAGGGTGTTGGCCAGATTGGTTTGCAAATCCGCTGTAGAGGTCAGGGCAGAGAAAAGTTTCTGCACATTGTCTGAAAAATCAAATGCCACGCCTGCCACCTCCTTTCCACGGAAACCGCCAGCTTCTGTTGCGCCGGTCAGCGCTTTTCGTGTATACTCCACTCCGGTTGAGTACATTAACCCTACTTCAGTATATCGGAGTATACCGCACTTTACTTTACATGAATAGTCCCGCCCTTCACCATATGCTGGCACAAGCCGAAAAATTCCATGCCAATGGCCAGCTTGATCAGGCTAAAGCCCTCTATGTACAGATTTTGGAAGAGCGCCCAGACTTTTCACGAACCGCATACAACCTGGGGATTCTGTACCTTACACAACAGGACTACATACAGGCGGAACATGCCTTTACGCACTGCCTCAGATTTGAGCCACACCTGCTTGAAGCACGCCTCAACCAGGCCTTTGCCATACAAGAGCAGGGGATGATCCGGGAGGCCCATGATCAGTACCAGGCCATCCTCCAGACAGATCCTGGCTGTACTGAAGCCCGCTTCAACCGTGCCTGCCTGCAGCTCCTGCAGGGCACTTTCGCCTCTGCTCTGGATGATTATGAACTGCGCTTTACCACCAACGATCCGGTCATCTCACGCCACCAGGATATCCCTGCATGGTCGGGAGCACCCCGGCCCGGTCTACGGCTGCTGATCCACGCCGAACAGGGTTATGGCGACACCATCCAGATGCTACGCTACCTGCCGTTACTTGTTCAAAAAGGTATCCAGGTCATCCTGGAAGTACCGACTGCACTCTCCGTCATCTGCAGTACGATTCCCTCACTCTCTTGCATTGAGCGAGGCTCCCCACTTCCTGAAATTGACTGCCGCCTCCCGATCATGAGCCTGCCCAGGATATTTCACACACAACTGCATACGATACCAGCTGATGTTCCGTATCTGCATGCAGACCAGGAATTGATTCAGGCATGGAAAAGACGTCTGCCAGACACAACGAAAATCAGGGTCGGATTGGCATGGGCTGGCCGTTTTGATCTGCCGGTCAATCGCAAACGCAGCTGCCCGCCGGCATTCCTTCAGCCTCTGCTGGAGGTTGAGCGAGTACAGTTTATCAGCCTGCAGCTTTCGCCACCGGATGGCTTTCAGCTCCATGACTCACACCTGCTTGATTACAGTTCGGAACTGACCGACTTCAGCCAGACAGCCGCCCTAGTTGCCAATCTTGACCTGGTTATCACCATTGACACTTCCGTGGCCCATCTGGCCGGAGCCCTGGGAGTGCCCGTCTGGCTGGTACTACCCAAAGTACCGGACTGGCGCTGGCTGCTGGATCGTGATGACTCGCCCTGGTATCCGTCCATGCGGCTCTTCAGACAACCGACATCCGGCGACTGGAAAACGGTGATCAACTCGGTCACCACAGAACTACAGTGCTACGTCACCCCTCGCATTTGGTGCTACCGTGACGGCCAGGATTTTGACCACAGCCTGACCGGCGACCGCCCGACACCGCTGACCGATCAGAACAACTGGCAATCGCTTGGCCTTCGAACGGCAGCCAGGCCTGAAGATGCCGACTGGCTGCTCTTCCCCTACTACCTTGAGCATCTGGCCGAATACCAGACCAGTGAAGGCATGTGGCGTTTCCTGGAACAATTGCGCCACTTTTCTTCGGCACAAAACCAGCATATCCTATTCAGTGACCATGACTGTCAGGCCCCCTATCATTCATCTGCAATCTGGTTCAGGGCGAGCATCGACCCCTACCAGCAGGATTTAAACGCCTTTATCATCCCCTATCACGTTACAATTCCGGATGAATTCCTCCACTTTGATACGACCCGCATCCGCTTTCATGCCAGTTTTGTCGGTTACCTGGGGCTACTGCGCGAACGCTCGCCAATGATCAACGGCCTGATCAGCGAAGCCAGGTTGGTACACCAACTCGATTTGCACACCTCATTCCACCTCCATCAATCTCCCGCTGTACAGCAGGAGCGCCGCAGCCGCTACCTTCAGATCTCCAGTGAATCGATCTGCGTACTCTGCCCGCCTGGCGCTGGCAGTTCCTCCATTCGATTCTTTGAAACTCTGGCCCTCGGCAGGATCGCAGTAATCCAGGAGCCGACGCTGCTCCCCTTTAACGACCGGATCAACTACAATCGTTTTGTTATCCGCATACCGGCAGGGATGGCCGCACAGACCGGAGCCATCATCACTGGCTGGCTTGCGCAGTTCTCAAGCGATGAACTGCTGCAGCGTTGCAAGGAGGCACGGAGCGCATGGGAAACCCACCTCTCACCAGCGGCACTGCCGTCAGGAATCGTACGTAAACTTATCCAGGTCAGACTGACCACCTGGAACAGGCCTGTGACTCAACCCTGCCAACCCAGAATCGACTGGCAGACAAATGCCGCCAAAGCCGCCATGCTCTTACTTGATGGCGATTCCATCACTTCACGGCAACTGGTGAGCGAAGCCCTTGCAGCCAATCCCAGATCAGCAGTTCTACACCTTACACTGGGAGGTATTGAACGTGAACTGGGCAACACTGCCGCCGCCGAATTCCAACTGAAGCTTGCTATACAGTACGATCATCGCTGCTATGACGCCTACCTGCACCTAGGCAGCCTCCTGATCACCTGTGAACGGCATGAAGAGGCTGTTGGTCGCCTCTACCAGGCAAGCCTGCTTCGCCCAAATGAGCCGGCACCCTATCGGCTTGCGCTGACACCACTCCTCCGCCTGGGGCGAACTGAAGAGGCTGATTACTGTCGCTCGTGGCTGATGCAGAACAGCAAAGAAGAGGCCACAGCATGAGTTTACACCACAACCGCGGGAGGGCGGCGGCATGGTACCGACTGGGCACGATCAAGCTTAATCGCAACCGGCTGGATGAGGCGGCAGACTGTTTTCGCCAGGCACTCGCACAGGCGCCTGGCTTTGCAGCTGGCTGGCACAACCTGGCTCACACCTACCAGAAGATGCAGCAGCACGACGAGGCCCTGATCTGCTATCGCCGTGCCTTGTATTGCTGCCCGGATGACCCCTGCAGCCTCAACAATATGGGGGTACTCCTGCGTGACATGGGACGACTTGACGAATCACTGGATCTGTTTGAAAGGCTCATCACCTGCCATCCTACTGACGGAGATGGCCACTGGAACCGCGCCCTAAGCTTACTAATGGCAGGAGATTACGCTACAGGATGGCTGGAGTATGAGTGGCGTTTCCAGCGTACCCGCCCAGTTCCGATATTCGACCCGGGCACCCCCCGTTGGCAGGGGGAACCGTTGGAAGGCAAGACGATCCTGCTCTGCTGTGAGCAGGGATATGGAGACAGCATCCAGTTTATCCGGTTCGCCCCCCTGCTTGCCGACTGGGGAGCAACTGTGCTGGTGCGTTGCCCTGACCGATCCCTTGCCGATCTCTTATCAGGAGCCCCCGGCATTCATCAGGCCCTCATACCCGGCGACCAGATCCCCGATCATGACTTCTGGAGCCCCCTGCTCAGCCTGCCGCTCCATCTTGCGGCCATCCGCGAAAACCTGCCGCAACCACCCTATCTCTTTGCTGATTCACGCTCTGACCTGCCCGATCTCTCACAAGATCGCCTCACCATAGGACTGGTCTGGTCAGGACGCAGCACCGACCCCTATCGGGCCTGCCCTGCCAGAATGCTCGCATCGTTACGCCGTTTTGTCGGGCAGGTTTCATTTTTTTCACTGCAGTTGAATGCACAGGAGTCGGACCTGTCGCTACTGCAGGATCTCCTCAAGATAACCGACCTGTCGCATCTGCTTGTCGATTTTCAGGCAACAGCGTCCATCATGGCCCAGCTCGACCTGATCATCTGCATAGACAGTGCCCCGGCACACCTCGCTGGCGCCCTGGGGCGCGAAGTCTGGCTGCTGGCGCACCATAGCCCGGATTGGCGTTGGGGCCTGAACCGCAGCGACTCCGACTGGTATCCAACCATGCGTATCTTTCGCCAGGCTAGCCCGGGGCTCTGGGAGCGCACGGTTGAGGATATGGTAGAAGCCCTTGAACATCGGCTGGCAGGAAGCTCTCCCAATATCCCGACATCAACGGCAAAAGACCTGATCGCCATCGGTGATCGGCTTCGCGAGCAGGAACAATGGTCTTCAGCCTGTCATTGTTACCGTCGGGCAGCAGAACGAGAGCCAGACAACTTCCTTGCCCGACTTTGTACGGGAGGCTGCCTGATCTTCCTTAACCGCCCGCATGAGGCTGCAGACTGGTTCCGGCAGGCCATTGCACTACAACCTGATTATCCAGATGCCCATATCAATCTGGGGTTGGCACTGCTCTCCTGCGGATGCCACGTCGAAGGTTGGCGTGAATTTGACTGGCGCTGCCAGCGCATGCTCCAGCATCTGCCGCCGATCCCCTGCCTGCCTGAGCTGGATACCGACAGCACCCTTACCGGCAAAACAGTCCTGATCCACACCGAACAGGGCTACGGCGACACCCTTCAGTTTCTGCGCTATCTGCCGACCCTTGCTGCCACTGGTGCCAGCATCGTCATCAGCGTGCCGCCCCACCTGGTTCG